>JBJTCH010000031.1:0-3472 GCA_046091745.1 Opitutaceae bacterium
CCGCGGCGCGTAGCGCGGCACCAGCTGGTCGAAACGCGCGAGCTGGTCGCCGGTGCGGGAGCCGCCGAACGCGCGGTTCAGCACGGGCAGCGGCGCCATCTGGTCGGCGACGGTCGTCCACTGGCGGAAGATGCTGCTCCCAACGAACAGGATGCCGCCCTTGGGAAAAGATTTCGCGGCGTCCTGCTCGGCGAAAGTCTTGAAGGACGCCTCGTACTGTTCCCAACGCTTCGCGGCATCATCGGCCGCGCGGAGGACGGGCGAAGCCAGCAGTAGGAGCGTGGCAAGGAGACGGCAGGTTTTCATGGTGCAAGGAAACGGAGGCAGAACTGGCAGAACAGGGCGCCGACGGGAACCATCGCGAAGCCCCACGCGAGCATCTGGCGGAACAGGCGCGCGGATCCGGCGCCGTCGGTCACGCCCGCGACGCAGAGGGCGCCGATGGTGGATAACGGCGAGACGTCGACGATGGCCGCGCCGACGTTGATGCTCAGCGCGACCTGCAACGCGTCGCCGCCGCCCAGTTTCTCGACGAAGCCCGGGACGGTCGGCAGGAAGGCGGGATACACCACGCCCGACGTGGAGCTGTAGGTGGAGATGAGGCCGGTGACGAACGCCATCGCGCCGTTGGCCGTGCCCGGCGTCGCGATGCGCGCGAGGAGACCGGTCATCAGGTCCATGCCGCCCGTCTTCTCCAGCACGCCGACCAGCACGCTGACCCCCGAAACCATCAGCAGCACGGCCCACGGCACGCCGCGCAGGGCAGCCTCGTCCTCGCCGCAGCGCGCCAGGATAAGCACGGCGGCCGCGGCGAATGCGGAGAGACCCGGATTGAGGCGGAAGAACACCACCCCAGCCACCCACAGACCCAGCACCACGAGCGTGGTCAGCTGGCGGCGATCCAACTGCGGCGCGGGTTCACCCACATCGATCGCGGCGGCCGGCGTCGTCCCCTTTCGCCACAGGGAGATCCCGCCGAAAAGCAGGTAGGCCGCGGCCGCCACCAGCGCGTGGGCGGCGAAGTTCGCGGTGAAGACGGTCCAGTCGTGGCCGGCCAGACCGGCCTTCGCCATGCCCGCCTGCACGATCACGCCGACCGCGCTGAACGGGGACAGGTTGCCCGCGTTGCCGCCGTTGGCGACCATCAGCGCCATCAGCAGCGGCGAGACGCCCGCGGTGGCGCCGGCCGACATCGCGAGCGGCGCGACGAGCGCGGTGGCGGCGACGGCACCGGGGCCGACCGACGAGATCACGCCCGCGAGAAGAAAGAAGAACAGCGGCAGCCAGGCGGGGGCGCCGCCGCAGAGCCGCACGCCCCTCCGCGCGACAAAGCCGAGCGCGCCGTTGGCCTGCGCCACGCCGAAGAGCAAAGTGACTCCGGCGAGCGTGAGAAACAGGCCCGAGGGAAACAGCGCGAGCAGGGCGTCGGCCTTCCACCCCGCCGCGAAGACCGCCACCGGAAACGCGAGGGCGATCGCGAGGACGCCGACGTTGATGCGCGAGGTGAGGCTGAGGACGATGACCGCCAGCAGCGCGAGCAGGGAGAGCGTGGCGGGACTCATGGCCTCACTCCCGCCACTTCGGCAGCAGGTGCTTCTGGACCTTGCCCAGCGCGGTGCGCGGCAAGGCATCGACGCGCACAAACGCGCGCGGCAGCTTGAACGACGCGAGCTGCGTGCGCAGCCGCGCCCCGACCGCCGCCTCGTCAAAAACCGCGGGGTCGACCACCACGTACGCGACCGGCAGTTCCCCGCGCACCGGATCCGGCACGCCGACCACCACCGCCTCGCGCACGCCCGGCTGCTCGAGAATGAGCTCCTCGATCTCGCGCGGGTAGATGTTGAAACCGCCCGAGATGATCAGGTCGCTCCGCCGCCCCTGCAGCGTGAGATAGCCGTCGGCCGCGCGCACACCCACGTCGCCGGTGCGGAACCAGCCGTCGCGCCACGCCGCCGCGGTCGCCTCGGGCCGCCGCCAGTAGCCGGCGCACACGTTCGGACCCTTGACCCAGACCTCACCCGTCACGCCGTCAGCCACCGGCGCTCCGGCCTCGTCGCGGATGCTCACCGCGACGTGCGGCAGCGGCAGACCGACAGTGCCCGGCCGCCGCTCGCCCTCGTAGGGGTTTCCGACGTTCATGAGCGTCTCGGTCATGCCGTAGCGTTCGAGGATGACGGAGCCGTAGAGCTGGCGGAACTTCTCGTGCACCTCGGCGGGCAACGGCGCGGAACCCGACACGGCGAGCCGCAACCGCGCGCCGATCGCGCGCGCCTGCTCCGGTGGCAGCTCCAGCAGCCGCACGTACATCGCCGGCACGCCAAAGAAGAGCGTGGGCCGGAAATCATTGAACCAAGCGGCGGCCTTCGCGTGCTCGAAGCGCTCGTGCAGTCGCATCACGCAACCACTCACCAGCCAGCAATGGATGCCATTGCCCAGCCCGTGGACGTGGAACAACGGCAGCGCGCAGAGAAACCGGTCCGCCGCCGTGATGCCCCAGCCGGTCACGAGCGCGAGCGCGTTGGTGGCGAAGTTGCCTTGGGTCAGCACCGCGCCCTTCGAGGCGCCGGTGGTGCCCGAGGTGTAGATGAGCGACATCGGCGTGTCGGCGTCAGCCGGCACCGCGAGCCGGCCCGCGGGCTGTCCCGCGGCCTCGGCGGACAGCGCGTCAACGTCCCACACCGGCACGCCGGCGGGGACGAAGGCCGCGAGGTCCCGCGACGTGACGACCGCCGTCGGCGCGGAATCCGTCAGGATGTGCCGCAACTCGCGCTCCCGGTAGAGCACGTTCACGGGCACGATGATCAGGCCGAGTTTCGCGCCCGCGAGCCAGAGGTCGACCACCTCCACGCGGTTCTGGAGGAAGAAGGCGACCCGATCGCCGGTCTTGAGACCACGGGCGAGCAGGAGCCGCGCGAGGCGGTCGCTGCGGGCGTCGAGTTCACCGAAGGTGAACGTGGCCAGCGAGCCGTCGAGACGAGCGAACTCGAGGCCGGGCACGGCCGCGCGTCCGCGCAGCGAGAGATCAAACAGGGGAAGCAGGGACATCCGGGGGTAAGACGCGGGGCAGCGAGGCCCCGCGCGCGACGCGAGGCAACGCCCAAAGCGCCGGTGCGCACACCGGCCGGATTTCCCGCCGACCCCACGGGCGATCGCAGCGAAGAGCTCAACTCGTGGAACGTGATACCGAGCCGCCCAAACCGGGCAGCTGGCGCGAACGGGGGCAACGGACGATGGAGGTAGTCGCAGACACCGGAGCCGGGAATACCGGCGAGATTCCGCGCAGCGTCGGAGCACGGCGAGTCCTGGGAAGTTCCGCCCCAGCCTGGCGACGCGCGCAGCGAAACGGCTCGACCGCGCCGGAGCGCGCCGGACAACCTGCGCGCCATGTCCGGCTCCGCCCGTCTTTTCCCGCTGCATCGCGCGCTCAGCCTGCTGCTGCCGGTGTGCGCGCTGCTCGGGTGCAGCTCGACCA
>JBJTCH010000032.1:0-7324 GCA_046091745.1 Opitutaceae bacterium
TCATCAGCCCCTACGACTCCGCCACGACCGCGTGGGTGGTGCGCACCGCGTCCAACCTCGAGCGCGTCATCGAGCGCGAGTTCGCCACCGTCGACGGCGACGCCCGCATCGCCGAGGTGCGCAAGCGCTTCAGCGTTTCCACCCACGCGTTGCTCGTCACCAACGACGAGGGCGCGCTCACGGGCATCCTCAGCAAGAGCGACATCTTCAAGCCGGTGCGCACGCGTCTCGTGCTCGTTGACCACAACGAGCTCACCCAGGCCGTGCCCGGCGCCGAGGAGGTCACGATCTGCGAGATCATCGACCACCACCGGCTCGGCGGCGATTTCCGGCGACACTTCCAAGCCGCTGGTGATCACGAGCGCGCGGATCCCCAGCTCGATGGCGCGTCGCTGCACATCGCGGCGGTCGCCGACGATGATGATCGACTGGGCCGCAGGGATGTTCTCGCGGACGGAGATGCTCCAGAAGGAGCGGATGTCCATCGTGCCGAGGCGCACGAAGAGATCTTCCACGCGATCCTCCTGGAAAAGGGCGAGGGCGCGGCCCTTCAGGGCGCGGTTGATGGCGGCGAGGGAGGTGTGGACCTGCCGCATGAGGCGCGGCTCGGAGACGCGGGGGATGAAGACTCCGCCGAGGTGGGCGAGGGAGACGGTGCCGACCGGCTTGCGTCGGCGGGTCGTGACGGGGAGGAGGCGAACGGCGTGGCGATCGATGAGTTCGAGCGCCTCGGCGCAGGTGGCGTCCTCGTGGACGGAGATGACGTCCGGCGTCTTCAGGTCGCGCACCCGGGGGGACACGTCGCTGAGGTAGTGGGGCAGCGGCTGGCGGAAACGGGCGAGGATGGTGTCGATGCGCGCGTTGGAGTTGCCGCAGCGCGCGGCGACGTAGCCCTTTTCGCCCTTCGCTTCCTTGAGCGCGGCGTAGCCGATCGCGGAGCAGATGGCGTCGGCGTCCGGGTTGCGGTGGCCGACGACGTAGGTCGGCGTCGACGGTGCGGACGCGGATGCGCGGGCGGAGGCCTCCGGACGTTCAGGTGTCATTAAAAAGGGTCGTACCGTGGTTGGGTTTTTCCAGGGGGGAAAGCGGGAAAACAAAAAACCCGGCCGCGCGGGCGGCCGGGTCGGGGGAAACCCTTGGTCTGGCTCAGGGCCCGCGTTGGGCGATCGTGCCGTTGGCGCTGCCGATCATGCCGCCGGCGCCGGAGCTCGGAGGGACGCCGTAGATGCGACCGCTTAAATTCGTGTTGGCCGTGTTGAAGGGGATGGCCTGCAGGATGTTGGTCGGGCGCGTGGTGCTCGTGCTGTTCGGATTGTTCGAGTAGAACGGCGAGTTGGTGCTGACGTTCGGGTAGAACGAGATCGAGCCGCCGAGAAACGCGATGTAGCCTCCGGTGTCCTTGTACACGCCGGAAGTGGCGCTCCAAAGACCGTTGGTCTGGAGTCCGCGCGTGTAGATGACCGGGGTGGTGGGCGTGTCGCCCATCTTCACGCCACCGACGAACTCCCAGGAGGGGGAGCGCCCGTTGGTGAAGCTGGAGTGCAGCGTGTTGCGCTGGGCGGACGGGTTGATGATGAACTGCGGATAGTTACCGTCGAAGGCGGCGTCGTTCTTGGCGAAGTAGAACGTGGGATCGGAAAGGATGTTGTTCTTCGCTAGGATTCCCGGCCAGAGGAACGCGCGCTGCGGGGCGTTGAGGATGGTGGTGGAGATGTTCTGCGGGTCGGGCAGGCGGTCCTGGTTGTCACCCGCGTAGATCTGAGCGGCCTTCAGGACCTCGCGCAGATTGTTCGCGTCGACCGCGCGCTGGGCCTTCTCGCGGACGGTGCCCACGGTGGGGATGACGATCGCGGCCAGAATGCCGATGATCGCGATGACCGTGAGGAGCTCGATGAGGGTGAAGGCGCTCGCGGCATGCCGGCGGGCGCGGATGGTGGACGGATGGGGGAGGAACATGGGCTTCGGTGCAAGGGGAGACGCGCGGGCACGCGAAGACTTTCTTCGAACAAAAAGCGGTACAAGCAGAATTTGCCCCGCCGTGCTGGACAAAACTTTCCGCGCGTTCCTAACCTCGCCGCGATGAAGATCTACCTCGACGGGAAGTACGTGGACAGCGCCGAAGCCAAGGTCTCCGTGTTTGATCACGGGCTCCTCTACGGCGACGGCGTCTTCGAGGGGATCAGGCTCTACGGCGGCAATGTGTTCCGCCTGGAGGAGCATCTGGAGCGGCTCGAGTACTCGGCGCGGGCCATCATGCTCAAATTGCCCCTTACGCGCGCGGAGTTGCGCGAGGCGACGTGCGAGACGTGCCGGCAGAACGGACTCAAGGACGGCTACATCCGTCTCGTCGTGACGCGCGGTGTCGGCGATCTCGGCCTGGCCCCGTGGCTGTGCCCCAAGCCCTCGATCTTCATCATCGCCAGCACGATCACCCTTTATCCGAAGGAGCACTACGAGAACGGCCTGTCGATCGTCACGGTGCCCACGCGGCGCATCAATCCGGCGGCTTTGCCCCCGACGGTGAAGTCCCTGAATTACCTGAACAACATCCTGGGCAAGATCGAGGCCCGGCAATTCGGCGCCCTCGAGGCGATCATGTTGAACGATCAGGGCTACGTCGCCGAGTGCACGGCGGACAACATCTTCATTGTCCACAAGGGCGAGCTGATCACACCCGCGGCGTCGCAGGGTGCGCTCAAAGGCGTGACGCGTTCCACGATCTTCGACATCGCCGGTGAAATCGGGGTGAAGATCCGCGAGGCCGACCTCACGCGTTACGACGTGTGGGTGGCCGACGAGTGCTTCCTGACGGGCTCCGGCGCCGAAGTGGTGCCGGCGGTGAAGCTCGACGGTCGCGAAATCGGCGACGGTCGCCCGGGACCGGTGACGAAGCGCGTGCTCGAGGCGTTCCGGAAGCGGGTGCTGGTGGAAGGGACCCGCCTTTGAGGCGTCTCCTTCCGCGGGGCGGCCGCATCGCGCCTGACGCCGGCTCGTTCGAAGGTCCCGCATTCTGCACGGGGCGTCGGCGAGGTGCGGATGTCGTTTCGGTGCCCACACTTGCCAGCACCGGCGGCTGTGGCATATTGTCTCAAAGATACTGAGCGAAATTCATGGCCAATCCTCTCAAGTGCAGCGTTTGCTCGAAGCCCGCCACGGTGCACCTCACGCAGATCGTGAACAACCAGGTGCACAAGGTGGACCTGTGCGAGGCCTGCGCCCAGGCGAAGGGTGTGACGGACCCGGGCGGGTTCTCGCTGGCGGATCTTTTGCTCAAAGCCTCGCTTAATCCGGAGCCGGCCGCGTCGGGGAAAGTGCGTTGCGAGAAATGCGGGTTCACCGCGCTCGATTTCAAGAAGCTCGGACGATTCGGTTGCCCGGTCTGTTACGATACCTTCCGCGGGCTGGTGGAGCCGATGCTGGAGAATATGCACAGCGGCGTTTCGCACACCGGCAAGGTCCCGACCCGCGCGCTGGAGCGAAAGTCGCTCTACGACCGCCTCACGAAGCTCGAGCTGGATTTGAGCGAGGCGATCAAGTCCGAGCGTTACGAGGACGCCGCCCGCGCCCGCGACGAAATCTCGCAGGTCAAGCAGGCCTTCCACCCGGATGAATCGCGCTAAATCCAGCTCCCTCGCCGCGCTGCTGGCCACGCCTTCGGAACTCACCGACGGCGGAGCCAGCAAATCCGCGGTCGTGTTGATGACGCGGGTGCGCCTTGCGCGGAACCTCGGCGGGCACGCGTTTCCCGGTTGGGCCAAGCCGGCGGAGCGCGAAACCACCCTAGAGTCCGCCGCGCTGCCGTAACCGCCACCACCGCGATGCGCCGCGGTTTCAGCTTTGAGATCGGCGAACTGGGGGAGCTTGACCGCCAGATTCTGGTCGAGCGGCACCTGATCAGCCGCGAGCTCAGCGCGGCGAAAGCGGGCGCCGGGGTCGTCATCAGTCGCGATCAGGCGTTCTCGGTGATGCTGAACGAGGAGGATCACCTGCGGATCCAGGTGCTGCGCGCCGGGCTGAATCTGCGCAAGGCGTGGACCGCGATCAACGAGCTCGATACCGCACTCGAGGAGCGCCTCGACTTCGCGTTTTCCCCGACGCTCGGCTACCTCACCGCGTGCCCGACTAATCTGGGAACGGCGATGCGCGCCTCAGCGATGATGCACCTCCCGGCGCTCGTCATCTCCAACCAGATGGAGAAGGTGGTGCGCGCGGTTAACCAACTGGGCATGGTGGTGCGGGGCCTGTTCGGCGAAGGTTCCGACGCCAGCGGAAGTATTTTTCAGATCTCCAACCAGACCACGCTGGGCGAGTCGGAGGAAGAGATCATCAAGCGCCTCGGCAGCGTCCTCGAGTCCATCATCGAGCACGAGTTGAACGCGCGGGCGCGTCTGCTGGAGGCCGACGGGGCCAAGCTGTTCGACAAGATCGGCCGCGCTTACGGCATCCTGCAGAATAGTCACGTCCTCAACTCGGGTGAGGCGATGAACCTCCTATCACTACTGCGACTGGGAGTTGATCTGGGACTTTTCCCCGACGCCTCCCGCGCCGTGATCGACCGGCTGCTCATCGAGGCGCAACCGGGGCACCTGCAGCATGCCCAGAAGGGTGAGTTGGAGCCTGGGCAGCGTGACGTCCTGCGTGCCGAGCGTCTGCGCGCCGAGTTTGCGTCTTTCGCCCGACCTGATTTTTGTGCCGCCGGAAGCGGCAAAAACTGAACCGCTCTTTCGAACATGTCCCAAGAACCCATGAATAACTTCACGCCGCGCGCGCAGCAGGTGCTCGCGTTGGCCCGCAAGGAGGCCGATCGGTTCCACCACAACTATGTGGGCACCGAGCATCTCCTGCTCGGCCTGATCAAGCTGGGGCAGGGGGTCGCCGTGAGCGTTCTGCAGAAGATGGGCCTCGACTTGGAGACTGTGCGCGGAGCTGTCGAAAAGCAGGTGGGCGTCGGGCAGGAGACCAAGGCGCAGGCGAGCATTCCCTACACGCCGCGGGTGAAGAAGGTGCTCGCGCTGGCCGGCAAGGAGGCGAAGGCGCTCAACCACTCCTACGTTGGCACGGAGCACATCCTCCTCGGGCTGCTCCGCGAGGGCGAGGGTGTGGCTGCGCGCGTGCTCAAGTCGCTCGAGATCGATATCGAGCGCACGCGTAACGAGATTCTCCGCGAACTGGATCCGCAGTTTTCCGGTGGATCCGGCGGAGGCGAGGGGGAGGAGGCCGCGGCCGGGTCGCAGCAGCGTCCGGGGGCTCAGGCCGAGGACAAGAAAGAGGTCAAGACGCCGGCCTTGAAGGCATTCGGACGCGATCTCACCGAGTTGGCCCGCAAGGGCGAGATGGACCCCGTGGTCGGGCGTAAGAACGAGATTCGCCGTGTCATTCAGATCCTCTGCCGCCGCACCAAGAACAACCCGGTGCTCATCGGTGAGGCCGGCGTGGGTAAGACCGCCATTGTGGAGGGGCTCGCGCAGGAGATCGCCGCTGGCAACGTGCCGGAAATCCTCGCCGAGAAGAAGGTCATCACCCTCGACCTCGCGCTCATGGTCGCGGGCACCAAGTACCGCGGGCAGTTCGAGGAGCGGATCAAGGCGGTCATGGACGAGATCCGGCGCGCGCGGAACATCATCCTGTTCATCGACGAGCTTCACACGATCGTCGGCGCCGGCGCGGCCGAGGGCGCCATGGACGCCTCCAACATCTTCAAGCCTGCGCTTTCCCGCGGAGAGCTGCAATGCGTCGGGGCCACCACCCTCAACGAATACCGCAAGTACATCGAGAAGGATTCGGCGCTCGACCGGCGCTTCCAGTCCGTGAAGGTCGAGGCCCCCTCGGTTGAGGACACGGTTCTGATTCTCAAGGGCATCCGCGGAAAATACGAGGATCACCACAAGGCGACCTTTACTGACAAATCGCTCGAGGCGGCCGCGAAGCTCTCCGACCGTTACATCACGGGACGTTTCCTGCCCGACAAGGCGATCGATGTCATGGACGAGGCGGGCTCACGCGCCCGGATCGGCGCTCTCAGCCGTCCGCCGGACGTCGAGGGACTGACAAAGGAGATCGAGTCGGTCTGCGCCCTGAAGGAAAAGGCCATCAGCGATCAGCATTTCGAGGAGGCCGCCAAGTACCGGGACCAGGAGAAGCAACTGCGCGCCCGCCACGAGGAGATCATTTCCGGTTGGAAGAAGCAGCGGGACGAGAAGCGGGTGCCCATCGACGAGGACCTGATGATGCAGGTCGTGGCGGACTGGACCGGTATCCCGCTGTCCCGTATGGAGCGGAAGGAAAACGAGAAGCTTCTGCAGATGGAGCTGGAGCTGCAAAAGGCCGTCATCGGGCAGGACGCCGCGGCGGTCGCCGTCGCCCGCGCCTTGCGTCGTTCGCGCGCCGATCTCAAGGACCCCCGCCGGCCGATCGGCTCGTTTCTCTTTGTTGGACCGACCGGCGTCGGAAAGACGATGCTGGCGAAGCAGCTGGCCGCGCAGATGTTCGGCAATCAGGACGCGCTCATCCAGATCGACATGAGCGAGTACATGGAGAAGTTCGCGGTCTCGCGTCTGGTCGGTTCACCTCCGGGCTACGTCGGTTACGAGGAGGGCGGGCAGCTCACGGAAGCCGTGCGCCGGCGTCCCTACTCGGTGGTTTTGTTCGATGAGATCGAAAAGGCGCATCCGGACGCGCTGCAGCTCCTGCTGCAAATCATGGAGGACGGCCGCCTGACCGACTCGCTCGGGCGCACGGTGGATTTCCGGAACGCGATCATCATCATGACGTCGAATGTCGGCGCGCAGTTGCTGCAGCGTCAGACCTCGATGGGATTCGCGGCGGCTGCCTCGTCGTTCAACGACATCGAGCGGATGCGGGAAAAGGTCCAGGAGGAGGCCAAACGGGTCTTCAAGCCAGAGTTCCTGAACCGCATCTCCGACATCATCTTCTTCCGTCCCCTCGACAAGGACGACCTCGTGAAGATCGTGGCACTTGAGACGGCGAATTTCGCGAAGCGCCTCTCCGAACGTAAGATCACCCTGGAGTTCACCGAGGCGGCCAAGCAGCTGCTGATTGAGAAGGGATACGACGAGAAATATGGCGCCCGTCCGTTGCGTCGCGCGGTCGAGCACTACCTCGAGGATCCCCTGGCCGAGGCGTTGTTGCGGGGAGAGGTCAAGGACGGCGAGCCCTGCGTGGTGGATAGGGACGGTGAGAAGCTGATTTTCAAGCAACCCACGCCGCCAGCGGCGCCCAGCAGCGTGGGCTCCTGACATCGATTTCAGCCCGCCGCCATCACTCCTCATCCGGGCGTGATCCCGGAATGAGGACACAAAAAAGC
>JBJTCH010000033.1:0-4227 GCA_046091745.1 Opitutaceae bacterium
CCCGCCCTCCCCCGCGCGCCGCCGGCGATGCCCGCCGATCTTTCACCCTCGCATCGGAAATCTCTCCCCGCTCCCCGGATTTGCGGCGCCTCACGCCACCAACCCGCGGATCACGCGGAGGCGGCACGGAGGCGGGCGGCATGCGCCGCAGCGAGGGCGCAGTCGTGCAAAAGATCAAAAGAAATATGTGGAATCCTTTTACCGCCCGCCGCCCCGACAGGGGTAGGATGCACCTCCACATTTTCCCATGAAAACCCGCCGCGCCCCCGCCCGCTTTCCCCGCATCCCGGTTATCGCCCACGAGGGCCCGGGAACCGACAACCCGCTCGCCTTCCGGCATTACAATCCCGACGAGGTGATCGACGGCCGGAGCATGGCGGAGCACCTGCGCTTCTCGATCGCCTATTGGCACGCCTTCCGCGGCACCGGTTCCGATCCGTTCGGCCCGGGCACGATCAACCGCCCGTGGGAAAGCGGCCGCGACCCGTTGTCCGTCGCGAAGGCGCGCATGGACGCCGCGTTCGAGTTCTTCGTGAAGATCCGCGCGCCGTTCTACTGCTTCCACGACCGCGACATCGCGCCCGAGGGCCGCACGCTGCGGGAGTCGAACCGCCTGCTCGACGCCATGGTCGACCACGCGCGCGATCTCCAGAAGGCCACCGGCGTGCGCCTGCTCTGGGGCACGGCCAACCTCTTCTCCAACCCGCGCTACATGTGCGGAGCGGCCACCAACCCCGACGCCCATGTGTTCGCCTACGCGGCCGCGCAGGTAAAGAAGGCCCTCGAGGTCACGAAACGCCTCGGCGGCGGGAACTACGTCTTCTGGGGCGGACGCGAGGGTTACGAGACGCTGCTCAACACCAACCTGAAGCGCGAACAGGAGCACCTCGCGACGTTCCTGCATCTGGCGGTGGATCACGCGAAGGCGATCGGCTTCAAGGGCCAGTTCCTCATCGAGCCGAAGCCCAAGGAGCCCACCAAGCACCAGTACGACTTCGACGTCGCGAGCGGCATCGCGTTCCTGCGCACCTTCGGGCTGGAGCGTCACTTCAAGTTCAACATCGAGACCAACCACGCCACGCTCGCCGGCCACACGTTCCAGCACGAGATCGAGGTGGCCGCGGCCGCCGGCATGCTCGGCTCGATCGACGCCAACGCGGGCGACCTCCTGCTCGGCTGGGACACCGATCAGTTCAACACCGATGTGCGCGAGCTCACCCTCGCGATGATCTCCATCCTGCGCGCGGGCGGCCTCGGCTCGGGCGGCTTCAACTTCGACGCCAAGCTGCGCCGCACCTCCATCGATCCCGAGGACCTCTTCCACGCCCACATCGGCGGCATGGACGCCTACGCGCTCGCCTTCAAACTCGCCCGCCGGATCCTCGCCGAGGGCAAATTCGAGACCTTCGTGCGCGAGCGCTACGCCAGCTACGACACCGGCTACGGCCGCGCGATCGAGAAGCGCCGCACGAGCTTCCGCGATCTCGAGAAACGGGTGCTCAACCAACTCGGCGAACCCAAGCCCCGCTCCGGCCGCCAGGAATACCTCGAGAACCTGCTGATGTCGTACCTCCACCGCTGATCGCGGCGCGGATCCAGGACTCCCGGGCTTGCCAACCCGCGCGACCGGGCGACAGATCGCGCCGTGACTTTCGTGCTGCTCCGGCGCTTCACCTTGCTCGCCCTGGTCGCAGGGCTCCTCGCCGGCTGCTCCGCGGTGAACAGCCGCCAGGTCGTCGACCTGAACCGCTTCCAGCGTTTCTACGTCGAGCGCCGGCTCAACGAGAACAACCATCTCGACGAGCTCATCGCCGCCGAGCTCCGCGGCCGCGGCAAGACGGCGGCGTCCGGCCCGCGGACCATGATGCCCGAGGACACGCAGGTGATCGTGACCTACGACGCGCGCTGGAACTGGGATTTCAAAACCTACCTCATCGAGCTGAACCTCGAGTTCCACACGCTCTACCCGTCGAAGAAACTCGCCGACGCCCAGTACTACCAGCCCTCGCTCACGCCGAAAGCCCCGCCTGAAGCCGTGCGGGAACTGGTCGGCCGACTGTTCCGGAAATAGGCGGAGGCGTCACCGCGACTTCGGCGTCGCTTCACCCGGCGCGAGGCCGAGGGCCCAAAGGATGCCGCCGACAAGGTGGCGCTGGAAGATGCGGGCGTTCTCGGCGGAGTTCTTCCGGCCGGCTTTGTCGGTGAATTCCGGATCCCACAGATCCTCGCGGTGGCCGAGCGAGGTGTAGAAGACGCGACCTTTCTGGAACGTCCGGCACCACGAGACCGGGAAATGCCCCGCGGTGGCGCGGCCGGCCTTGATGTCGTCGGCATTGAGCATGAGTCGCTCGAGCCGCAGCAGATCGCGCACGCGGTTCCGCTCGTAGCTCTTGAACTGGTAGATCTCGTCGAACACGGGCCACTTCGCCGGCACCGGCGCGGCCGCGGCGTGCGCCGGGTCGTCGTTGAGCACCTCCACCGGAACCTGCGGCCCGTGCGTGCGGAACTCGCCGCCGATCATGTCGATGAACGGCCGGAAACCGTGGAAGGTGTCGGTCGCCGCGTGCACGCCGATGAACGCCTTGCCGCCCGCCACCCAATCGACGAACCCCTGTTTATCCGGAAGCGGCAGATCGCCCGTGGTGCTGGCGAACAGCACCGCGTCGTAGTTCCGCAGGTTCTCCGGGCTGAGCGCCCGCAGCGCCGCCTCGATCCGCGGATTCCACGTGTCGTTGAACGCCTTCTCGTCGGCGGCAAACTTCCGCATCGCCGCCTGGTGCGCGGGATCGCTCTCCCCCGCCGGACCCGGCCGCGGACGCGCGGGCGGACGCGGCATGCCTTCCGGCTGGCGCACGAAATCCACCGTGAAACGACCGTCGTCCTTCGCGAGCCGGGCCAGCACCGTCTCCGACACCGGGATGCACGAGTGCCGGAAGCCGGTCGTGACCGTCACCACCAGCACGCGCTTCGGCGCGCCCTCGGCGGCGCGGAGCGCGAGCGGCGCCAGGAGAAGCGCGGTGAGCAAAACGCGGTGGAACATGCGGCGGGTTTTCATGCGGGAGGGGATGTCCGTGATGACGTCCGCGCCGCCCGGGCGATGCACGAAAAATCCCGCGCAAACCCGACACGTTCGCGGCACGGACTGTCAGACCGCGGCGCCCGTTGCGACTTGCCTCGGCGCGGGCCGTAGTAGCGGAAACCCAACCCACGGCGACCCACGTTCGGGCATCGCCGCCAACCCCGTCCGTTCACGAAAACCAACCCCGTCCGTTCATTCCGCCGCGCTCTCTCCGTGGCGCTCGCCTGCTCCGGTGTCGCCGGCGCCCAGACCGTGACCCAGCCGGCGGGCAACGCCGCGGCCGCCACGGAAAAGGCCATCGAGTTGTCGCCTTTCACCGTCAGCACGACCAAGGACACCGGCTACTTCGCGGAAAACACCCTCGCCGGCAGCCGCCTCAACACGAACCTCGCCGACCTCGCCGCCTCGATCACGGTCGTGACGAAGCAGCAGATGGACGACACCGCGTCCCTCGATATCAACGACATCTTCCGCTACGAGGCGGGCACCGAGGGCTCCCAGACCTACTCCCCGGTCGTCACCGACCGCGGCACCGCGAAGGACACCCTCGCCGGCTACACTTTGGGCAACGACGGCGGCACCACCACCAACGCGCAGTCGAACCGCGTCCGCGGCCTCGCCGCGCCGGACGCCGCGCTGAATTATTTCCCGACGAACAGCCGCATCCCGTTCGACTCCTACAACACGCAGTCCGTCGAGATCAGCCGCGGCCCCAACTCGCTGCTCTTCGGCCTCGGCTCGCCGTCCGGCATCGTGAACCAGACCAGCGCGCAGGCGGTGCTGAACCGCAACCGCGGCTCGGTGCAGCTGCGCACCGACCACAACGGATCCTTCCGCAGCGCGCTCACGCTCAACCAGTCGCTGATCCGCGACCGCCTGGCCGTGTACGGGGCATTCCTCTACAACGACCAGCAATTCGAACGGAAACCGTCGCGCGATCTCACGCGCCGCGAGTTCGGCGCCATCACCTTCAAGCCGTTCCCGAAAACCGTTATCCGGGGCTTCGCCGAGGGCTTCCAGAACAAGGCCAACCGGCCGAACTTCATGAATCCGCGCGACCAAGTCACGCCGTGGCTCCAGGCCGGTCGTCCCGCCTACGACCCGACCACGCGTACGATCACGGTGCTCGACACCGGCCGCACCTTCGG
>JBJTCH010000034.1:0-7007 GCA_046091745.1 Opitutaceae bacterium
CAGGGGGATGGGGAAGAAACGGGGTGAGCGAAGGAAGAACCCGCAGCGGGGGCGAGGCGGTTTTCAGCCGCCCCGAAAATGGCTAGGGTTCGGGGGTGAAGGGGGATGCAGGCAGGCGGGCCGCATTGCCCAGATTGGGTATCCGCGATCCGCCGTGGAAGAAGCGGAGCAGGCGGGGTTCCGCCACCGCCGCTGAGCTCACGAGGACGACCTGGCCCGCGAGCTCGGCGTCCGCCGGGAAGAACCGGCCGTCGGCCCCGGAGATCTCAAAACCCCGCAGCGGGTGACCATCGAGCGACCGCAGGCCCTCGTCGTGGTGGAACGAGACGACGGCCTTTGACCCGCTGAAGCGGACTTCCCGCACGAGAGGCCCGGAATGAGGCACCGCTTGGCCGTAGGCATGCGCGAGGGCCCAGAGCGCGAGGCGCCGGCCGACCTCCTGCTTTTCCGGCGGATGGAGGTTCGTCGGGTCGGAGAAGTCGTAGGTGACCACCAGGCCCGTGTGCGGCGTGCGCTGATGCAACCGGCGCATTCCTTCCCGCACGACGTGCCAGTGCTCGCCCGCCGCCGGCCGTTCGAAGACCGGCAGTTGCACGAGGTAGAACGGCAGCGTGGGATCTTGCCAGAGCCGGCGATACCCCTCGATCAACGCCCCGAGCATATCGCCATAAGCCGCAGCCAGGGCCCGGGGATTGGTGTTGGATTCACCCTGGTACCAGATGGCGCCGCGCAGGGCGAAGGGCACGACGGGCGCGACCAGCCGCTCGTGGAGTTCGCCCCGGCTCTGGAGCTTGCGGGCGGTCTCGAGCTCATCGGGTAAAGGTGCCGGCCGGGCCGGCGCCCCGGTCTCCTCCGCGGCTCGGCCCTGGCGGAATTCCGCCATCCGACGGTTCCACGCCACGATGGCTTCGCGGCCTTGCTTCAGCCGGGTCCGCTGCTCCTGCACAAATGGCAGCGCCTCGAGCTCCGGTCCAGGCGTCCAGGCCTGGATGCTCGACCCGCCCCGGCTGCGGAGCACCAAGCCGATCGGCACCCGCAACGTCTCGTGCAGGGAGCGCCCGAAGAAGTACGCCGTGGCGGAAAATCCGCGCACCGTTTCGGGTGAACACACCTGCCAGCCAGAGAGCCCCAGCTCGTGCTCCGGATCGAAGTTCAGGCGCAGCGCGGGCCAGCGGGCGCGCGTCACCTCCTCCTCGCCGTCCTTCACGCCGGGCCAGCGGCCGCGTTGGTTGGCGATCGGCCCCAGGGGCCAGAACATATTCGACTGCCCGCCGCAGAGCCAGACTTCCCCCACGAGCACGTCCCGGATGATGCGCGCCTCCCCGCCACCATCGCCAAAGCGGATCACGAGGTCGCGGGACGCCGCGCTCGCGGACATCGCGTCCAGCGCCACCTGCCAGCGTCCGTCCGCTCCCGCGCGCCCGGTGCGCTGCTGTCCGGCAAATTCCACGCTCACGCGCAGGCCGGGGGGCGCGTTGCCCCAGACCGGGACCGGCCGATCCCGCTGCAGCACCATATGGTGGCCGAAGATCTCCGCCACCGTCGGAGCCTCCTCGGCGATCGCCCCGCCGACGACGACCAAGAGCGTGGCCAGCAGGGCTGCGCCCCGGCGGGAAGCCCTCATCGCAGGTCCTCCGTCCGGAGTTTGAACGTGTCGGTCCGGAAGGGCGAGGCGGAGAACCCCTCGCGATTGAAGAGGGTTGGTTCGAAGAAGTTCCTCCAGCCGTAACGCACGGCCACGGGCGACGCGACCTCGTCGGACCACACGAGCACGGTGTCACCGTCGATGACCGCCCGTGCCGGCCGGAACTGGCCCCCGGCAGCAGCGACCGCGAAGTCCTTGAGTTCGCCGCCCCGGGCCAGCAGGCCGGAGCCGCCGGAGTCGAATTCGAGCCGCACGCGCCCACCCTCCACGCGTTGGCGGCGCAGCGTCGGCCCGCGGAAGACGATCCTCTCCCCGTATACCGCGCCCCGCGCGAGCAGCGCCAGCCGGGCGCCCACGCCTTCCTTCAGATGGGGATGGAGCCGGTTGAACTCGCCGTACTCGACGACCACGGCCGTCTCGCAGCCGGGCACGGTCCGGGCGCCAACGAGCTGCGACTCGCGCATCTCCGCCCACTCGTCGTCGTGCTGACCCTTGATCACGGGCAGCTGGACCTGGAGGAACGGGAGTTCCGCCCCGAGATCCCGCCGCCACTCGTGCACCAGCATCGGCAGCAGGTGGCGGTACTGGTGGCTGCGGCCGTCCGCCACGTTGCTCTCGCCCTGGTAGAAGATGATCCCCCGGAACGTGAACGGCACGATGGTCCGGAACATCGTCTCGTGGAGACCGGCCGGCCGCTGGAAGTGCTCACGCCCCATCGGTTCCTTGGGCGCGGGCACCCCCTTCTCGCCGCCCTTCCGCTTCTGTTTCCAACGGCCGAGTTCCTCCCGGTGCCGGGCCAGGCGGGCCTGATAACTCGCCTCGTCCCCGTAGCCCGCGACGGTCGCTTCGTAGCGCGTGATGATCGGTCGGGTCTCGGGGTCGGCGAGCAGTGTCTCGCGGCTGATCCAGTTCTCGGCGAGGGTCCCGCCCCAGGCGCAGACCACGATCCCAATCGGCACCTGCAGATGCCGCTGCAGGTCGCGGCCGAAGAAGTACGCTGTCGCCGACAGGTCCAGCACCGTTCCGGGGGTGACCGCGGCCCAGTTTTCCGCCGGGGCCGGCTCCCCGGGCAGCCGTCGCTTTGCCACATTGTAGTAGCGCAGCAGCGGAAGATCGGCGCGCGGCACCTCGGGCGCGACGGTCGCGAGGTACTCGCGCATCTTGCTGCCCATGTTCGACTGCCCACCCGCCAGCCACACGTCGCCGACGAGGACATCGCGCACCTCGCGCGTCTCGCGGCCGCGGACCACAAGTGACCGGGGCTCCGCGCTCGCGGGCAGGGGCGCGAGATAGGCGTGCCACTGGCCGCGGGCGTCGGCCGTGACCGTGGCGGCCTGGCCGGCAAAGGCGACGGTGATCGTCTCCCCCGGGCGGCCCCGGCCCCAGACGCAGACGCGGGCGTCGCGCTGGAGAACCATATGATCGCGAAACATCTCCGGCAGTTCGACGGCGCGGAGGGAGGGCGCCAACGCCAGGAGCAGGAGAAGGAACCGGCGGTCGCGGGGATCGGCGTGCATCGGGATTCGGGGGGCCTGCTTCAGAAGGATCCCTTGACCCCGAGCGAGATGATCCGGCCCAGGCGGCCGTGGAGGAACTCGCGCGCGTGGCCGGGGGTCGCGGCCTGGTAGATGTGCTCTTCCTGCAGCGCGTTGGTGACATTACGCACGTTGAGGAACAGCGAGTTGCGCCGGCCCAGTTGGTAGGCCAAGCTCGCGTCCAACTGGAGCCGCGCCTGCGGATAGCGGAACGCCTCGGGGCCCACATTCGGGAACTGCACGCCCTTCGACGTGCCGCGGTAATTCCATTTGGCGCTCAGGGTGGCGCGGTTCCGCAGGACGGTGGCGCCCCAGTTGACCGATTCCGGCAGGAAGCCGGTGAAATCCGCGAGGCCGCTGCCGCTGAGATCCAGCTTCGTCGCGTTGGCAAAGACGGTCACGTGGCGGCCCCAGCCCCCGAGGGGGGCGAGCGACTGCCGGACGTTGATCTCGGTGCCCAAAATGCGCGCCGCGCCGGAATTGAATTGCGAGGTCAACCGCCAGCCGAGGTAACGCCCATCGAGGCCGAGCAGCGCGAGGTCCTCCGCGGTGGCGTCCTTCACCACCGTGCCGAAGAAGTTGCTCACCTCCTTCCAGAACACGCCCCCGCTCAGGATGCCGCCCTGCGGCGTGTAGTACTCCAGCGAAAGGTCATAGTTGTCCGCGGTCCAGGGCTTGAGGCCGATGTTGCTGTAGGTGATGCGGCCCAGCGTGGTGCCCGGGGCGGCGTTGAGGTCGTCGTCCTGTGTGACGCTCGTGTTGGGCACGATGTTGGCGTAGTCGGGCCGCCCGTAGGTCCGGGCGTAGGCGCCGCGCACCACGAGGTTCTCCGTCGCATTGAAGTTCAGGTGGAGGCTCGGGTAGGCGCCCCGGTAGGAGCGCTCCGCGCGCGAGGCCCGCTCCCGGAAGATCAGCGGCACCTCCTCGAGGGAGCCGGCGGCCCCGGCCTCCGGTTTTCGGATGCGCGCCCCCGCGGGGGTGCGGGCGAAGGTGCCGTTCGCGTTGCGCGTGAACACGGCATCGGGATCCTGCAGCGGCCCGAGCCCGAGGTCCGTCGTCTCCTCATAACGCACTCCGGTGACGACGTGGAGCCGGTTGCGGAGCAGGCGCGCCTCCGCCTGCACATAGGCGGCGGACACGGTTTCCTTCAGGTATTTGGAGTCGAGCAGGTTGTTGCTCGCCGTGGTGCGTTGCTGCGCCAGCGTCTGCGTGAACCAGGCGGGGTTCGAGGCGAAGGCGGCGAGGACCCGGTGGGGCGACACCCACGGCACCGGGGGTTTGTCCGGGAAGGCCTCCAGCCGATGGGCCCCGTGGTAGCGCTCGTTGAGGAACGGCGCCGCGGAACGCGAGCCGTTGATGCCGGCGAAATTGTAGGTGCGGCCGTTGCGGCGGCGCTCGTCGTTGGCCTCGACGCGGTGCAACCCGCCGATCTGCAGTCCGGCGGGGAACGCGAACGCGGTGAGTTCGCGGCGGAAGTCCAGTTCGCCCACCGTGATTTTCGTGCGCATATCCAGCTCCGGGTTGGTCGAGGCGGTGTTCAGGATGTAGCTGGCGATGTCGAACGGGTCCACCGGCCGGTTGCCGTTGTCGAACACCTCGAAGTCTCCGACCCGGCCGCCACCGATGCGCAGGAGGTTCACGCGCGAGGGCGTGGCGAGGGCGACATTGAGGCCGTTGAAGAACCCGCGGCTGGAGTTGCGGCGCCACGACTTCGAATCCGAATGGCTGACGAGCGACTCGATCCTCCACGTGCCGTCATTGAAGCGGTAGCGCACGTTGCCGTTCTGGGTGACGCTGTTGTTGTCCGCGAAACTGAAGGTCTGCGGGGTGTCGCCGCGCCCCGTCGCGCCCAGGACCTGGTCGGGCGTGTAGCTCAGGCTGCGCCCGCCCGCGACGCTCGCGGTGCCGTTGTTGCCGGCCGTGGGCGTGAAGACCGACTGGTTGCTGCGCGAATTGTAGTAGGTGAGCACGTACCCGGCGGAGATCACGCCGTGCGGGCCGAGGCGCCCGTCGGCCCGCACCGAGCCGCCGTGGCGCTGGTTCCCGCGCAGGAACTCGACGTTCCGCGTCCGCCACAGGTAGGGATTGGCCGGCGTCGCGCCGGTCCCCGTCCCCGCGGCGAGGTAGTCGGTGTACCACGAGTCGGTCCGGAACAGGGTGGTGGAGTAGAGGCCCGTGAACACCAGCCCGAACCCCGGGCTGACCGGCAGCGTGTAGTCGAAGTTGAAATCGGGGGCGGCGTTGTGGTCGTCCTCATTGGCGGGCATCCCGGTCTTCCGGAGGGAAAGCGGCTTCCCGTTCGTCGTCAGCGCGGCCCGGTACTTGAACTCGGCGGTGCTGCGCTCGAACGCGCTCTTGCTGACCAGGTTGATCGAGCCCGACATCGTGTCCGCGGGGTTGGATGGCAGCGGCACCTTCGTCACCTCGACGCGGGAGACGCTGTTCACCGACATCCGCGAGGTGGAGAATTCGCGCCCGCCCTGCAGCGCGTTGCCCGCCAGGGGCACGCCGTCGTACGAGACGACCGAGTAGTTGCTGGGAAAACCGCGGATCTGCACCGCCTCGGTCTCCAGTTCGCCGGCGAAGGTCCCGGCGACCCCCGGCAGGAAACGCAGGAAGTCGCCCGCGCTCCCGCCCACCGCATCGCCCATGCTTTCCGTCGAGATCACGTGCTTCAGGTTCGGCGAGAAACGCTGCTCGTTGATCGCGATGGACTCGATGTCGGTCTCGCGGGCTGCCGCGACCCGGAACGGGTCGAGCCGCACCGTCTCCGCCGTCGCACCATAGCGCGCGACGCTCGACAATTCGAAGTTGGCCTCGAGGACTCGGCCCGGCCGGACCACGACCTCTGCCACCTGCGCGTCGAGCCCGGTGTAGAACGCCTCCACCCGGGCCGCCCCGGCGGGCACCTCGGCGATCCGGAAGATCCCGGCCTCGTCCGAGAACACCTGCTGGGTGCCCCCCAGCACCGACACCCGGGCGTTATGGAGGAAGGCGCCGGTCACGGCGTGCTTCACCCGGCCGGTCACGGTCCCGGCTTCCGGCGCCGGCAGGAGGGAAGCCCCCGCGAGGGTCAGCCACAGCGTGGGAAGAAACGTGGCGGCGGTCCGGACCCGGGAGGGGTGGTGCCGGAGCGAGGGGGCAGGGAACGGAGCGGGAATCATCGGGGAAGCGACGGGTGGGGGGATCGGGGCAAGAGGCGGACCGCGGGGTACGCGGGGCCATCAAGGGGTGCCATGAACATCAAGTTCCGTCTAGAACGTGTTGTTGAGGGAGCGAAGGTTCCGGCCCAGCGTGGGCTGCACTTCCCAGAGGAGGTAACGGTAGCGGCCGATCGGGCCCCGGATGCCCGAGATCGAACAGGCCTGCTGCGCGGGGCGGGCGGCCGCCTGCGTGACGCGGAGGAAATCGTCGGAGTCCACGCGGGCCAGAAGCTCCCAGTCCCTTTCGGTCAGGGTTCCCCCCTGGTCGGGAGCCGCGTCCCCGAGATAGCCGTACAGCGTGAACTTCTGGACCGCGCGGACGCGCACCTCGGCATCACGGTGCTGGTGCCACGAGTAGGTGTTGATCCGCGTGAGGAGCACCGGCTGGCCAAGGTCGATGAGCAGCGCCCCCGGGGCATTGTCGGGCGCGGGGTCAAACGCCTCCGGCACGCCGCGGCCGGTGATGCCGTCGGCGTTGGGGAGCCCGCCGAGGTGCCACTTCCCGAAATGGCCGGTCGCGTAGCCGCGGGTCTTCACCAGCTCCGCGACGGTCACCTCGCGCAACGGGAGATCAAACCCCCAGCTGTAACTCCGGTAACGGCCGGGCGTGCGGCCGCTGAGCAC
>JBJTCH010000035.1:0-34329 GCA_046091745.1 Opitutaceae bacterium
GGTGGTGGGCTCCCGCGAACCCACCCATCCCGATGATCGCGACGCGGGCCGGGGTCTTCACACGAGCTTCAGCTTGGGCAAGTCCTGTGAATCCACGAGCCCCGCCGGCCGCCCGCGGGCGTCGACGGCGATCAGGTCGTCGATCCGGTGCGTCTCGAACAACCGCAGCGCGTCGACCACGAGGGCGTCGACCGCGATCGTTTTGGGGCGCTTGGACATGAATCGGGAGACGGGGCGCTCCAGGAAACCGGTGCCCGAAAGCGCCGCGCGGCGGAAGTCACCATCGGTGAGGATGCCGGTGAGCCGTCCGCCGCCTCGGCCGACGAGCGCGATGCTGCCGCTGCGCGCGCGGGTCATCGCCAGGATGGCTTCCTGCAGGGTGACGTTGTCGCGCGCGACCGGCAGGCGGTCGCCGGTGCGCATGATGTCGCCGACGCGCAGCAGGAGCACCCGGCCGAGGTTGCCCGCGGGATGATAGCGGGCGAAGTCGTCGCGCGTCAGCCCACGGGCCTCGAGCAGCACCATCGCGAGGGCGTCGCCGAGGGCGAGGGCGGCGGTGGTGCTCGCGGTGGGCGCGAGCCGGAGCGGGCAGGCCTCGCGCGGCACCGAGTAAAGGAGCCGCAGATCGGCGCGGCGCACGAGGTCGGACTCGGGATGACTCGAGAAGGCGACGATGGTGACACCGAAGCGGCGGAGCATCGGCAGCAGCCGGAGAATTTCCTCCGACTGGCCGCTGTTGCTCAGCAGAAAAGCGAGATCACCCGTGGCGACGAGCCCGAGGTCGCCGTGCAGGGCCTGGGTGGCGTCGAGGAAGCACGACGGCGCGCCAGTGCTGTTGAAGGTGGCGGCGATCTTGGCGGCGACCGGGGCGTTCTTGCCGACGCCGGTGAAGATGAGTTTGCCGCCGGCCGCCAGGGCCCGTTCGACGGCGCGGGCGGTGGCGACGAAGGAGGCGTCGAGCCGGCGGGCGGTCGCGGCAAGGGCCTCACGCTCGACGCGCAGACAGGAACGGGCGCGGGCGAGGGCGGTTTGGGACGGGATCGCCATTTAGGATTTGAGTCGTGGAAACGAGGGGCGGAACGTACGGCGAAGCCTCCGGCCTTCAAATTGTTTCACCGTTGATGAGGAAAATCCGTCGCGTTCCCGTCCTGCTCGCCGCCCTCCTCGGGCTCGCGCTGGCGGGTTGCGGCGACCGGGATCGGGCGCAGTTGCCGGCGGAGACCGACGACCCGTTCTACGTTCAGGGGAAGCAGCTGCAGAAGCAGTCGCGAAATACCGAGGCGCTGAACGCCTTTCTCAAGGTCATCGACCGGCGCGGGGAAAATCCGTCGCCCGAGTCCCATCTCGAGGTCGGTCTGATCTGCCTGCATCACACCAAGGATCCGTTGTCGGCGATCTACCACCTGCGGCGTTACCTCAAGGTCCACCCCAACTCCAAGCAGGCTCCCTACGTGCTGGGTCAGATCGAGGCCGCGCGGCGCGAGTTCGCCGCGGCATTGCCCGGCCGGCCGTTGGACGACCAGTCGGTGCGGCTCGGCCAGGACGAGGAACTGCGCCGGCTGCGGCGGGAAAACGAGGAACTGCGCGCGGAGGTGGCGGTGTTACGGGGCGGGGCCGTTGCGCCGCCGTCGCGCGCCCCGCGGATGATCTCTCTGCCGGCGGAAATGCAGCCGCGCACCGCGACGGTGACGCCGCCTGTCGCGACGGTGGTCGACGCCTCGGGTGCGCCGGTCGCCCGCGAGCCCGCGCCCGCGCCGGTGATTGAGCGGGCGCCTCCTCCGGTGCGGTCCGCTCCGGCCATGCCCGCGGCGCCGTCCCCCAAGGCCACTTCGGGGCGCACGCACACGGTGGCGGCGAAGGACACGCTCTTCTCGATTTCGCGCCGCTACAATGTGTCGGTCGCCGACCTCGTGGCCGCGAACCGCGCCCAGGTGCCCGCGGCCTCGTCGCCGCTGCGCATCGGCATGGTGCTGCGGATTCCCTGAGACTTCGCGTCGTTTCCGTCCATGCCCCGCACCTCGCGTCGCACCGCCGTTTTCACCGAGTCGCTCATCCGCGAGATGTCGCGCGTCGCGGCGCGCCACGGCGCCATCAACCTTGCCCAAGGGTTTCCCGACTGGGATCCGCCGGCCGAGCTGGTGGCGGCGGGCAAGGAGGCGATGGACGCTCATCGTCACCAGTACGCCGTGACCTGGGGCGCACCCGAGCTGCGCGGCGCGCTGGGCGCGAAGCTCGCGCGGTTTCTCGGCACGCCGGTCGACGCCGAGCGCGAACTGGTCGTCACGTGCGGGGCGACCGAGGCGATGATGGTCGCGATGATGACGGTGTGCGACCCGGGCGACCGCGTCGGGCTGTTCTCGCCCTTCTACGAGAATTACCGGGCCGACGCGATCCTCACTGGGGCCGAGCCGGTGCTCGTGCCGCTGCATCCGCCGCATTACCGCTTCGATCCGGATGAATTGCGGCGCGCGTTCGAGTCGGGCCTGAAGGCTTTCGTGCTCTGCAACCCGTCGAATCCCTGCGGGCGCGTCTTCACGCGCGAGGAACTTGCCCAAATCGCGGCGCTGGCGGAGGAGCACGACGTGTGGGTGCTTACCGACGAGGTGTACGAGCACATTGTGTTCCCGCCGCACCGGCACACGTACTTCTGCACGCTGCCCGGGATGGCGGGTCGCACGCTGATGTGCTCCTCGCTCTCCAAGACCTTTTCCATCACCGGCTGGCGGCTCGGCTACGTGCACGCGGCGCCGGACGTGATCGCGCAGGCGCGCAAGGTGCACGACTTCCTCACGGTGGGCGCCGCCGCTCCGCTGCAGCACGCGGTGGTGACCGCGCTGAATTTCCCCGCCTCCTACTACGACGGCCTGAGCGCCGAGTACGCGGCTTCGCGTGACGTGTTGCTGGGCTACCTCGACCAGACGGGGCTCTCTTACACGCGGCCGGAGGGCGCCTACTTCGTGATGCTCGACATCTCGCCGTTCGGTTACGCGAGCGACGTCGAGTTCGCGCATTGGATGACGCGCGAGATCGGCGTCGCGCCGGTGCCGGGTTCCTCCTTCTTCGCCGGTCCCGAGAACCGCTACGTGCGGCTCAATTTCGCGAAGCGTCCCGCCACGCTCCACGCCGCCGGCGAACGCCTGCTGCGGCTGCGGCGCTGAAGCGCGTTGGCCTTAAGCGGTGAAGCGTGGGGACCGGAGGGTTGGTCCGAAGGGCAAGCGGCTGGAGCCATTTCACCACGGAGACACCGAGGCACGGAGGAACGGGGGCCGGCCCATATCTTCTTCCCGGTCTTCCGATTCCGCTCCGTTCGTTCGCACCGGTCCTTCGGACGCGCCGCACGCCCGCTGGGTTTTATCTGCGCCATCTGAGAAATCTGCGGTTCAAATTCCGCGGCCTTCGGAACCGCCGTCGGCTTTATGATCGCCGGCATCGGCCGGGGTCGCCCCGCCTTCGCCCGGCCTACGGCGGACATGCGGACCCCGGCTACAACCGAACCACATTTATCCGTGTCTATCGGTGTCCATCCGTGGTTACTCACCCGCGGAGCGAACCGGGAGCGCTTAACGATCCTATGACCGGCAGCTCGAAATGGCGTGTGGGTTGCGGCGGAGCCGCACGAGGTCTTCGCGGGAGAAATCGGTTTACGCGCGGCCGCGTGTTTTTTGCGGACATGTCCTCCCGGGAAAATCCGCGTTGCTACGGCGCGAGCCGTCCGATCGACCAGCCGCCGTCCGGCCGCCGCGCGTACACCAGCCGGTCATGCAGCCGGTCGTGCCCGCCCTGCCAGAATTCGACCGTTGCGGGCAGCACCCGGTAGCCGCCCCAGAAATCCGGCAGCGGCACTTCGCCGGCGGCGAACTTCCGCTTCAGGGCCTGCCACTCCATTTCCAGCACCTGGCGCGAAGACAGCGGCGCGCTCTGGCGCGAGGCCCAGGCCGCGATGCGGCTGTCGCGCGGACGCGTCACGAAGTACCGGAGGGTTTCGGCGGTGGAGAGGCGTTCGACGCCCCCGCGCAAAATGACCTGCCGCTCCAGCGCGAGCCACGGGAAGAGGAGGGCGGCGCGCGGGTTTTCTCCGAGTTGCCTGGCCTTTTCGCTCTCCAGATTCGTGAAGAAAACGAAGCCGCGTTCGTCGAAGTGCTTCAGCAGGACCGTCCGCGCCGCGGGAAAACCGTCCGCGCCCGCGGTCGCGAGGGTCATCGCGTTCGGTTCGGTCAATCCGGCGTCGATCGCCTCGCGGAACCAAACCGTGAACTGCGTGAACGGGTCGGGCGCGACCTCCTCCTCGCGCAGCGCGGCGCGGCCGTACTGGCGGCGCATCGCGGCCGGATCCGGCGCGGACTGCGGGTCTGACGCCATGCCGATCAGCGGGGTTCGACGCGAATCTCCACCCAGACGATTTCGATCGGATCCGTGCCGGCGGGTACGCTGAACTCCAGCGTGTTTTCGCCGGCCCGGACCGAGACGGGAGGGCAGGCGAAACGAGGCGCGGAGGCGGCGCCGGCGATCAGGCGGCGATCGGAGACCTCCCCCGCCGGAGCTAGCTCGCGACCATTCAGGGTCACGCGCAGGCGGCCGGTGTCGCCCGCCTTCGCCGCCAATCCGATGACGGCGTGCGCGGAACCGCCGCTGGCAGTGCCCGGGCCGAGGTGCAGCCGAATGGTTCCCTTTTCCGGCAGGCGGATCGGCAGCTGGGTGCCGTCGGGGAACCCGCGTGGCACGGTATCGCGAAAGGTCACCGGATGGCGGCGAGGTTCCGCCGCCACGGCGGCCGGGGAGAACCCCGTGCGCAGCAGGCGCGCGTAATCGGCGGCGTCCACCGGGCGCGTCTGGCTGTCCATCCAGTTGAAGAGATAAATGCCGTCGGCTCCGCGATGGAGGGCGCTCGCGGCGAAACCGTACGCGCTCGCGAGGTCGTTGGCCACGGTGACGCCGCGGATCCACGCGCGCGCGTTGTGCTCCAGCGCGGGCAGCACGGCCACGCGCTTGGCGGAGGGGCCCATTCTTTCGCGCCAGAGTTCGACCGGGATATCGAAGTCCGAAGACGACCAGAAGGGCGCCGGCACGATCAGGTCGACGAGGCCCTCGCGGGCCCAGAGCGCGGCATCCATTCCCAGCCCGGTCGCCGCGTCGGGGTGGGCGGGAGCGCGGACGCCGAGGAGAATGGGGTGCCCGCGGCGAGCAGACCAGACACGGGTGAGTTCACGGACCTCGCGCACGAAGGCGGTGAGCACCGGTGCCTCCTCTTTCTCTCTTCCGGGCGTGAGGTGGTGACCGAATCGCATCCAATCCAGCTCCAGCCCCTCAGGATCGTAGCGCTCGAGCAGCTCGCGAACGAAGGCCATCTGATGGGTGCGAACCTCCTCGTGGATGTAGTTCAGCGCATGGTTGGTCCAAGGCTGGCCGGCTCCGTCGGGGACGCGACGCAGCCGGGGGTGGGTTCGCCAGAAATCCGAGTGCATGTAACTGCCGGGGGTATCGGCGTTGTGCACGTCGTTCATCCGCATCGAGAGCCAGGGTGAGATCCCGCGCTCGCGGGCGCGCGCGATCCAGACCGCGTAGGCGTCGAGTCCGGCCTCGTGGAGCCGGCGGGCGTTGCGCGGCCAGAGGCCGTCCGGCTCGCGGCCATCGACGGGATCCCAGATGGCGTCGCGGGTGCGGCTGCGGAAACTCGCCCGCATCGAGTTGGGGCTCAGGAAGAGATGCGTGACCTTGGTGCCCGCGTACTGGTCGATGAACGCGTGGAGGCCGGCGAGGGTCATGGCCTCCGGCGGACGTGAACCGAAGAAGTGGCTGTTGTCCTCGTTGATAATGAACGCTCCGCGTAGGCCGCCCGGGATGGTTTCCGCCGCCGGTGAAAGGTGGCCGACCGTCAGTGCGAGAGCGAAGCCGCCGATACGGCGAAGGCGTTGGCGAAGACCCGTCTTCATTCTGGAATCATGGCGTTGGCGTCGGGAGCGTGGCGACCCTTCGGCGCGGCGGCCGTGGCATTACAAAACCGTCCTCTGATCGCGCTGGAGCCCGCGGGCGACGTGGAGGATCGACGAGGCACTCCTTTTGGCGGCGCCCCGGTGCCGCTTACCCCACCCGTGATCGATCCGCTGCGCTCCGTTGTCCGTACGTCCGTGCGCGGATTTTCCGCCGAGACCCTCTGGCGGGCCGCGCTGCTGTTCACTGCCGTATCGGCGCTCATTGTTGTCCGGGCCTGTGGCTACGATGCGTCGGTGCCTGGCCGGTACGCCGCGTACCTTTTGGCGCACGTGATGTTGCCGGGGTTGGTGGCCGTGCGTTTTCTCGATGCCCGGCCGGTGGACGCCGGGCGGTTTCTCGCGCTCGTGCTTCCGGCCGGTTTCGCCGTCGAGTCCTTGCAATTTCTCTCGCTCGCGGCGCTCGGCCTCAGGGATGGGCACGCGTGGAGCCCGCTCGGATGGTTGGCGCTCCTGCTCTGGCAGGGGCGCGCGGGACGTGCCTTGCAGGTCCGGGTCTCCGCGCACCACGCGGGAGTGGTGGCCCTCCTCGCTTTGTTCGTGACGGGCGCGCTCGCCTTGGCGGCGGGGCAGATGTTCACGGAGGCGCCGCTCGCGCACGGGGTCCCGGCCCGCGGGATTTTCCATGATTGGGTCTACCTGATCAGCCGGGCGGCGGTGATCAAGAACCACTGGCCCCTCGAGGACCCGAGCCTCGCCGGGACCCCGCTGCAGTACCACTACTTCATGATGGTCCACGCCGCGGCGGCCTCGTGGGCGACGGGGCTGGAGATTTCCACGGTGATGCTGCGCCTGCTCTATCTGCCGCTCAGTCTGGCGCTGGTGGCCCAGGTCTTTCTGCTCGGGCGGTACCTCTCGTGTTCCGTGTGGGGCGGGTGCGTGGCGTGCCTTCTTTTCCTCGCGACCAGCGAGCTGTCGTTTTCAACCAGCTATGGCGACAGCCATTACCTCGGACTTTTTTCCCGCTGGCTGTTCGTGAGCCCCACTTTCTTTCACGGCATGATCTATGCCGGGGCGCTCCTGCTGGTTCTTCGCGACGTTGTTCGCCGAAATGAGCTGGGATGGCGCGGCGCCGTGTTCCTGCTGTTGCTTGGGGTCGGAGGCACGGGCACCAAGGGCACGGTGCTTCCGGTTTTTGTGACCGCGCTGGTCGTGTTCGCGCTCTGGTCGCGGCGGCGTGCCGTTCGTTTCCCCGCGAGGATCATCGTGGCGGCCGCGTTGCTCGGGGTGGCTTTTGTCGCGGTCTACATCCCGACCATGTCGGCCTGGCGCTCCGGCGGGGCGCGTTTCAACCCGTTCCACATTTTTGAGATGACCGGGTTTTGGCGGGAGTGGTTGCCGATCTGTGACGCGAGCCTGCGGACGTTGTTTCCTCCGGTCGTCGCCGGTGCGGCCGCGGAATTCCTATGCGGTCTGGTGGCCTTCGCCGGCACGTGCGGTATCCGGTTGCTGGCGTTGCCCTACCTGGCGTGGGGCAGCGCTCCCCGCAGTGACCGCGCGTTGGCCCGTCTCCTGGGTGCATTCGTCCTCGCCTGCGTTGGGATGGGATTGCTGCTCGAATTGAACAGCTTCGGGGAAATCTACGTGCTGCTGATGATGCGGCTGCCGATGTCGGTGCTCGCGGCGGGATTTTTGATCGGGGCTGTGCGACAGAGGTCCATTGGTTCCGACCGACCGTACCCGGTGCTGGCGGCACGGCCCGTCCTCCGATTGGCGGCGGTCGCGGTCCTTGTCACGGCCTTCATCGTGCAGTCCTCGGTCTGGATGGCGCGCAACGCCCCGCGGTTCACCGAATGGTTGCAGTCTCCCGCAGTTGTGCGGGCGGACGCCGACATGGGTGCCCTCGCGGAAGCGATGCTGTGGGTGCGAAGCAACACGGAGCGCAACGCGGTCCTCGTCGCGAATGCCTGCACCCCTGAGAACACGCGGGGCGACCATTGGGGCGCGCTCGATCGCACGCTGCTTGGCGTGCATTTCTACTACTCCGCGCTTTCGGAGCGGCGGCTCTGGTTCGAGGGGCACCATTACGTCTTGAACGGCCCCCTGCTCAGCCGGCGGGCCGCGCAGGCCTCCGACTTTTTTTACCGGGGCGGTGCATTGCCGCCGTCGGAGGTCGCCTCCGCGCCCGTTTACGTGGTGGTCGACCACGCGATGAAGGACGAGGCGCACCGCCCGTTGCCGCGGGAGTCGCGGTTGTTTTCCAACCGGAGGATTTCCATCTACCCGCTCCCGGTCGCAGCCCCGCCGCGCGGCGTCGAGGTCGCCGCGTTGCAGCAGGATTAGCCGGACGCGGGCGCCCTCAAGGCGCGTACGTGGTCTGCTTGAGGTCGGCGCCGATCAGGCGCCGGAAGGTGGGAAGATCCTTCACCGCCCGCAGCGAGATCAGCTGGCTGGCGATGTTGCCCACCGCGGTGCCCTCGAGCGCGAAGCTCACCACCGGCACGCCGGCCTCGCGGGCGGTCGCGGCGCAGAGCAGGCGGTTCTTGGAGCCGCCGCCGACCATCAGGATGCGGCGGAATTTTTTTCCGGTCATGCGCTCGAAGGCGCGCATGGCGTCGGCGTGACCGCGGCCCAGCGAGTCGCAGATCAGGCGCACGTAACCCGCAAGGTTGGCCGGTCGCGGGAGCTTCCGCCGTTTAAGATGCGCGTCGATCGCCGCCTTCATCGAGGTCGGGTTCGCGAAGGCGGGATCCGTGACGTCGAGCAGGCCCTTGGGCGCGCGGAGGCGCTCGGCCGCGTTGATCAGGCTTTCCCAGGCGCGGTCGGTTTCCGGCCGCGTGGCGAAGTCCTTGAGCGTGCCCTCGAGCAGCCAGAGCCCGATGACGTTCGTGAGCGGCCGGTAGCGGCCGTCGCCGATGCGTTCGTTGGAGATGCGCGCGGCCATGGCCTCCGCGCCCAGCACGGGGACATCGCTCTCGAAGCCGACCAGCGACCAGGTGCCGGAGCTGAGGAAGAGGTCGCCGCCGTCGGGCGAGGCGGGCATCGCGTCATACGCGCAGGCGGTGTCGTGGCCGGGCACCGCGATGACCTGCGCGCGGGCAAGCGCGGGGGATCCGGCGACGATCTCCTGGCGCAAACGCCCGAGGCGCGCGCCGGAGAGCAGAGGCGGCGTGAACCAGCGCGGCGGGATGCGGAAATAGTCGAGCGCGGCGCGGGACCAACCGGTGGAGCGCACGTCGATCAGCTGCGAGGTGCTCGCGATGGTGAACTCGTTCTCCATGCGGCCCGAGAGCAGGTAGTTGAAATAATCGGGCAGAAACAGGCAGCGCGTCGCGAGGTCCTCGATCGCGGGGCACGAAGCGACGACCTCGGCGAGTTGGAGGGAGGAGTTGTAGAAAACGTTGGGGATGCCGGTGGCGGCGTAGACGCGGTCGAGCGCGGCGCGGGTGTGGGCGAGGCGCCGCAGGCCGGGCTGCGTGCGGGCGTCGCGGTAGGCGTGCACCGGGAAGACCAGCCGGCCGGCGTCGTCGAGCAACACGTAGTCCACGCCCCAGCAATCCACGCCCACCGAGGCGATCGTCGCGCCGCGGGGCAGGGCCTCGGCGGCCTTGCGCAGGCCGGTGAGCGCCTCGTGCCAGAGGGTGCCGATCTCCCAATAGTCGTGACCGTTCAGGGAGCGGAAGGCGTTGGGAAAGCGGTGGACCTCGCGGAGCGCGAGCCGGCCGCCGGACCACGTGCCGAGAATCACGCGGCCGCTGGTGGCGCCGAAATCGAGGGCGACGGTGTGGACGGGGCGGGTCATGGCGGACATTTCCAATTGCCAGAAGGTCCGGCGCACCCACGGTTTTCCAATCTCAAAATGCTGAACGCCGAGCGAGCGCCCGTGACGGGCCGGAAGGTGCAACTCATGGCCACGTGCCTGTGCGACGCGTTCTATGACGACGTGGCCGCCGCGACGGTGGAAGTGCTGGAGCATCTGGGCGTCGAAGTGGTGTTTCCCGAGGGCCAGACCTGCTGCGGGCAGCCTGCCTTCAACGGCGGCGACTGGGCGGCGTCGCGCAAGGTCGTGCGGCACACGGTGCGGACTTTCGCCGGCGAGGATCCCGTGGTGATCCCGAGCGCCTCGTGCGCGGCGATGCTATTCCACGGCGCGGTGTTGGAATTCGAACGCGAGCCTGACGCCGCCGAGGTGGGCGCGCTCGGCCGGCGGACTTGGGAGCTGGCGGATTTCATCGTCAACGGACTTGGCGTGAAAACCTGGCCCGGTCGCTACGAGGCGCGGGTCGCCTTGCATCGCTCGTGTCACTCCCGCGGCACGGAGACGATTCCCGCCGCGCAGGCGCTGCTGGGCTCGATCGCGGGCCTGTCGCTCGTCGAGTTCGGCGAGGCGGAGCAATGCTGCGGGTTCGGCGGCACGTTCGCCGTCACGTTCCCTCATCTTTCCTCCGCGATGGGCGAGCTGAAGCTCGAGCACGTGCGGGCGGTCGCGCCCGACGAGTATGTCTCGCCCGATATGAGCTGCCTGATGCACCTCGGCGGGCTGGCCCAGTCCGAGGGTAAGCCGATCCGCACGCGCCACCTCGCGCAGGTCCTCCGCGACGCCCTCAAGGGCGGCCCGCGCCGCTGAACCGATCCCCGCCGCGATGTCCCAGCCGATCGACCAGTTCGCCGCGCGCCTGCCGGCCGACAAGCGCGCCTCCGTTTACCAAAGCACGAAGACGACGCACGAGAAACGCACGCGTCTCCTCTTCGACCAGTTCGGCGACCCCGACCGCCTTCGCCGCCTCGCCGGCGAGATCAAGCAGCACGCGATCGAGAACCTCGACACCTACCTGCCGCAGGTGGAGCAGCGCCTGCGGGCATCGGGCGCGCAGGTGCATTGGGCGTCGACGGGGCAGGCGGCCTGCGAGGCGGTGTTGCGGATCATGCGCGACCGCGGGGCTACGCGGATGGTCAAGGCGAAGACCATGGTCAGCGAGGAGATCGAGCTCGCGCACTTCCTCGAAGGTCACGGCCTCGAGGCGGTGGAGACCGACCTGGGAGAGTTCATCGTGCAGATCGATGACGACCACCCGAGCCACATCGTGCGGCCGATTATCCACAAGAACCGCCGCGAGATCGCGACGAGCTTCGAGCGCGAGGGCCTCGGCGCCTACAACGACGATCCCGCCACGATCACGCGCCGCGCGCGCCACCACCTGCGCCACAAGTACCTCGCGGCGGATGTCGGCCTGACGGGCGCCAACTTCGTCTCGGCCGAGAGCGGCCGCATCGTGTTGGTGACGAATGAGGGCAACTCGAGGTTCTGCCTCGCCGCCACCCGCTGCCACATCGTGCTCGTGGGCATCGAGAAGATCGTGCCGCGCGACCGCGACCTCGCCGTGCTGCTCAATCTGCTTGGCCGCTCCGGCACCGCGCAGGACCTCACCGACTACACCGAGTTTATCGGCGGTCCGCGCCGGGTGGGCCAGCCCGACGGCCCGGAGGAGATGCACGTCATCTTCGTCGACAACGGCCGCACCGAGGTTCTCGCGAGCGATTGCCGCGAGATCCTGCGCTGCATCCGCTGCGGCGCCTGCCTGAACGTCTGCCCGATCTACCGGCAGGCGAGCGGACACGCCTACCGCAGCGTGTACCCCGGTCCCGTCGGAGCCGTGCTATCGCCGCTGTTGATGGGCGAGCGGTTCCCGCAGAAGGCGGATCTGCCGAAGGCCTCGTCGCTGTGTGGCGCCTGCCACGAGGTTTGTCCGGTCAATATCCCGATTCCCGACCTGCTGCTGCGCCTGCGGGCGCGCGCGAAGGAGGAGAACGTGCCTTCACCCGGCTCGCCGCCGATGGGCCCGTGGGCGTTGCTCGCGGCGCAGCCCGCCGTCTGGAAGGCGGCGCTCGCCGGCGGTCGCATCATCAACCACCTGCCCGTGAAGCTGATCCCCGTGCCCGCGCTGCAGGCATGGGCCGCCAAGCGCGCCCTGCCCGAGTGGCGCGGCGGTGAATTCCGGAAGTGGCTGAAATCACGCAGACGTCCGTCGGCGTGAGCAGTGCGCCGCGGTCGTGAGCCGCGGTTGAAAACCGCGCCGCGGCGCGTCAGGTCTCAATCGTCCAGGCTGGGTTCAACCACGGATGGACGCGGATAAACACGGATGAATGCGGAGATCGAAATTGCGTTCCAGAGATGCTCAAAAGTCCGCCTCCGTCCTTGCGCCTGATGCGCCTCTTGGCGGCCAACCGGGCCAACCATAGATAACTCAGATATCACAGATCTGGCGCCGCTGGGCGAAACGATCCTCCCGGTCTTGCGTGTCACGATCCGGGGCTTTGAACAAAAGGTCGGGAAGCTCGGAGAGGGAGGGCGGTTTTCTTCATCCGTGTTGATCCGTGCGCATCCGTGGTTGAACCCCCGCGGAGCTGTTCAGCAACGCGTCACGATTCCTCAACCAGTCGGCCTGAACGATACTTCGGCTGCGGCGGAGCCGCGTCTTGCTCTCTCCCAGCCTCAACCGTCTCCCACTTTTTTCCCATCCGTGGTTGCGCTCTCGCGGAGCGAATCGGGAGCGCCATGCGTCCGGGCACCGTCGCGCGTTCAGAACGTGCCGCGCAGGCCGAAGGTCCAGGCGGAACCGTAGTCGACGCGTTGGCGGAACTTCGCGTACGCGGGCGTGTTGGGGCCGTAGATCTTCGAGTCCTCCGTCTGGTCGTTGATGTTGCGCATGCTGCCGAAGAGCGTGAAGCGGCGGCTCAGCACGTAGTCGGCGTTGACGTCGATGTAGAGGCGCTTGGAGCCCCAATTGTAGGTGTTGGGCTCGATGCTGCGGCCGGTGGCGATGATGCCGCGCCGCTGGGCCCCGCGGTAGTTCCAGTTCATGCGCAGGACGTATTTCGGCCGGGTGAGGCTCCAGCCCCAGCTGCCGCTGCGCGGGATGAAGCCGGCGAAGTTCGCCGCGCCGTCGCCCGTCGCGCGGATCGCGCTCGCGTTGGCGAAGACCTGCACGCCGCGGGCCCAGGGCGGCAGGAAGGTGAGGGCCTGCTTGTAGTCGAACTCCATGCCCGTCATCCGCACGGTCGACGACAGGTTGTGGTTCGTGGAGACGTCGTACATCCCGTACTCGTCGGGATCGAGGTCGTAGAGCGCGAGGAACTCGGGCGTGGCGGGGAACCGCACGCTCCCGAAGAAATTCCGGAAGTCGCGGCGGAAGGCGCCGATGTTGATGGTGCCGACGCGCTCGAAGTAGTACTCGAGCCGGAATTTGTAGCTCTCGGCGCTCCACGCCTTGATGGCCGCGTTGTTGACCGAGATCACCGTGCTCGACGTGACCGGTACGGAGGTGTCGGGCAGGGTGAGCCCCCCGGCGTACTGGTTGAAGTCGGGTCGGCCCACGCTCTGGTAGTAAGCCAGGCGCGCGGTGAGATTTTCGCGCAGCAGGTAGCTCACGTTGAGATTGGGAAACAGCCGCAGGTACTCCTTGGTCGTGTTCTGACCGCGGTCGATGTACGTGAGCTTCGAGAGCCCGAACGCGTCGGTGGTCGGCACGATCAGCGCCGGGAGCGGCGCGCCAACGGCGTTGCGCAGGATGTTTCCCGCGGCGTCGCGGCGCGGGATGAGGTTGCCGGCGGCGTCGCGCTGGAAGTTGCGCGAGGGGTCGGTCAGCGGTCCCTGCGCGTTGATATTGGTCTGCTCGGCGCGCAGGCCGCCGACGAACTGCAGGCGGCGGTTGAAGAACGCCGCGTCGCCGCGGAAGTACGCCGCCGAGATCACTTCGCGCGCAAACTTCGAGGCGCCGATGGCCGCGCGGTAGTTCGTGTTGTCGTTGGTGGTGAAGTACGAGGGGCTCGAACGGTAGAGGCCGTAGTAGTCGTCGTTCGAGATCCACTGGATCTTCGGGAAACCGTACGAGCCGACGCGCTGCGAGAACGCCTCGTCCAGCACGATTCCGGCGTTGTCGTCGCCGCGCAGGGGCGCGTTGGACGCGAAGCTGTTCACGCCGTCGCGGCCGACGAACGTGTAGGTGTCGGTCGTCGCGCGGAGATCGCGCTCCATGCTGCGGATCTCGGCGCCGGTCTTCAGGGAGACCGGCACGCCGCGGACGGTGAGGTCGCGGCGGACGTTGAAACGCGCGCTGCGCTTGAGGTCGAAGGAGTCGCGAACGACCGCGTTGGCGGTGTCGAGGGCGTAGTTGTCGAGGCGGTACGGATCGACCGGTTGGCCGTCGGCCCCGGTGACGGTGATGGTGTTGGGCCGCAGGTAGAAGATGTCGGCGAACGAGACCCGCACGCCGGTGCGGCGGGCCTGCGAGGTGCCGAAGAAACCCTTGTCGACGTTGCGGGTGTGGAGGCTGGCGCGTGAGAAACCGAGACCGGCGTCCATCTTCCAGACCGGCCCGTCGTGCCGCCAGACGAGCGAGGGTGTGTAGGTGGTTCCGTACCAGTCCTGCGCGCCGCCGTTGATCCGCGCCTCGCCGAGGCCCCCGGCGGGACCGAATCCGCCCGGAGTGCCGACCGTGCCGGCCGGGAGCGGCGCGCCGCGGGTGAAGTCGGGGCCCCACTCGCCCGGCAGCACGCGGTTCACGAAGAAGGAGAACGTGCGGTTGTTGTGCACCACGCCGATCCAGTTCCAGAGGAACGAGAACGAGAGCGTGGCGTTGGAGTAGGGCCGGTAGTCCATCGTCGTGCCGATCGAGTCGGCGCGATTGCCGCGCGTGCTGTCGCGCAGCGCGAAATCCGTGAGGTAGGGCTTGTCCGGCGTGGTGTCGGGCAGGCCGTTGGTGGCGGTGGCGGCCACGCTGGTCGCGTAGCCGTTGCCGCGCCAGGTGCTGGTGGCCACATCCTCATAGCTGTACTGGTCGACGTGGTTGCCGGAGAGCGTGAAGCCGAAACGGCGGTTCACCGGCACAACCGAGGAGAAATTGAAGCCGGGTGTGACCTTGCGCGTCTCTTTGTTCAACGGGCCGGGGGTCTTGTTGAAGTGGCGGTCGCCGTCCTTGAGCGTTAGAAACACGCTGAGGTTGTGCTGCGGGCGCGAGCGCTCGAAGGCCGAGCGGGGCACCATGTTGACGGAGCCGGCGAGCGCGGAGCCGCTCGATTCCGGGGTGGGCGAGTGGTGCACCTCGATGCGCGAGATGCTGTTCACCGAAAACTGGTCGAGGTTCGTCACGCGGCCGGTGCCGTTACCCGCGGCGCTGGCGAGGTCGAAGCCGCCGACGGTGATCGGGACGTTCGCGGCGGGCACGCCGTTCATCGAGACGTTCCGCGCCTCTCCCGCGCTGTAGTCCAGCGTCACGCCCGGGAGAAACTTCATCACCTCGCCCGGGGTGCCGTCGACCACCGTGCCGAACTCGTCGGCCGCGACGACGTTGACGATGTTGCGCGCGAAGCGCTGCTCGTTGATCGCGATCGCCGCGCCGTCCATCTCCTTGGAGGTCGCGACGACGAACTGGTCGAGCCGGATCGCGCCGCCCTTCGCCGCGGGTTCCTTTCCCGTCGCCCCGAAGGTGATGTCGAGTTGCGCGGTCTGCCCGGCCGTCACGGTCACGCTCAATGTCCGCTCGGCGAGCCCGGTGAAGAAGACCCGCACCCGCGCCTCGCCGGCCGGCACTTCGGTCAAACGGTAGCGTCCGCCGGTCTCGGAGAACGCCTCGAGCCGCGTGCCCTCGACGATGAGGCGGGCGCGCTCGAGGTATTCGCCGCGCCCCTCGTCGAACACGCGGCCCTCGACCGCGCCGGTCGCGGCGGCCGGAGCGCACCACGCGGGGGAACCGAGCAGCGCGAGGAGGGCCGCCGCCGGCACCGGAGTCGCGTGACCAAGGACGCGCCACCGGCGGAAGATGGAAAGGAGGCAAGCGGGGAGCAGGGCGGGGATCACCGGAGAGGACGATCATCATCCGGACGGCCCGAAGGCAACCATCAGGCCGTCCCGGGGCCGCTCCACGCGGGTTGGCATCCCGGACGAAACGCCGATCCACGCCGCGGACCTCGTCAGCCGCCGTGCGCGCACGCGGGCCACACCGGCCGCGCGACACCGGAAGGTCTGGACTTGCCGGCGCCGATCCATGGTTGGCGCTCAAGGGCCCCGAGCGCGGCTGCGGTCCCGGGCTCGGGGTCTGCGGCGCCAACTGACCCGATTTTACCACCCATGGAACCAGCCCGAGACCCGGGATTTCGCCTTGTCGCGCGCGGAACCGGATCGATTTTCTCGCCGCACCCCGCCGCGCGAGACGCGGCGCTTCCCCATGACCCATCCGCTGCGCCTGCTCCCTATCCGTGTCCTTCTGTGCCTCGGTCTTGCCGCGGCCGCCTTCGCCGCCGACCGCGCCGCCACCGGCGCGATCGAGGGCCGCGTCTTCGACGAGGGGCGCGGTGAGTTCCTCGAGAACGCGCTCGTCAGCGTGGAGGGGACCTCGCTCGAGACGCTCACCGACGCCACCGGCGCCTTCCGGCTCGCCACTGTGCCGGCCGGCGCCGCGCGGCTGAGGGTTTTCTACACCGGCCTGGCGCCGCTGGCGGTTCCCGTCGCCGTGCCCGCGGGCGGCACCCTCCAGCGCGACCTCACCTTCGCGGTCCCGGGGGGCGCGGGTCGGGGAACCGCGAACGAGGTGGTCACCCTCGGCGCCTTCCAGGTCTCGACCTCGCGGGAGATGGAGGGCTCCGCGCTCGCCGTGAACGAGCAGCGTTTCGCGCGCAACATCGTCAACGTGGTTTCGGCCGAGGAGTTCGGCCCGGTGGTCGACGGGGCGATCGGTGAATTCATGAAGTTCATCCCCGGGATCCGGATGAACTACGTGAACGGCGACCCGCGGCTGATCTCGATCGACGGCGCGCCGCCCAGCAACGTGCCGATCTCGCTCGGCGGCTTCGACCTCGCGACGGCCGGCGGCGGCTCCCACATGGCCCGGCACGTCCCGCTCGACCAGGTTTCCCTCAACAACGTCTCGCGCTTCGAGGTGACGCGGTCGCCGACGCCCGACGTTTCCGGCTCCGCCCTCGCGGGCAGCGTGAACCTCGTGCCGCGCAGCGCGTTCGAGCGCAGCCGGCCCTCGTACAACTACAGCCTCGCGTGGATGTGGAAGGATTCCGAGCGCGCCTTCGGCCGGCGCACGCCCGGTCCGGGATACGGGGGCCAGATGACCTACAAGATCCGGCCGGGTTTTGACGCCTCGGCCATCGTGCCGTTGAGCCGCGACTTCGGGTTCACCGTCTCCGCCGGCTATTCCGAGCAATACTCGCCCCGCGACCGCGCCGGCATGAACTGGCGCCCGGTCGCCTCCGGCAGCGGTGTGGCGCCGTTCACCAACCCCTACCTCGGGGTCTTCGGCTGGTACGACGGCGGACAGGAGACCACGCGCCAGTCGTTCGCGGCGACCCTCGATTGGCGTCCCGCGCCGCGGGACCGGGTGGCGTTCGCCTTCAACTACGGGCTGTTCGAGCAAAGGACCGCGACGCGGTTCCAGACCCTGACCATCAACACCATCCGGGCCGGCGACTGGAGCCCCACGCACGCGTGGGGCACGGCGAGCACCTTCCCCGCCACCGGCACGGCGGCCAACAACGGCCAGTTCTCCATCGCGAACAGCGGCGCGCGGCGCTACGGCTTCACCGCCACACCTTCCCTCCGGTGGCTGCACGACGGGCCCGTCTGGAAGACCGACGCCGGCCTCAGCTACGGCGCCTCGCGCATCCACTTCCAGGACGTCGACAAGGGCGCCTTCAACGGCGCGACGGTGCAGCGCAACTACGTGCAGGTGAAGTTCGACGACATCTTCCACCTCTACCCGCGGCGCATCACCGTGCTCGATCCCGGCGGGCGCGTGGTCGAGCCCTCCCGCCTCGACGGCTACTCGGTCGTTTCCGCGACCAGCACCCGCAAGCTCACCCACGACATCGCGCGCCAGGCCTACTACAACGTGCGCCGGACCTTCGACGTCCGCGGCGTGCCGTTCACGGTGAAGCTCGGCGCCGACTGGCGCGGCCGCACGCGCGACGCGAGGGGCGTCGGCACGGAGACCTACACGTGGGTCGGGGACGACGGCGTCGCGAGCACCACGCCCTTCCGGCAGAACGGCCTCGCCAACGACGACGGCGCGCTGCCGTTCCTCGACTCCTCGTTCTCCGAGCGCGTGCCGACCTGGAACCTCCCGAAGCAGCAGCACGTCGACAACGCGCGGCTGTGGGCGGATTACCGGGCCAACCCGCGGCATTGGACGCGCAACGCCAACACCGACTACGTCAACGCCACCAACGCCTCGATGGTGGCGCACGAGACGATCTCGTCGCTCTTCTGGCGCAACGACGTGGCGCTGTTCCGGAACCGCCTCAAGCTGGTCGCGGGGGTGCGCGCCGAGCAGACGAACATCGACGCCGAGGGGCCGCTCAACGACCCGACCCGCGCCTTCCAGCGCGACGCCGCGGGGCGCGTGCTCCGTTCGCCGGCCGGCGTCCCGCTGCTCGTCGTGCCGGCCAACGCGGGTCTCGCCTACTCCCAGCTCACGCTCCTCGACCGCGGCTATCACGCGCGCAAGGAGTACCTGCGCCTGTTCCCCAGCGTGAACGCCGGCTACAACGTGGCGGAGAACCTCATCGCGCGGTTCGCTTGGTACCGGACGGTCGGGCGCCCTGACTTCAACCAGTACTCGGGCGGGCTCACGCTCCCCGACATCGAGCAGCCCAAGCCCGGCGACCGCATCACGGTGAGCAACGTCGGCATCAAGGCGTGGCAGGCCACGACCTGGATGACGCGGATGGAGTATTACTTCGGGAACGGCGGCGAGGTGAGCGGCGCCTTCTTCCTGCGGGATTTCACCAACTTCTTCGACAGCGTCACCATCCCGGCCACGCCGGAGTTCCTCGCGGCCTACGGCCTCGATCCCGACACCTACGGGCAGTATCCCGTCGCGACGCGGGTCAACAATCCCCTCAACGTGCGGATGACCGGGCTGGATTTGAACTACCGCCAGGCCCTCACGTTCCTGCCGTCCTGGGCGCGCGGCGTGCAGCTCTTCGCCAACGTCACCTCGCAGCGGGCGAAGGACACCGACGAGCTCGTGGACATGTCGCCCTTCAGTTTCAACTGGGGCCTGAGTCTGACGCGTCCGCGGTGGAACGTGCGCGTCAACGAGAACTACCGCGGCCAGAAGCGGGTCGGTGCCGTGACCGGCAACGGCATCGAGGCCGGTTCCTACGATTACTACAAGAAACGCCTCTTCATCGACGTGAGCGCGGAATACTACCTGCGTCCCGCGCTCGGGCTCTTCCTCTCGATCCGCAACCTCAACAACGCGCCGGAGGACGAGAAGATCTACGGTCCGAGCACGCCGGACTACGCCCGCTTCCGCGCCCGCGAAGCCTACCACCCGCTCTGGACCGTCGGCGTCAAGGGCCGCCTGTGATCAGCCCTAGGCGCGCGGGATCGTATCCGCGGGGCAGCGCCGGCGTCTTCTCCCCCGCCATGCGATCGCTCGCACGCTCCGCCTTCCGGTTTGTTCTGCCGCTCCTCGGCGGTTTTCCGCCCTCCGATCTGCCGGCCGCGCCGCCGCTCGACCAGCGGGCGGCGCGCGCCGACGAGTGGGGCTACCGTCCGGCCGATGGTGCGACGGTGCCGCTGAACCCGCCGTCGTTAACCTGGATCGCGCCGGCCAACGCCGCCACCTACGACGTACAGTGGTCGACAGACGCCGCGTTTCCCGCGGGATCGACGACCACCGTCGAGAAAGTGACGTGGCCGACCTACACGCACCACGCGGCTCTCCGGCCCGGCGTCTGGTTCTGGCGCTACCGCGCGGTCACGGCGAAAGGTGAGGTGACGGTGTGGAGTGTCGCGCGTCGCGTCGAGGTGCCGGCCTCGGCCACCGAGATGCCGATGCCCTCGGTCGCGCAGCAGCGCGAACGCGTGCCGACCGCGCACCCGCGGCTCTTCTTGCGCCCCGAGGACCTGCCGCGTCTGCGCGAACTGGCGCAGGGGCGTGAGGCGGCGGCGTTCGCGACGCTGCGGAAGGCCGCCGACGCATACCTCCGCAAGGGCCCCACGCCGGAGCCGGCGAACAAGGGTTCCGCGCGGGAGAAGGATAATCCCGAGCTGATCAAGTACTGGTGGCCCAACCGGGAGCAGACCGAGGCCGCCTGCAACGAAGCCGAGACGCTCGCCTTCGTCTACCTGCTCACCGGCGACAAGACCTACGGCGAGGCCGCGCGCCGCTGGGTGCTGCACCTCGCCTCGTGGGACCCCGCGGGCAACACGAACTTCGCCCTCAACTGCGAGGCCGCCAAACCGATGCTGTACCGCCCCGCCCGCGCCTATGACTGGGCTTGGGATATGTTCACGGCCGACGAACGCGCGCAGGTGCAGGCTGCGATGCGCGCCCGCGTGATCGACGCTTGGAACAGCGGCGAGGTGAGCCGTGGCACGGGTCATCTCCAGCGTCCGTTCGGGAGCCACGCCAACCGCGTGTGGCACAAGATCGCCGAGGCCGGCATCGCGTTCCTCGATGAGATTCCCGAGGCGCCGCGCTGGCTCGATTACGCGGTGAACAAGTTCTTCGCCTGCTATCCCGTCTGGTCCGACGACGACGGCGGCTGGCACGAGGGCGTCAGCTACTGGAGCGGCTACCAGAACAAGGTCGTCTGGTGGCTGCAGGTCGCGCAGGCGGCGCTCGGGATCGACGGCATGAAGAAGCCGTTCTTCGCGCACGTGGGCGACTACCCGATGTACCTTGCGCCGCCCCATTCGCCCAACGCGGGCTTCGGCGACCTTTCCGGCCGGCCGATCACGCCGCCGGCGTTCCTGGAGTATCACTTGCGGGCGCGAGGGGCCAGTGGCGACGGCGGACGCGCGGGTTACTGGCGCGACTGGGCCGAGCGCGGTGGCATGCCGGCAAACGGCGGCTTCCTGGGTTTCCTCTATCGCGCCAACCTGCCCCCGCTGCCGCCGACGCGCCCGCTCGCCGAACTGCCGCCTTCCAAGGTTTTCCACGGCATCGGCGTCGCCAGCCTGCACCTCACGCTCGCCGACAGCCGCGAGGACGTGCACGTCGCCTTCAAATCGAGTCCGTTCGGCAGCCAGAGCCACGGCCACAACGCGCAGAATGGTTTCCTGCTGAACGCCTACGGCGAGGCGCTGCTGGTCGCCAACACCTACCGCGACCTGCACGGCAGCAAGTTCCACTACGAATACGTCCACTCGACCCGCGCGCAAAACGCGGTGCTCGTCGATGGTCAGGGACAGACCCCGCACTCGGCCACGGCGACGGGGCGCATCGTGCGCGAGGACTTCGGGCCGGGTCACGATTACGTGGCCGGCGATGCCTCCGCGGCCTACGGCGGCCGCCTCCGGAAGGCGTGGCGCCACGTGGTCTTGCTCAAGGGCGCGCGGCCGTGCGTCGTGATCTACGACGAACTCGTGGCGCCGCGCGCGTCCACGTTCCAGTTCATGCTGCATGCGCCGAGGGCGTTCTCGCTCGACGAGGCCGCGGGGCGCCTGCGGGTGGTCCAAGCGAAGGCGGGCGTGGAGATCGCCTACCTCGCGCCGGAATCACTGGGCTTCAAGCAAACCGACGGTTTCCAGCCGCCGCCGACGCGGGAGTTCCCGAATCTCTGGCACGTCGAGGCGGGCACCCGCGCGAAGCGAAAGGAGATCGGCGTCGTGACCGTGATGGTGCCGTATCGCGCGGGGCAGGGAGCATCATGGACGGCGCGCCGAACCGAGACGTCCTCCGGCGTTGCCATTGAGATCGATCTGGGAGCGGAGAAGACGATGGTTGTCTTCCCCAAACCTGGAGCCGACACCCCTGTGCGCGTCGAGCGACGGTAAGGAACGGGGGTCGCGATGCGCGGTGGAAAGGCTCCGAGGCTTTGACCGCGGATATCGCGGATGGTGCGGACAGAAACCGGCAGCCGTTCGGCGTATCCGAATGACCGGAGCGAACGGGCGGAGTGGAACAGGAAGACGGAACGTGTCGCCGAATCGCTCCGCGAGGGCGCAACCACGGATGGAAAAAGAGTTGGAGAAGGGTGAGAGTGGGAGAGAGCAAGACGCGGCTCCGTTACGCGTCGCCGATTCGCTCCGCGGGGGAACATCCACGGATGCGCACGGATCAACACCGATGAAGAAAACCGCTCTCCCTCTCCGAGCTTCCCGACCTTTTGTTCAAAGCCCCGGATCGTGACACGCGAAGACCGGGAAGATCGTGAAGGCAGGGGGCGCCAGATCTGTGATATCGAGTTATCTGTGGTTGGCCCGACGCGTTCGGCCGCGCATGACCTCAACCTCAGCTTTCAACTTCAACCGGCCCGATATAGCCGCGGCTGCCCGTGGTGCGCGGGGTTTGGCCGTGGGGGCCCACTCTCCTGCGCCGGGGGCCCGAGGACCGGTCGCAGAGCGTGCGGGAAATCAGGTTCCGAGCGCGCGGAGCACGGCGGTGGTGTCGGCGAGGTCGGGGAACACGGCGTCGGGGGCGTGGGCCGCGAGTTCGGCGGTCGAGTGGCGGCCGGTGGCGACGGCGATCACGCGGGCGCCACACGCCCGGGCGCACTCGATGTCGTGCGGGGTGTCGCCGATGATCACGGCGTCGGCCGCGTGGAACTCACGGCCGTGATGCGTCGCGGCGCGGCGGAGGGCGACGGGGCCGAGGTCGTTGCGCCGCGGGCTGTCGTCGGCGTAGGCGCCAAACGGGAAATGGTGCCAGAGGCGGTAGTGCGTGAGCTTGTGCTCGGCGCCGCGCCGGAGGTTGCCGGTCAGCAGGCCCTGCGCGAAGCGGGCGTCGGCGCCGAGGTGGTCGAGAAGTTCGTTCACCCCGGGCAGCACGCGACCCTGCGGGCCCGCGGCGAGTTCTCCGGGCAGCGTGCGGAGGTAGGTCTCCAGGTACGCGGCGCAGGCCTCCGGCGTGGGCTCGATGCCGTTGCGGCGCAGGATCTCCGGCGTGAGCCAGGTGTCGGTGCGGCCGGCCCAGTCGATCGTCGAAAGATCGCCGGGGCGCCCGAAGTGGCGGGTGAACGCGACTTCCATCGCGCGCGAGCCGGCGTTGCGGGTCACGATCAGCGTCCCGTCGATGTCCCAGAGCACGAGGCTGCGTTTCGTCATGGAGAGGAGGCGGCCGCGGGGGTCCTGGCCTCGCGCACGCAGACGTCGACGCGGAGGGCGCGGGTGGGCGCGCCGCGGTAGGTGCCGCTCACCGGGCGGATGTCGGTGTAATCCCGGCCGACGGCGAGGGTGATGTAGCGTTCGTCAGCTACCCGGGCGTGGGTGGTGTCGTAGGCCAGCCAGCCGGCGCCGGGCAGCCAGGCCTCGATCCACGCGTGCGAGGCCTCGTTTTCCCCGGGTCGGCGCGCGGGGTTAAGGAAGTAGCCGCTCACGTAACGCGCCGGGATGCCGAGGGTGCGGCACAGGCCGAGGTGGACGTGCGCGAAGTCCTGGCAGACGCCGGCCCGCAGCCGCAACGCGTCAGGCGCGCGGGTGCTCACGCCGGTGGAGCCGGGCTGGTACTTGAAGGTCCGCTGGACGTGCTCGCCGAGCCGGCACACGTCGCCCCAGACATCGCCGCGGCCGGCCGCCAGGATGTCCTGCGCCTCCCGCCCGAGCTCGACGTCGAGCGGCACGTACGGCGAGTCGGTGGCGAACTCGGCCATCATCTCGCGTTCCGGCGACGCCGCGAGTTCCGCGGCGGAGACAGCTGGCGCCGGGGGGCGTTGCTCGGCGGGGACGGTCTCGACGCGGGAGACCGCCGTGATGCACAGCCGCTCATGCGGCCCGGGGACCTCGAAGTAATGGACGGTGTTGCCGTGGAAGTCGCCGTAGTCGCGCACCTCCGCATCCGGGGAGATGCGCAGCTCGAAGGACAGGCAGCGCTGGTGGCCGTTCTCCATCGGGCGCAGCCGGAGCTCGTTGAAACTCTCCTTCGCCTCGCCGTCGTAGACGAACGAGGTTCGGTGGACGACGCGCAGGTGCATGGCGCCGGTGCTTCCGCGCGGACGCCTACTGCTGCTGCTGTTGCTGCTGCTGGTCCTCGAGGGAGGACTCGGCGGGGTAGAACATCGTCGTTTCGGCGACCTCGTCGGAGATCGCGGCAAGAGTGGCCTGGCAGTCCATGAGGAATTCGTGAAGTCCGCGCTGAAGGACGTCGGTAATCGTGCGGGACTCAAGCTCGCCGAGCAGGCGGCGCGAGGCGCGGGCGGCGGCGGAGCGCGGCCGGGCGCCGGTTTCCCCGAGGATGCGGCGGAGGAGGTCGTCGACCTGCGCGACGCAGAAGTGGAGCGAGCGGGGGAAGGAGTCGGAGAAGATGAGGAACTCGGCCGCCTTCCACGGGAGGATCTCGCGCACGTGGTAGCGGCGGTAGGCGTCGAGCGCGGAGGCGGAGCGCAGCACGGCCTGCCATTGCGCGGTGTCGAGGGCGCCGCCGACGTCGGTCGCGCTGGGCAGCAGGATATGGTACTTCACGTCGAGGATGCGGGTCGCCTTGTCGGCGCGCTCGACCATCTTGCCGAAACGGATGAACTCCCAGCCCTCGCTGCGCGGGAAGGTGGCGTCGGTGAGGCCCTGGAACTGGTGGGAGGCGCGGATGATGCGGGTGAAGAACTCCTGCGGGCCGCGCGCCCAGACGTCGGCCGTGTTGGTCGACTTGAGGATGAGGTGCAGCTCGTTGATGACCTCCCACATCTCGAGTGAGATCTGGTCGCGGATCATCCGGGCGTTCTCGCGCGCGGCGTAGACGCAGTTGAGGATCGAGCCGGCGTGGCGCAGATCGAACGCGAGAAATTCCGTCACCGTGTGGCTGTCGGCGGTCGCGTGGAGACGGCGGAACTCCTCGTCGGCGCCGGAACTGAGGATGAGGGATTCCCACGTGTTTTGGGACGCGCCGGAGAGGTCCTGGAGGTCGGCGAGGAAGTGCAGGTTCACGTCGAGCAGGCGTGCGGTGTTCTCGGCGCGCTCGATGTAGCGGCTCATCCAATACAGCGAGTGCGCCACGCGGGAGAGCATGACGGTCGTCTGGGGGCGCTCCGGCGGGGCGGAGGCGGCCTGGCGGGTCGGCGGCATGACGTTCGGGGGTTATTCGTCGCCCTTGAGCACCCAGGTGTCCTTGGAGCCGCCGCCCTGGGAGGAGTTCACCACCAGTGAACCCTTGCGGAGCGCGACGCGCGTGAGACCGCCGGGCGTGACGGTGATTTTTTCGCCGTTAAGGATGTAGGGCCGGAGGTCGATGTGGCGGCCCTCCAGCCGGCCGTCGCACCAGGTGGGCGAGCGGGAGAGCATGATCGGGTCCTGCGCGATGTAGTTGCGCGGTTGGGCGGCGACCTGCGCGCGGAAGCGGGTGCACTCCTCCTTGGAGGCGGCCGGACCGATCAGCATGCCGTAGCCGCCGGCCTCGTTGGCGGCCTTCACCACGAGTTTCTCGATGTTATCGAGGATGAAGCGGCGGTCCGTCTGCTCGGAGGCGAGGTAGGTGTTCACATTCGGGAGGATCGGGTCCTCGCCGAGGTAGTATTTGATGATCCGTGGGACGTACGCGTAGACGACCTTGTCGTCGGCGACGCCGGTGCCGATCGCGTTGGCGAGGGCCACGTTGCCGGCGCGGTAGGCGTTCACGAGGCCAGGCACGCCGAGCATCGAGTCGGCGCGGAAGACGGTGGGGTCGAGGAAGTCGTCGTCGATCCGCCGATAGATGACGTCGACCTGGCCCAGACCGGCGGTGGTGCGCATGTACACGCGGCGGTCGCGCACCACAAGGTCGCGCCCCTCCACGATCGGGATGCCCATCTGGCGGGCGAGGAAGCAGTGCTCGAAGTAGGCGCTGTTGTGCACGCCCGGCGTCAGGAGCACGACGGTGGGCTTCTCCTTCCGCTCGGGCGCGAGGTTCAGCAGGGTCTTGAGCAACTGCCCGGCGTAGCCCTCGACCGGGCGGACGCCGTAGCTCTGGAAGAGCTGCGGGAAGGCGCGGCGCATCGCGGCCCGGTTCTCGATCATGTAGCTCGCGCCCGACGGGCACCGGAGGTTGTCCTCGAGGACGAGATAGTTGCCGCGGTCGTCGCGGATCAGGTCCGTGCCGCAGACGTGCACGTGGATGCCGCGCGGCACGTTGAAGTTCATGAACTCCCGCCGGAAATGCTTCGCGCCGAGGAGCAACGCCGGCGGCACGACGCCGTCCTTCAGGATCTTCTGGCCGTGGTAGACGTCGTCGAGGAACAGGTTGAGCGCGTGGAGCCGCTGGACGAGCCCGGCCTCGATGCGGCGCCACTCCGCGTCGGGGATGATCCGCGGTATGAGGTCGAACGGGAAGATCCGCTCCGTTCCCTGGGAGTCGTTGTAGACCGTAAAGGTGACGCCCCTCCGCAGGAAGGCGGCGTCGACCGCCGCCCGCCGTTGGTCGAACTCCGCCCCGGGCAGGCTCTCGAGACGCTCCGCGAGGCGGCGGTAATGCGGACGGACGGCGGCCGGGCCGCCCGCCGTGAACATCTCGTCGAAGAAGTGTTCAGTTTCGTAGGGGGAGCGGAGCAGGGACACGGCGGGAGAAGGGGTTGCAGCCACTCCCTAGCAGGACCCTTGCCAGCGTGGCGGCGATCGTCGCCGCCATGCTGGTTCGCCGCCTACAAGCGCACTTCCACGGCCGGTGGTGAGCCGGTGCCCGCCTCGAGTCCGGTCAGCGTCCGGGCCCGTCCGGTCTCCGGATCACTCACGCGCACGGAGTATTTTCCGGGGGCGAAGACGTGGGGCCGGAAGGCGCCGCGGTTCGGCCGCAGCAGATAAACCAGTTCCCCGGTCTTTTCCTCGATCACCTCGACGAGCGGCTGGTTCACACCCGCGAAAGTGAGCTCGGGCAAATGACCCTCGGCCTTGCGACCGTAGTTCTCCAACTGCCCGACTTTCAGCGGCCAGGTCGCCATCTGCGTGCCGGGCCGCGCGACGTCGGCCGAATAGGGCCAGCACTCGAAGGTGATGGTGCGGCGCGCCTTGTCGAAACGCACGAGGCCGAGGCCGCTGGTCTTGGCATTGACCGAATCGAGCACCGGTGCGGGCGGGTTGGCGGGGCCGTTCTTGAACGCGAGCACGGTCATCGGGTGGCCGAAGTGGTCGTGGAAATCACCGAGAAACCCGTTGTTTCCCGTGCGCCGCCCGCGGCCGGTCTTCTCGGGCTCCCACCAGCGAGGGTAGCCGACGTTGACCGCCGGTCCCGCGAAGGCCACCGGGCCGTCGCCGTGGGTGTCGATCCCGTACTTGATCACGGCCGGCAGGTGCTGGTCCCCGGCGATGTGCACGGCGAAAGCCTTGCGCAGGTCGCGCAGGACACGGTTGCGCGGCGATTGCGCCCAGGCGTTCGTGTCGTAGTCCGCCATCAGCACCATCTGGTTGCCGCCGTGCGTGGTGGCCATCGCGCTGAAGATCGTCTGGGAAATCACCGCCTTCATCTCCGCGCCGCGCCAGTCGCCGATCCATTCGCGCACGAATTGCTCCTGCTTCGAGCCGAGCAACTCCAGGCCGCTCACATCGCTGGGCGCGGGGTCAAAGGCCGGGTCCTTCACGTGGTCGCCGCGGCCGCTGTTGGTGGGCGGGACCTTGCCCTCGGGTCCCGACTTGAACTGGCGGTCGGCGAGGATCGCGAAGCTCACCTTCCCGTACGTCATCGGGCCGTAGTAATTAATCGTGCCGCGCCTGGATGGCGCGGGATCGTGCGGGTCGGGGTGATGCGCCGTCTGGGTGCGATGGACGACGTTCACCCACGCGGCGGGCATCTCGTAGCCGCCGGCCTCCTGCGTGGTCTTCTGGCCTTCGCCACTTTCGCCCCAGAGGTTGCCCTGGTAAACATCGTGGTCGTCGGGCAGCGAGAGACTCGGTCGGTCGCGCATCAGCTCGCGCCAGGTCCAGCCGTGGAAATACCATTTGCGCAGATAATCGACGATCGCGGGCGCCAGCGGCGCGCGCTGCGTGCCGTAGCCGCCGGTCGACTCGTAAAACTGGTCGCCGACGAACGCCAGAATGTCGGGGTCCAGCTTCGCCATGTTCCGCACGAGCGGGACGTTCGGGAAGATCGTGTGGATGTTGCACGACACGTCGGCCACCGAGAGTTGCTCGCGGTCAACGGGATCACGGCGGACCACTCCCGCCCACTCGTGCTCGGTCACGACGCCGTCGCGGTCGCGGAGCGCGTAGGTCACGCGATAGGGCAGGTCGCGGGTCGCGTCCCATTTCTCGACGCGGAACGCCGCGACGCGCGCCTCGGGGTGGATCGGCGCGGTACCGAGCGTCTTCCAGCCGGCGCCGTCGCGCACCTGCAGCCGCGCCTCGGGGGTGTCCGTCGGCCCGAGCGGCGGGAATTGCGCGGAGAGTTTCAGGGTTCCGCCGCTCAGGGTGTACTGCGTCCAAAGCACGGGCCCGAAAACCTGGCCGTTGGACCCGGTGAGCTTGGTGCCGCCGACGCTCCAATCGGAGAACCAGAAACTGCCGACGCCGGCCGAACCCGCCGCGGCTTTGCCCTTCGCCTTGGCCTTGCCGGCGCCTGCCTCGCCGCCGGGGAATTTCGCGACGAGCGCGATGTTGCCGACGAGCGAGTCGGCCGCGACGTCATCGACTTGGGTGCGGGCCAGCTCGCGTCCGTCGGCCGCGTCGTGGGCCGAAAGCGTCGCGGCGTACGCGCCGCCGGCCGGCGCGACGGCGAGCCGCAGCTCGATGGACTCGCGTCGGAGGTCGACCGCGACGGCGGACGCATTTTCGGCGCGGCGCAGGAAGAGTTTCCCCTCGGCGGTGAAGCCGGCGTTGAAGCCGGAACCGGGAGCGGCCCAGAGGTTGTTCCGGTAGTCGTGCAGTTCGGGGTAGTCCTTGAGCGTGCCGAGGATTCCGATCCGGAAACCGGCCGAGCCCTGACCAGCGAGGTTGCCGCCGGTCGCGCGACCGATGCGCACGCGCAGGTCGATGGTGCCGGCGCGCGACGAGAGCTGGCGCGTGAGGAGATGGAGGGTGCGGTCGGCGGCGGCGTTGATGCACTCGGCGCGGCCGGCGGCGACGCGCCAATCCTGGAGCGGGTTGGCCCAGCACTCGGGACCGGTCCAAGGACGGTCGGGGTGGCGGTTCCAGGCGCTGCGGAAAGCGGGCGCGGCCTCGCCGGCGTGGAGCAGCGGCGAAAGCCGTGACGAGGAGAGCGCGGCGGTCGCGAACGCGGCGGAGGTGCCGATGAAACGACGACGATCGAGGCGGGGGGAGGCGGGGTTCACGCGGTCCAAGTTGAGGCAACTCCCGCCGCCGGCCAGCGGGATTTACGGGGGCAACCACGGATCGACACGGCTGAGCCCGGGAGAGTGTCGGCTTCGGCGATTGGGTCGTGAATGTAGCCGGTAGCGCTTCGCGAGGGGAGAACCACGAAGGGACACGAAGGGGCACGAATGATGCCGGCCGTCCGGTGAGACCTTTTGGTGATGTCGTCTGGTGTAGCCGAGGCTGACAGCCACGGATTTTGAGGGAGCACGTGTTGCCGAAGGTGGTTCGGAAGCCCCGTAGCCGGGGGCCGATGACCCCGGCCGATAGCGATGGCGTGACGGCCGAAGGCGTTTCGGAAGCCCCGGATTTTTTGACCGCGGATTTCATGGATGGCGCGGATGAGGAGACGCGGTAGGCCTTTCCGAACTTCCCGGTCTTCTGGTCAAGGCTCGGCTGGGCGCGACGCCGGTTTCCCGCGTTCCGCTGGGTGGTAGCCGCGGACCACCACCGATCCAGTCCTTTTGTCCCTTGGACCCTTGGTCCGTTGGTCCCTCGTGCCCCTGGTCCTAGCGGAGCAACGGGTTTTCCCACGAAACGCCCGCGAAGCGCGCGAAGTCGGTGTCGGCCGAGTGGATGGTGGCCCCGGATTCCTCCGCGAGGGCGGCGATCTGCGCGTCGGTGACCAGGTTTCCCCCTGTGCCCGCCTTGGCGAGAAGCCGGCAGACGGTCTCGACATGCTCGGGGCCCGCAACGAGCAGGCGGACGTTGGGACGGGCGAGCCAGGATTTGATGAACGCGCCGGCGTCACGCGCGGTCAGCGGGCGTTCAAAAACCCGCGCGTTGGTGGCGAGGCGGAGGAACGCGAAGACCACGACCGGACAAAGACCGACCGGCTCGGCGCCGGACAGCAGGCCGGCCCACCAGCGCGCCGCTTCCGGGTGGAAGGGGCTTTCGCGGTCGTAGGCGTAGAGGAGAAGATTGGCGTCCGGTAGGATCATTTTTTCAGCGCCTGACGGAGGCGGCGCGTGGTCGAGGCGAATGCCTCGGCTTCGAGGTCGTCCGCCAAGTCGTGCAAACGCGCGGGATCGAGGCCGGCCCGGAGGCCCATCGGCCTTGCCTCCACGACAAAGGGTTTGGCGGCGACGGAGGGGGCGAGATGGGCGAGGCCGCGCCGGAGCCCGTCGTTGAGCGCCTCCTTGAAGGACTGTTGCGAACCGTGCGTCGCGAGCCGGAGCAGCTGCTCGACATCGGGATCAAGGGTGACGGTCGTTCTCATAAAAGCATCATGATGCTCGTTAAAAATGCTGTCAAGATGGCCACTCAAGAGGGAGTTTTTTGCCGGCTGCGGAGGGAGTTCAAAAGGCGGGCGTCCGCCTTTGAGGGCCACGACGACCTGAACCGCCACTCCCTTTGTGGCGCCGTGGTGGCGCGGCACACGTGAGGACGGGTGGGCAAGGCCCCGGAGTGGGAAGCGAACTTCCCGGCCTTCTGTTCAAGGCTCGGCTGGGCGTTATGGCGGCCGGAATCGCTCCGCGGGGTGGTAACCACGGATGGACGCGGATGAACACGGATTCGGAAGCGGGGCGTGAATGTCGCCGGTATCGCTTCGCGGGGGAGAACCACGAAGGGACACGAATGTGGAGAGCGGGCCTTCCTGTAGCCGGGGGCCGATGACCCCGGCCGATGGCGATGGCGCGACGGCCGAAGGCGTTTCGGAAGGCCCCGGATTTTTGACCGCGGATTTCACGGATGGTGCGGATGAGGAGTCGCATCACGCCTCACCGAACCAGTCTCTTCGTCCCCTGGGCCCTTGGTCCCGAGATCTGCTGTTCGCTGCCATCCCGGGAATTGGCCGCGAAAATACGCAGGCGGCTCAAAGGGGCAGGATGTTGGGTTACCGGGGACAGGCTAGGGTTGGGAAAACAGCTTTCGTTTGACCGGTCTGGCGGTGCCGGCAGAGTCCGCGCTCATGCTGACCCCGGTGCTGCAAAGCCTCCTCATCCTGCAGGACCGCGACCTCAAGCGCCACGCCTTCGAGACGCAGCTGAAGGCCGTGCCGGAGGAAAGCGCGCAGGTGGAGCGCAAGATCGCCTCCGAAAAGGCCGCGATCGACGCCGCCCGCACGGAGTTGCGCGACCTCGAGGTGCGCAAGAAGTCCCTCGAAACCGAAATCGGCTCCACCGAGACCAAGCTCGCCAATTACCGCACCCAGCAGCTCTCGATCCGGAAGAACGACGAGTATCAGGCCATGGGCCACCAGATCGAGCTCACCCAGGCCGCAATCGCTGAACTCGAGGGCAAGGAACTCGAGGTGATGTACGCGATCGACGGCGCCAAGGCCCGTTTCGCCGCCGCCGAGGCCGTCCTCAAGGCCAACATCGCCGGCCACGAGTCCCGCATCGCCACGCTCCGGGAACGGGAGACCAACCTCCGCGCCGAACTCGTCACGGCCCAGGCGGAGGTCGCCGCGGCGCGCACGCCCGTCGAGCCGATGCGACTCCGCGTCTACGACCGCATCGCGGCGCGCAATTTTCCCGTCGTCGTGCCGATCCACGGCGCCAAATGCGGCGGCTGCCACCTCAAGGTCTCCAGCGAGGTCGAATCCGCCGCCCGCGGAAAAACCGCCGACCCCATCGCCCAGCTCCCGACCTGCGACCAATGCGGTCGCATCGTCTACTGGGAGTCCTGATATCCCGGCCGCCGCCGGCGCGCTTGCCAGTCCGCCGGATCGCGGATCCGCTGTCTTTGCTTTGGGGCCAGGTTGTCGCTCCGAGTTCTTTGATCCCAAGGCGCGGGTAACGCCGCGCCCGCCGAGACATTCGGAGAGGAAAGTCCGGACACCGCAGGGCAGGACGCCGCGCAAGCTTCACCGCAAGCGCGGGCGGCGCGTTTCAAGGCGCGTCGACGGACAGTGTCACAGAGAACATACCGCCGGCCGCGGGCTTTCGGGCACGCGGCGGGTAAGGGTGAAAAGGTGGGGTAAGAGCCCACCGCGTCACGCGCGAGCGTGGCGGCAGGAAAAACCCCGTCCGGTGCAAGACTAAATAGGTGGCTGGGCGGCCCGTCCCATAGCCACGGGTAAGTCGCATCCGGTGTCGTTCCGCTCCGGCGGACCGTCACCGGGCGCCCGGCCGTGAGGCCGGGTCGAGAGAAATGACGACCACCGCGCCGCAAGGCGCGGGACAGAATCCGGCTTACCGGCCCCAAAGCACTTTTTCCCATGAACCCCAGGATCCCGTCCGCCGTCGCGGTTTTCGCCGCCGCGTTTTCCCTGCACGCCCAGCCCGCGCCCTCCGGCGAGACGCGCTTCCAGCGTTTCACGCGCCAGTCGCGCGAGGCGGAGGCGAAGGGCCTGGCCGAACCCTTCCGCGGCATCACCGCCCAGGGCGCCGTCGAGCCCGGCTTGTTCCCCGTGCGTTCCACGGGCGTGAGCACCGGGCCGGTGCGCGACGCCGCCCGCGCGTTCCTCGCCGCGCTCACGCCGGCCCAGCGCGCGAAGACGGTTTTTCCGGTCGACGACCCCGAGTGGCGCAAATGGATGAACCAGCACTTCTATGTGCGCCAGGGCGTGAGTTTCCAGGAGATGAACGAGGCCCAGCGCGCCGCGGGCTTCGGGCTGATGCGCGCGGGACTGAGCGCCAAGGGACTCGATCTCGCCCGCGACATCATGCGGCTGAACCACACCCTCGGGGAACTGAACCACAACAATTTCGAGGAGTACGGCGAGTGGCTCTATTGGATCACGGTGATGGGCGAGCCCTCGGCCGACCGGCCGTGGGGCTGGCAGGTCGACGGCCATCACCTCATCATCAATTACTTCGTGCTCGGCGACCAGGTGGTGATGTCCCCGGTGTTCGTCGGCTCCGAGCCGGTGACCGCGCGCGACGGCCTGCACCGCGGGGTGTCCATCCTGCGGGCGGAGCAGGACGCCGGCCTGGCCCTGCGCCGTTCGCTCAACGAGGAGCAGCGCCGCCGCGCGGTGCTGCGGCCCGGGAAGGACGGCAACGACAACCTCACCGAGGCGTTCCGCGACAACGTGGTGCTCGATTACGCCGGAGTCCCGGCGACGTCGCTGGACGCGAAGCAGCGCGCGGCGCTGCTGGAACTCATCGCGCTCCACACCGGCAACCTCGCGGACGGCCACGCCCGCGTGAAATTCGAGGAGGTGCGGGCGCACCTCGATCGCACCCACTTCGCGTGGATCGGCGGGGACCGCGACGATGGCGTGTTTTATTACCGGATACACAGCCCGGTGGTGCTGATCGAGTTCGACCACCAGCGGCCCGCCAACCTGCGGCACCTCGCCGCCGATCCGCGCCAGCCGAGCCGCGAGCATATCCACGTGGTGGTGCGCACGCCGAACGGCAACGACTACGGCAAGGATCTCCTCCGCCAGCACCTCGCGACCGCGGGGCACTGAACGGGGGCCGCGCTCACTCGCCGTCGGGGCTTGTCTCCACCCAGCGCACCGCGTGGCGGATCAGCGCCGTGACGTCGCGCAGGCCGAGCTTCTCCTTGATGTGGCCGCGGTGGACGTCGACGGTCTTCGGGCTCAGGTGCAGCTCCGCGGCGATATCGCGTGTGCTCTTGCCCTGGCCGATCAGCTGGAAGACCTCGAACTCGCGGTCGGTGAGCTGCTCGATGGGCGATTTGGATCCGCGCGGCCGGCGGGTGGAGACCGCGTCAAGGATGCGCGCCGACATCCGCGGGCTCACGTAAACCTCGCCGTCCAGCACGCGCCGGAGGGCGGCGAGCAGGTTTTCCCCTCCGGCCTCCTTCATGATGTAGCCACGGGCGCCGGCGCGCAGCGCGCGCTCCGCGTAGACGCCCTCGTCGTGCATCGAGACCACGAGGATCGGCACCCGGTCGTGCGCGGCGCGGAGATCGCGGAGAAACTCGAGGCCGCCGCGGCCTGGCATCGTGAGATCGGTCAGGATCAGGTCGGGGACGCCGCGGGCGAGCTGCTGGAACGCCTCCGCGGGATTGCCCGCCTCACCGCTCACGATCAGATCCGGCTGGCGGTCGATCAGCTGCCGGAGTTCCGCGCGCACGCCTCGGTGGCGGCGGAGAAATCAATCGGGGCAAGGATTGTTTTCATGCCTAAAAATACCCCGTGCCGCCGCGATCGGCCACGCGGCGCTTGCGCTTGAATGCGCTTTCCTTGCCGGCCGCCGCGCTCCGGCGGCCGGATGCCTCAAGCCGAGCGGCGCAGCAGGAAGGCCCCGCCGCCGTCGTGTCCCG
>JBJTCH010000036.1:0-13868 GCA_046091745.1 Opitutaceae bacterium
CATCTCCGTCGCGAAGAGCGTGCGCTCCACCGTCGCGGCGTCGTGGAACCGCGCGAGCAGCGCGCGATAACGCTGATGCGTGTGCTCGAAGATGTTCTCGTTGTGCCACAGGGTGTCGTCGGCATCGAAGCCGAGCACCCAACCCGCCGGATCGGAGATCATCCGCGGAACGTCACGCCTCCCGACGTGAGGCGGCAAGCTTTGGGCACGACGCACCCACGAACCCAGGAAATCACCCTAGCCCGACTTCCGCAACTGGACCCGGAAATTGGGATTTTTCGGCCGATTGGCTTGCGCAAGTGCTTGCGGAGACGTGATCGGGCTTTCGGAAAGGGCGTGTAGTGGCGACCAAGGGTCTATCGGGGTGAGGCGGGATGCGCTAATCTGTCGGCATGTTCCTCAAATGCAGTGAACGGCGCAAAGACGGGAAAGTGCATCGCTCGTGGTCGATCGTGGAGAGCCGGCGTTATGCCGGGGGCAAAGTGGCGCAGCACCACGTGCTGTATTTGGGCGAGATTAACGACAGCCAACGCGTGCAATGGGAACGCACCATCGCGGTGTTCGACGAACGCGAGTGCGAGACACGGCAACTGGCGTTGTTTCCCGCGGATCGCACGCCGCCGGCGGAGGGTGCGGAAGCGGTGCAGGTGCGACTCGACGCCATGCGGCTGGAGCGTCCCCGGCAGTGGGGCGCGTGTTGGCTGGGCGAGCACCTTTGGCGGAGCCTGCACCTGGATGATTTTTTCGCGGCGAGATTGCCGGTGACCCGTGAAGACACCGATTGGGAAAAAGTCCTGCGCATCCTGACCCTGTACCGCTTGCTGTCGCCGGGCAGCGAATGGCGGCTGCACCGGCAATGGTTCCAGACGACCGCGCTCGGCGATCTGCTCGGTGTGGACGCGCGGGCCGTGCAGGACGACACGCTGTATCGTTGTCACGATCGGCTGCTGCCGTGGAAGGAAGAGCTCTTCGCGCATCTGCGGGAGCGTTGGAGTGACTTGTTCGGCGCGAAGTTCGAGGTGTTGCTCTACGACCTGACGAGCACCTACTTCGAGTGCGACGTGCCGGTCGACGAAGCCGATCCCCGGCGCTTCGGTTACAGCCGCGACAAACGCAGCAACTGCGTGCAAGTGGTGGTCGCGCTGGTGGACACGCCGGAGGGCCTGCCGCTCGCCTATGAGATGTTCCCGGGCAATACGGCCGACAAGACCACCTTGCGCGGGATGCTCGCCACGATTCGCCGCCGCTTCGGCGAAACCCAACGCATCTGGGTCATGGACCGCGGCATCCCGACGGAGGAAGTGCTCGCCGAGCTGCGCGCGGTCGACTCCCAGGTGAAGTACCTGGTCGGCACCCCCAAGGGCCGGCTGACGCAGTACGAGGCGGCGTTGGCGGAAAAACCCTGGCAGGCGGTGCGGCCGCAACTGCGGGTCAAACTGTTGGCGCAAGCGGGCGAACTTTACGTGCTGGCCGAGAGCCAGGCTCGCGCGGGCAAGGAGCGCGGGATGCGGCGACGCCGGCTGAAGGCCTACTGGAAGCGACTGGGCGAACTGCAGGCCCAACGGCCCAAGCGCGACGACCTGCTGAAAAAGCTCGGTGCGGCCCAGGACCGCGCCGGCCGCGTCGTGACCGGCGTGGTCAAAGTCGAGGTCGCCCCCGACGGAGCGCTGATGTATCAACTGGACAAGGACGCGCTGTGGCGGGTCCACGAACGCGAAGGCCGGTACCTCCTGCGCACCAACCTGGCCGCGGATGACCCGGAGCTCATCTGGCGCATGCTACATGCAACTGTGCTTTGTCGAGGAGGCGTTCCGCACGCTCAAGGGCGACCTCGGCTTGCGGCCCATCTTTCATCACGAGCCCAAGCGCATCGAGGCTCACCTGTTCATCACGTTCCTCGCCTACTGTCTTTCCACCACCTTGCGCCAGCAACTGCGCGGCCTGGCCGGCGGGTTGATGGCCCGCACCCTTTTCGAGAAGCTCGCCACCGTGCAGATGCTCGACGTCACCCTGCCCACGACCGACGGACGCGAGATGCTCCTGATCCGTCGCACCGAACCGGAGCGTGATGTCATGCTCATCCTCGACCAACTCGGCCTGCAACTGCCTCCACAGCCCCCTCCCCGCATCCGCGCGCCGCAGTCGTTGTAGTGGCGACCTTTTACAAATTTTGACGCTGAATCAACGACTTGCACTTCTCCAACCCTCCAGTTGCGGAATCCGGGCTAGTCACGTGTTTGCTGCTTGTTATGGCGAAACCGGAATCGACAGTCTGCGTCTCGGAAATCGCCTAACTTCCCTGAAAATGACGCTGCTGCCCTGGCTCCTGCTTTCCCTGTCCCTGGGACTGCTGGCATTTCCCTTTCCCGCCTTCTACAGCCGGCGTCACAGCTACCGGGCGCTGGCGGAACTCGATATCGAGCGGCGCAATGCGAGCTGGTGGAAAGCGTGGCGGCGGGTGCTTCGCTTCCCGTGGCATTGGGCGGAGATTGTCCGCGGTGCTGCCGCGGCCTGGTTCGCCACGACCATGCTCGACCACGTGGCGCCGGGCTGGGCTTGGTACGCGGAAAATGCTTCCTGGACCCGTCCGGTCGTGCCGCTGGTGGCGGCGTACGTTTCGGTGGTGCTGAGCGCGGCGCTGTTTCGCTCGCCGGGCAAGCAGCCCGCACCGGTGTTTTTCACGGGTGCCGTCATCTTGGTGCTGATGTCGCCCACCGTGGCGGTGTCCGCCGTGCTTCTCGCCGCAACAGGGACCCTCGCCTTCAAGTCCCTGCCGTTGTTCTTCATTATCCTCGGGCCGGTGACGCTGGCGCTCGGGATGGTATTTGACCGCGAACCATGGCCGTCCGCAGCCGGCTGCCTCTTCGCCCTCGCGCCGGTGCTCGTCGCGGCGGGCCGCCACCAGGAAATCCTGCTTCCGGTCCACCGCTCCCGGAGCCGCTCGACCGGCGAAAGCGATTCCGAGCACAAGCTCTAGCGCTGCCCATCGCCGGATAAGGTGGCCGATAAATCCTCGGACGCCACCCGACCCGAAGCTCACCCACCGTGCTCCCCCAACGCCGTTTGATGCACGTCCGGGGCTACCTCGGTCTCGGGCTGCTGGCGGACGCCGAGCGAGAGCTCGTCCTTGCCGAGGACGGCGGGGCCGGCGCGCCCGCCATCCAGGAGCTGCGCATCGTGCTTCTGCACGAGAAACAGGACTGGCCCGCGCTGCGCGAACTCACGCGCTCGATGATCGCCCGGGGCGGAGCCGATGCCGGGGTCTGGATCTCCTGCGCCTACGCCACCCGGCGCGCCGATTCGCTCGCCGCCGCCGAGAGCGTGCTGAACGAGGCGGAGAAACATTTTCCGGAAGAACCGACGATCCAGTTCAACCTCGGCTGCTACGCGTGCCAACGCGGCGATCTCACCACGGCGCGAAAACGCGTTGCCCGGGCTATCGCCCTAGAGCCCCGGTTCCGCGAGGCCGCCACCACCGATCCGGATCTCGCCCCGCTTCGCGCCGCGGAAGGCACGGACTGTCCAAACGGGGCGTGATTTGACTCGACCCGCCGGCCGGCGCGCCATCGACACTTCGCACCGCGCATGACCGCCGCCCCGCTCCTCGAAATCCGTTCGCTCGCCAAGTCCTTCGGCGGCGCGCGCGCCCTGCGCGGGGTCGACTTCGAACTGCGGGCCGGCGAGGTCCACGCGCTGCTCGGCGAAAACGGCGCGGGCAAGAGCACCCTCATCAAGATTGTGACCGGCGCACATCAGCCCGATGCCGGCGTGATCCGCGTCGCCGGACGGGAAGTCTCCGGGCTCGACCCATCGGCCGCCCGCCGGCTCGGCATCGCCTGCATCTATCAGCAGCCGGCCCTGTTCCCCGACCTCACCGTCGCGGAGAACATCGGCCTGCGGCTCGATCCCGGCCATGCCCTGCGCCGCGTCGGATGGAAAAAGCTCCGCGAACAGGCCGATCGTTTGCTTCGGAAAATCGGCGCCGCCGTGGACCCCGAGTCGGAGGTGCGGGGCCTCTCGATGCCCGAGCAGCAACTGGTCGAAATCGCCTGCGCGGTCGGCACCGGCGCCCGCATCGTGATGCTGGACGAGCCGACCGCCTCGCTCACGCAGAAGGAGCAGCATCTGTTGCACGCGGTGGTGCGGGACCTCCGCCGCGACGGTGTCGGCGTGATCTACATCTCTCACCGGCTGGAGGAAATCTTCGCCCTCGCCGACCGCGTCACCGTCCTCCGCGACGGCGAAAGCACCGGCACCGGCGCCATCGGGGAGCTCACCGAGCGCGAGCTGATCCGCCGGATGGTCGGGCGCGAGGTCGCGCAGATCTACCCGCCCGCGGAACGCCCGCCGGGCGGCGTCGTGCTCGCCACGCGCGCGCTCGGTTGCGCCGCCGGCGGCGTGCGGGACGTTTCCCTGGAAATCCGCGCGGGCGAGATCCTCGGCCTCGCCGGCCTGGTCGGCGCCGGACGCACGGAATTGGCGCGCGTGCTCTTTGGACTGACGCCGGCCGACTCCGGCACGATCGAATTGGACGGCGCACCAGTCGCCCTGAGCTCGCCGCGGGACGCCGTGCGTCACGGCATCGCCTACGTGCCGGAGGATCGCCGCCGCCATGGTGTCGTGCTCGAAATGCCGGTCGCGGAGAACATGACGATGGCCGTGCACCGGAGATTATTTCCCGGCGCGTGGCTGCGGTCCGCCGCCGAGCAGGCGCTCGCGACAAACTTTGTGCGCGACCTCGCGGTGAAGTGCGCCGGCCCGCAGGCGCCCGCCGGAAGCCTGTCCGGCGGCAACCAGCAGAAGGTTTCCCTCGCGCGCTGGCTCGCGACCAAACCCAGGGTGCTGATCCTCGACGAGCCCACCCAGGGCGTCGACATCGGCGCCAAGGCCGAGATCCACCGCCTCATCCGCCGGCTCGCCGGCGAAGGCCTCGCGGTGCTCCTGATTTCCAGCGACTTGCCCGAGGTGCTCGGCATGAGCGATCGGATCGGCGTCATGCGCGGCGGCCGGCTCGCGGGCATCCTGCCCGGCGGCTGCGATGCCCACGAGGTCATGGCCCTCGCGCTCGGGCAGCCGGTGAAGGGAGCCGCGTGAAAAAACATTTCCGCGAGCTTTCCGTGGCGGCAGCGCTGCTCGTGATGCTCGCCCTGCTGGCCTTGTTCGCACCCGCGTTCTTCCAGCCGCAACCGCTGCTCTCTCTCGCGACCCGGGAGGCGCCGACCCTCGTGGTGGCCTGCGGCATGGCGCTCGTGATCATCTCCCGGCAGATCGACATCTCCGTCGGCTCACAGTTTTCCGTCTGCGGGGTCTGCGCGGGGCTGCTTGCCGCCTCGGGCTGGCCGCTGGCCGCGACTTTGCCGGCCGCGGTCGGCGCCGGCGCGCTGCTGGGAGCCGTGAACGGCGCGCTCATCGCCGGCCTCGGGCTACCCTCGATCGTCGTGACCTTGGCGATGATGGTGACCCTGCGGCAGGGCCTGAATCTCGCCCGGCAGGGCCAGTTCGTGAACCTGCCCGACGGCGTGCAATGGTTCGGGCTCGGTCAATCGAGCGGACAATGGCTGATCGTCGGCTTCGCGCTGCTGCTCCTCGTCGCACTCGCGTTGGCGATGCGGCACCTCGCGGCGGGCCGCTACATCCACGCGATCGGCAGCGACGCGGAAGCCGCGCGCCTCGCGGGGATCCGGCCCCGGTTGGGCACCTTCCTTGTCTTCGTGCTGATGGGTGGGCTGACGGGCCTCGCGGCGATGCTGAACGTCGTGCAGTCACCGCAAGTCCAGCCGCTCTCGGGCCTCGGCCTGGAACTGAAGGTGATCGCGGCCGTGGTGGTCGGCGGCGTGGCCATCTCGGGTGGACGCGGAAATCTCTGGGGCGCGTTTGCCGGCCTGCTACTCCTCGCGTGCATCGGACCCGCGCTGACGCACCTGCACGTCGAGGCCTACTGGGAAAAAGCGATCCAGGGCGCGATCATCCTGCTGGCTGTGGTGGCCGACGGCATCCGCTCCCGCCGCGGAGGTGGTTGACCATGAAACCCGCCGACGCTCCCGCCCGCGACTGGAAGGCGCTCCTGCTCCGGCACGAGATGATCCTCCTCTACGTGCTCATCGCCGAGTGGCTGTTCTTCTATTTCGCCGGCACGAGCGTGAACCGCCGCGGCGTGGTGATCGGCTTCGGCACGCTCGACCGCCAATTCGACGTCCTGCGGCATTCCTGCGAGATCGGCCTGCTCGCGCTGGCACTCACGCCGGTGATCATCACCGGCGGCATCGATCTTTCCGTGGGCTCGCTGCTCGGGCTTTGCGCGATCCTGTTCGGCCAACTCTGGCACGACGCCGGCCTGCCGATCCCGGTGGCCGCCGGCCTGACGCTCGTGATCGGCACGCTCGCGGGCGGCCTCAACGCCGTGCTCGTCACCGCGCTGCGCCTGCCGCCGTTGATCGTGACGCTCGGCACCTACTCCCTCTTCCGCGGCCTGGCGGAGGCGATCACCCGCGGCGCGGTCACCTACACGGATTTCCCGGCCGGCTTCCTGTTCCTCGGCCAGGAGCGCTGGCTCGGCCTGCCGACCCAGGCGTGGCTTTTCGCGTTGGTTGCTCTCGCGGTCTGGCTGCTGGTGCACCGCACGACTTTCGGGCGTTCCTACCGCGCGATCGGCTTCTCGTCCGAGGGTGCTCGCCACGCCGGGCTGCCGGTCGCCTCGCGGCTCGCCGGAGTCTATCTGCTCGCCGGCGGCATCGCGGCGCTGGCCGGGATCATCTACACCGCCCGCCTCGGCCAGGCCAAGGCCGACGCCGGCACGGGCTACGAGCTTTTTGCCATCACAGCCGTGGTGCTCGGGGGAACGAGCATCTTCGGCGGCACCGGTTCGGTCCACGGCACGCTGCTCGGCGTCGCCGCCATCGCCGTGCTCAAGAACGGCCTCGCTTGCCTGCCGGTCGTGATGGAGCTCAACGCCGCCGAGGAGATCGCCGGCCTGCTCACCGGCGCCCTCCTGCTGCTCGCCTTGACCGGCGGTGTCGCGTTTCGCATGGTCCCGCGGCTCCGCCGCTCCCGCGGCGCCCCGTCCCCTAACCCGCCCTCCTCCTGATGAAAAACTCCCCGCTTCCCCGCCTCCTCGCCGCCGCCGCGCTGCTGCTCGCCTCCGCGCTGAACGCCGCCGAATCCCAGTTGATCGTCGCGATGCTGCCCAAGTCCAAGGGCAACGCCTACTTCGTCTCCTGCAAGGCCGGCGCCGACCGCGCCGCCCGCGATTTGGGCGTGAAGTTGCTCTTCGACGGCCCGACCGACAGCAACGCCGCCAAGCAGAACGAGATCGTCGAGAACTGGATCACGCTCGGCGTCGACGTCATCGCCGTGGCCGCCGAGAACCGCGAGGGCATCTCCACCGCCCTCCGCAAGGCCCGCAAGCAGGGCATCCAGGTCGTCACCTACGACGCCGACGCCCAGCCCGACGCCCGCTCGTTCTTCGTCAACCAGGCCACGCCCCAAGGCATCGCCCACACGCTCATGGACGACGCCGCCCGCCTCCTCAACGGCGAGGGCGAGTTCGCCATCATCCTCGCCACGCTCACCGCCGCCAACCAGCGCGAGTGGCAGCAGCTGATCGAGAAACGGTGGAAGGAAAAATACCCGAAGATGAAACTCGTCGCCGTGCGCCCCTGCGACGACCTCAAGGACAAGGCCCAGTCGGAGGCGACCGCGCTCATGAGCGCCCACCCGAACCTGAAGCTGATCATGGCGATCTGCTCCCCCGCCGTCCCCGGCGCCGCCGAGGCGGTCAAGCAGGCCGGCAAGACCGGGAAGGTGAAAGTCATCGGACTTGGACTCCCGAGCGAGAACCGCCGCTACGTGAAGGAAGGCGTGACCGACACCGTCGTGCTCTGGAAAACCGAGGACCTAGGTTACCTCACGATCGAGGCCGCCGTCGCCGTCGCGAAGGGCTCCCTCAAGCCTGGCGCCAAGTCGTTCCCCTCGCGCAAACTCGGCGCCATCGAGGTCCAGGGCGACAACATCCTCCTCGGGAAACCCTTCGCCTTCACGAAGGAGAACATCGACCAGTTCAACTTCTGAGCGGCCGCGACGGCCCTGGCGGTCATTCACGCCGCCGGAGCGAGGTCACGGCAGGCCGTGCATCCCGAGGATCATTTCGCGCAACCGCGCGGCCTTTTCCGCGGGCAGAGAGTCGATCCTCAGGGGGTGTTGCATCGCCGGATATCAGGCGGGAGGAACCACCGGCCGATCGTAAAATGGACCGCCCCAAGCCCGCGCACAGGAGTAAACGGAGGTAACGGAGGAGCCGGGGAATCCGAAATTTCCGACTCCGTTGCTTGTTGAGTCAGCCAAATCCGCGGAAGCAGGTTGGAACCGCCGCGATTGCGGCCTGCGCCGCAGCACCTTGGAACCCATTTCCGAGTTCGAACAGGAAGGACGCGAATTTCGGAAAGGCTGGCCAGCCGGCGAACCATCCGCGCCATCCGCGAAATTCGCGGTCAAAAAATCCGGGACTTTCCGAAACGCCTTCGGCAAAACGTGAAGCCTCAATATCCGAGGCTAACCGCCTCGGCTACACCCGAGCCTCCGTCATTCGTGAGCCTTGGTGCCCCTTCGTGGTTCCCCCCTCGCGGAGCCGTACCGGCGACATTCACGACCGGTCGCCGAATCCGTGTTCATCATACCAGCCACCCCGACGCTAAACTGCAGCAGGCCGACGCTTTCATTTCCGCGTTCAACCCGACCGCGGGCCGGTTATCATTTGAACGGAGTGGAGCGGACAAGGCTGTCGAGATATTCCTCTAGCCAGGTGTAGCCGCGGGCGGAGACGCGATTCGCATCCTTGGGATCCCTCGGATCCAGACCATGGCCGGACTCCCACGCATCGGGGATGCCATCGCGATCCGTGTCGACGGGTGCCGGACCGGAACGAAGCGCGGGGTAGCCGCCCACCTCACCGGGGGAATCAATGAGCCGCCCCGTGAGATTGCGCACGTCGCCGATCACCCGCTCATCCACGGCATCCCGTCGCAAGGAGGCACCGGAGCGGGCCAGCACCAACTCGGCCGCCTCGTTGGCGGGTTGAGTTCCGGGCAGGGCCGCGCCCAGTTCGGCCGGGGCGTCGGCGCGCCAGTCCGCCAACTTCCCCGCGTACTTGTAATTTCTGCCCGCTCCCAGCCAGCGGTGGAAATCGAGCGCGGCGTAGTTGTCGCGCGTGAGATCGTCCCGGCCTTCAAACACGTTCCCGGCCATGTAACCCTTGGCGAGATCCGGCAGCGTCCCCTTCATCGCGATCGGGAGCTGCTCGATCCGGGAGGTCGGCCCCGGACGCCAGACGTTGTTGATGCAGTTGATGAAGTGATCGCAGAAGTTGGACGTTCCGGGCGTGGTCCAGTGGTAGATGAGGTTGTTGCGGAAATCGACGATGTGGCGCGGCGTCTCCTTCGCGGCGCTGCCGAGGGACGGGTGCCGATCGCGGCAGGTCGCGATGAGGTTGTGATGGAGGGTGATCGGCCCGGAGAGATCCCGGTAGGAAGCCGCCATCGCATGCGCCCCTTTGTTGTGCAGACTGCGGTTGAGCGCCTCGCTGATGATGCACCACTGCAGCGTGAACTCCCCGCCGCGCCGCAGGTCGTGGGTGCCGTCGATCGCCCAGCTGAGAGAGCAATGGTCGATGATCACACGCCGGATATCGTCCGTGGTCAGGGTGTCGTCGGCCCCCTTGGCATCGGCGGGCTTCTCGTCGCCCAGGCGGAGCCGCAAGTACCGCAACACCACGTCGGTGGCGTTGTAGATTTGCACGGAGTAGTCGCGCACGGTGACGCCGTCGCCCGGAGCCGTCTGCCCCGCGATCGTGAGGACTGATTTCTCGATGCGCAGCGCGCTCTTCAGCCGGATCTCGCCACCGACCTCGAAAACGATCGTCCGCGGCCCCCGCGCCGTGGTGATGCCCTCCCGGAGCGAGCCGGGCCCCGCGTCGTTGAGGTTGGTCACGTGGTATACGTCACCACCGCGACCGCCGCGGGCCAGGCGTCCGAAGCCCTCGGCGCCGGGGAACGCGGGCAGCGCGGCGAAGGCGTCCGGAGCCGTCGCCCCCGGCAGCACGCAGGGTGCGCTGAACAGCGCGATCGCGACCATAAGGAACCGCCGCGGAGCGAGGCGGAAGGACCGGATTCGATGACGGAATTTCATGAAAGAGGGATCAGGTTGAAATAGGGCGGCACGGCCGGACGAGCCGAGGGCCAGCCCTGGGAGGGATGCGTACCGGGAACAAAGGGGACCTTTATCTCTAATGCCGGAGAGCGGACCAGAAATCGGGCCGCCTAGAGGCTGAACGTAGCCGTGAGGATGAACAGCCGCGGATCGATGATCCGGTCCGCGATGATCCGGCCGTCGGCCTCCGCGGCGACGGGCTGCAGTCGGCCGCCCTCGGTCACGTTGCGTCCGTTGAGCTGCAATGTGAGCCCGACCTTGTCGGAGAAAATCTGGGTGCGGTACGTGACGAAGGCGTCGAGGTAATTGCGCGAACGGTCCCAGATCGGGCGGTTGGGATCGAGGGAGGTGATCACCGCGGGCGCGCGCTGCTCCCCGAGGAAGCCGATGGCCCCCTTGTCCTCCCAGCGGACCGCACCACCCAAGGTGAAACGCTTGAGCAGGCGGTTCTCCGTCAGGCCGGCCAGCCGGTAACTTGTCATCAGGTTGACCCGGTAGCGGCGGACCTGGGGCTTGCTCTTGCCCTGGAACGCCTGGGCGATCTGCAGCGGACTGACCACGCTCGAGGTGAAATTCGCCTGCGCGGATCCGCCGCCGTAGTCCTGCGTGAACCAGGGCTGGTTGTTGCGCGGATCGATGATCTTCGTCCAGACGGGGAGGCGGTCGTTGATCCATTGGGTGACGCCCGCGGAGAGGCCGGAGTTGATCGACTCCTGCCGCGTGGCGTTCGCCTTGAGCGTCCAGAATCTGTTCGGGTTGTAATTGATCTCCAGCTCGGCGCCACGGGCCGTGACGTCGTCGAGCGCGAAGGGCCGGTCGGGCGGGTTCGCGATCAGGTCCTTCGGCAGTCCCATGACGGCGGCCAGCTGGTCGTTCAGCTGGTCCGTGGTGAGGGTCTGGCCCTTGGCGGCGGCGGCCTCGGTCAGCCAGAGCGTCGCCTGCCGCTGCAGGTTGTAAGCCGCACCGGTGGCGCCGATGTAATCGAGCCGGCGCACGCGCTGCGCGATGTTGGAACTGTCCCCGTTCCGGGAATTGATCTGCGTGGTCTTGTAGCGGTTGAAGCGGATGACGAGACGGTCCTCGAAGAGGCTGGCGTAGAAACCGAAGTCATGGCCCGCGCCGCTGGGATCGGGCAGGATGCGCTTGTAGAGATCGACGCCGACCGCCGAGGGCTGGAAGCTCGCGGACTTGTTGCCCGTCAGGCTGAGCCAACGGAACGGCCGGAGGACGGCGCCCGCAGTGGTGGTGTTGCCACTGCCCGAGATCCAGTCCCCGGGAGCCCAGGCGTTGAACGAGGCGTCGTCCATCGTCACCGGGTCGGTGAACCGCGGCGTTCCTCCCAGCCGGCTGTAACTCCGGTCCTTACGCAGGCCGAAAGTCGTGACGAGACGTTCCTGCAGGAAGAAGCTCTGCACCACCGCGCCCTGGGTCTTGAGGATGGTGCGGCTGTTGTTGAGGCCGCCGGTCCCGTTGCCGGTGCCGGAAGCGATCGCGGTGCCGATCTGGACCGGCTCGCTCGTGAACTGCTGCGCGGTGAAGTTGCCCCAGCGCAGCGGATAGGTGCCGGGGTTGTAGGCCGTGGGTCCGCCGTCCACGTTGTAACCCTGGTTGTCGCCGAGGTAGAACCGCGGGTAGAGCGTGTAGGTGCTGGAGTCGCCCCGATTGGTGGTCGCGTCGGTCCAGGCATGGCTGCTCACGATCGCGTCGCGGAGCATGTACTGCCGCGACTCGAAGTTCTTGTACTCGGCGTAGCCGGAGACCTGGTGCAGGCCGGCCCAGCGGAGCGGGTTCCGCTCCTCGCGCAGGTCGAGCCGGTAGGCGAGTTGCGCGCGGTAGGTGTCGCGGTCGAGCGGCTGCTTGTAGGTGTTGGGCCGGTCGAGCTGGATGAAAGGACGGAGGAACCAGGGGTTGGCGGCGCCGTCGAGGAGCCGCTCGTTCACGTCGATCGTGACGGTGGACGAGAAGTTCGACGCCGGCGAAAGCGCCCCGAGGAAGTTGCGCATGAAGCGATCCGTGTTCTCGCGGAAGACCCCCAGCTGCACGTCGAGCGTTTGCCGGCGGCTTCTCAGCACCGACTGATCGAGCACCAGCGACGACGTCTGGGTCTTGTCCTCGAAGCGATTCATCGCCGCGAGGTTGAACCTCGACCAGTCGTAGATGGCCTTGTTGGACAGCACGGGGTACTTCTGGAAGAGCGGCTGCGAGGCCAGATACCCCGACGGATCCACCACCGGTACCGCAAGTCGGTTCAGGCTTTGGGTGAGCGGCGTCGTGCCGAGGCTGCCGCGGGCCTGGCCCAGGTAGCCGAGACCGTTTTGATCAACATAGCCGATGATCGTGCCGACCGCGCCGTTGAAATAGGGGGAAAGGCTCGTGCCGACGACACGGCCGCCGATCTTCGCGGTGTTGGCGACGGGGTCCCACGTCGGCGCGCCCAAGCCGAGCCAGCCGCTGATGCCATCGCGGGGAGCCAGCGAATTGGGACGGTTGCCGTGCGCCCGGTAATAGGAGTAGGAACCGCTGATTGTCGTGCGGTTGAACGGCCGGAACTTCAGCATGCCGTTGATCCGTTCCGTGATCACGCCGGAGGGCTTGAGGTTGTAGCCGTCGAGTTGCTTCACCCCGCTCAAACGGAAGGCCAGCGTGTCGGGCCGCACCACGCGGTTCACGTCGAGGCTGGTCCGCCAGCCGCCTCGGGTGTCGGCGCGCGCCCCCACGGTCGCCGAGTTCCGGCGCAGATTGGCCGAGGACGGCACGGAATTGACGGTGCCCGCCGGACTGCCGACGCCGAAGATGCTTGAGTTGGGACCGCGGCTGATCTCCACGGCGTCGATGTTGATCGGGTCGATCGGCGTGCGACCACTGGTCTCGAAGTTGCCGAAGGTGGTGTTGGCCGGACCGATGCCGCGGACACGGTTGGCGCCCTGCGGGTTCGTCTGGACGTTGTCCATCGGCATGCCCGCGCTGTTGAAACTGAAGTCAGTGAAATTCCCCGTGCCCTCCGTGTTCGACTCGTAGTTGAAGACGTCGTTCAGGTCGAGGAGGCCGAGTTCCTCCATTTGCTGCTTCGTCACCACCGAGATCGAGGCTCCGACATCCTCCAGCCGCGAGTTGAGGCGGGTGCCTGACACGGTGTTGGCGGCGAAGTAACCCTTCGTTTCCGCGACCACCTCAAAGGGCGACAATTGCACCACCTCCCCGGCGGCGGCACCCGGTTTCGCCGGGGACGCGGCTGAAGGCGGGAGCGCGGGGTTCGCGGCCGGCGCGGTGACCTGGGCTTCGGCGGAGGCCCCGGCGGCGAGCCACACGGCCACAAATGAGAGGAGGTTACGGTTTTTCACGGGGGTTGATGGCGTGGATTTGGGTTGAGAGGATTCCGGCGGGCCGGAAGGGCCCGCGGGCGGAGCCGCACGGGTGACGGCGATGGCGCGGGTGGCGGAATCCTCGCGGACCCGGAGCGGCGCGCCCTGCAGAAGAAGCTCGATCGCGGCCAGCGGCGGGTATTCCCCCGCCAACGCGCGCGTCGTGATGCCACTGATATCCTTCGCGGAATACAGGATCTCGACGCCGGCCTGGGTCGCGAACTGCCGCAGCGTCTGCGCGGCCTCGCCGGCGGGCAGATCGAAGCGGCGCGAGGGCGCCTCGGTCCCCACCAGCATAGCCGGCAG
>JBJTCH010000037.1:0-8059 GCA_046091745.1 Opitutaceae bacterium
TCCAGTACGCGCGCGGCGGCACGACGGTGCGTTTCCAGTACATCTGGTCCGAGACCTTCACCGCCGGCGAGTTCCCGGGCGGCATCGCGCGGCCCGACGGCACCGTCTACCTCGGCGGCGGCCGCCGCACCGACTACAAGGCCCCGTGGTCCTTCACCCGCAAGGAGACCGGCCAGCAGGTCTTCACCTGGATCCAGCGCCTCGGCGACTGGGAGTCCCGCGTCGCTTATATGGCGGAGCGGACCGAGCGGGACGACGAGGACCACCGCCGCCAGGGTGCCGCCAACCTCGTTACGCTGCTCTCCCCCCAGCGCTACTTCGGGCAGACCGAGCTGCGCCGCTTCGACTCGCTGCAGCAGGACATCGCCGGCGCCTACACCCTTGGCGGCGTGAAGGTGCTCACCAACCTCGGCTGGTCCCGCAACCGGGAGATCCTCAACCAGGACCGCCAGGAGGTGGACCTCGCCACCGGCCGCGCGATCGGCGCCTACAGCCGGGCCACCGTCGCCACGGCCGCGCAGGGGCAGCTCAACATCGTCACGCCCAACCTCGCCAATGTCCGCATCCCCGGGGCGCCCGACCGGATCATCCTCGGCCGGTTCAATGACACCCGCACGGTCGTCACCGGCACCACCGTCTACGCCACCCAGTCGTTCGACGTGGTGCCACGCCGGCTCGCCGTCACGCTCGGCGGCAGCTACGCGGCGGAAAAATCGAGCGTCCACGACCTGCCCGACGCGACCCAGCGCGAGGCGCGCCGCACGGACTCCTCCGAAGACCTGGTGCACTCGATCGCGGCGGTCTGGAGCTTCACCCCGCGGGTGAAGCTGTTCGTCCAGACGGGGACCACCTTCTCGCCCAACCAGGCGAACGCCTCCACGCCCGCCGGCCTGCGGCCGCCCCCGGTGACCGGCCGTTCCCGCGAGGCGGGCCTGAAGTTCAACCTGCTCGAGGACCGACTCTGGGGCGGCGTGACCCTGTACCAGCTCGACCTGAAGGGCTTCGCGACCTTCAACTCCACCGTCAACGCGTTCGTCGTGACGGACACCGCGAACCGGGGGGCCGAGCTCGAGCTGTGGTACGAGCCCGTGCGCGGGCTGCAGCTGATCGGCACGATCTTCACGGCGCAGGTCGAGGGTCCGGGCGGCACCCGGGTCAACCAGTCGTTCCGCCAGGCCTCCAGCCTCTGGGCGAAGTACTCGGTCGGCCGGGGTGCGCTCAAGGGCTTGTACTTCGGCGCGGGCGCCTTCCACCGCGGGACCCTGTACTACTCGACCGGGGCCGACGCGCCGGGCTACACGACGCTCGACGCCACGGTGGGCTACGCCGGGGCCCGCTGGTCCGCCGCGGTCTCCGCGCGCAACCTGACGGATGAGTTGTACAACATCGGCTCGACCGGTGCGAACAACATCGACCCGAGCGTGCCCCCGACGATGCAGATGTCGCTCTCCTGGAGGTTCTGAGTGGCGGCGTACGCCCCCGCGTCCCGGCGGCGCGGTCCCCTGCGGGCCGCGCTCTTTTCCCTGGGCCTTGGCCTCATCCCGGCTGCGGCGAGTCCGCCGGCCTTCTCCGTGGACGGCGCTCCCTGGTCCGGTGGCCCCCGTCTCGCGTTGGACGGGAGGGGCGAGCGCCTCGAACTGGTGGCCACCCCGGAGGGCTGGAGCGCCCGCGTTTCCCCTCCTGGCGGGCCTGCGCGGGAAGTGCGGAGCGGCCCGGCCGGCCTTCCCGCCGTGCTGCCACTGGCCGGGGGTTTCCTGCTCGCCGAGTCCGACGCCGCGGGGGTCTGGAGCGCTTTGCACGCGACGGCGGGGCCCGGTGCACCGGTGCCGGTCTCCGGGGCGCGGGCCCCCGTCGTCGCGGCGGGCGCCGCCGGGGAATGGTTTGCGGCCGCGCTCCACGAAGGTGCCCTCCGAATTTGGCGCCGTGCCGGCGCGGGCTGGGCGGAGGAACCACGGCCCGCCGTGCCCGCCGGCGCGCGGCCGCTCGCGCTCGTGGCGGGGCGCGAGGGATTGGTGCTGGCGGTGGGCACCGCGTCGGGTTGGTCGCTGTGGCAGCGCGCGGGGGCCGGTTGGCGGGAACACGCCGGGCCCGGCGCGGGCCCGACGCCGGTGGCGCTCGTGGCGGCGCGGGTGGGCGCGGCGCATCTCGGGTTCGCGGTTCCCGGCGAGCCCGGGCCGCTGTGGCTCTGGCATCCGGTCACGCGGGCCTGGGCGGCGCCGTCTCCGGGCGAGGGAGTGGTGCCGGCGGGGCCGGCGGCGGGGGCCGGTCTGGCGGTGATCGCGGGACCGGCGGATGCCCGCACCGCGGGCGCGCTCGCGCTGGCGCCGCGCCGGCCGGAGTTCGGCGCCATCAACTACGCGACGCTGGGCGCGTACCTGGTGGCGATGATGGGCCTGGGCGCCTACTTCATGCGGCGGGCGCGCGATGCCCGCAGCTATTTCCTCGCGGGTGGCCGCATCCCGTGGTGGGCGGCAGGCATCAGCGTCTACGCGACCACCCTGAGCTCGATCACGGTGCTGGCGATGCCCGCGAAGTCCTTCGCCACCGACTGGACCTTCTTGCTGGCGCCGCTGACCATCCTGCTGCTCGCGCCGGTCATCACGCGCTTCTACCTGCCGTTCTTCCGCCGGCTCGAGGTCGCCAGCGCCTACGAGTATCTGGAGCGGCGCTTCAGCTTCGCGCTGCGGGCCTACGCCAGCGTGGTGTTCGTGTGTTTCCAGCTCGGCCGCGTCGCGATCGTCACGTACCTGCCCTCGCTCGCCCTGGCCACGGTGTGCGGCCTCGACGTGGTCGCCTGTGTGCTCCTGATCGGCGGGCTCTGCACGGTCTACACCGTGCTCGGCGGGATCGAGGGCTCGATCTGGACCAGCGTGCTGCAGGCGGGGGTGATGCTGAGCGCCGCGCTGCTCTGCCTCGGCGCGCTCCTGAACGGCGCGGGGGGCGGCGTCGCGGCGCTCGCGGCCGAGGCTGCCGCCGACGGCAAGCTGCGGCTCGTCGACTGGTCGTGGAGCGCGGTCCAGGCGACGACTTGGATCATCGTGCTCGGCAACCTCATCAACAACCTGGTGCCCTACACCTCGGACCAGTCCGTGATCCAGCGCTACCTGACGACCACCGACGAGGCGCAGGCGCGGCGCGCGATCTGGCTGAACGGGCTGATCGCCTTCCCCTCGGCCACGCTCTACTTCGCCCTCGGGACGGGTCTTTACCTGTTCTTCAAGCACCACCCGGAGGCCCTGCACCCGGCGATCGCCGGCGAGTCGCTGCTGCCGTTCTTCGTCGCCGACCACCTCCCGGCGGGGCTGGCCGGCCTCGTGGTGGCCGGCATCTTCGCGGCGGCGCAGTCCAACGTCTCCAGTGACCTCAACAGCGGGGCCACGGCGCTGGTCACGGACTTCGTGGAACGCGGCCGGCCCGGCCTGTCGGCGCGAGCGCGCCTGCGCTGGGCGCGGGGCGCCACGGCGGGTCTCGGCGGCGCGACCACGGGCCTGGCGCTGCTGCTCACCACCCTCGACATCCGGTCGTTCCTCGACGCCTACATCTCCCTGGTCGGGCTGATGGGCACCGGCCTGGCGGCGGTCTTCGCGCTGGGGATCTTCACGACGCGGGCGAACGCCGCGGGGGCCCTCGCCGGGGTGGTCGCGAGCGGCGCCGTGCTCGTCTGGGTGCAGCAGGCGACGCGGCTGCATTTCTTCTGGTACGGCCTGGTCGGCTTCGCGACCTGCGCCGCCGTGGCGCTCGCCGTTGCCGCGGCGGGGGGCGCCCGCCGCCCGCTCACGGGCCTCACGCTCTGGACCCTGCCGCCCCGCGGACCCGCGGGCCCCGCCTGATGCCCCGCCCGAACATCCTGCTCCTCCTCAGCGACCAGCTGCGCGCCGACGCCCTCGGCTGCTACGGCGGCACGCGCGTGCCCACGCCGCACCTCGATGCCCTCGCCGCCGGGGGCACCGTGTTCGACCGCTGCTACGTCAACAACCCCGTCTGCACCCCGAGCCGGGCCTGCCTCTGGACCGGGAAGACCGTGCACGGCCACGGGGTCCACAACCTGCACGACGTGCTCCCGGCCACCGAGCGGCTGTTCCCGGAGACGCTGCGCGGGCTCGGCTACCGGACGGCGCTGTTCGGAAAACTCCACGTGAGCGCCCGGGTGGTCGACCAGAACGAGGTCCCGGCCCACGCCGGTTTCGACGTCTACGAGAACGCGCTTTCCCCCTACAACCACGACTGCCGCTTCCACGCCTACCGCGACTGGCTGCGGGAGCGCGATCCCGCCTTCCTCGCGCGCCTCGCGCGGGAGGGCAGCGCGGTGGGGCACATCCCGGACGCGCTGCACTTCTCGACCTGGGTGGCCGAGCGGGCCGGCGCCTTCATCCGCGCGGAGGCGGCCCGGGGGCCCTTCTTCTGCTGCGCCAGCTTCGTCGACCCGCACGACCCGTTCGATGACCACCCGTCCGAGTGGCTCGACCGCGTGCGCCTCGGGGCGATGGAGACCGTCGACCGCCGGGCCGGCCCGCCGGACCGTCCCGCCGGGGTGCGGCGCGAGGAGGCGGAGGGCGTGCTCGGCGCGCTCGGTGACTACACCGACGACGAGATCCGGCGGATGCGGCGCAGCTACCACGCCTCGGTGGGGTTCCTCGACGCGTGCGTCGGCCGGGTGCTCGACGCGCTGGCGGCGGCGGGCGTGGCGGGGGACACGCTGGTGCTCTTCGCCAGCGACCACGGCGAGATGCTCGGCGAACGCCGGCTGCTCGGGAAGGGTGCCCACTTCTATGAGGCCTGCGCCCGCGTGCCGCTGCTCGCGCGCTGGCCGGGGGGCATCGCCGCCGGGGCGCGCTCCCCCGCGTTGGTGCAGTTGCACGACCTCGCCGCCACCGCGCTCGCGGCGGCCGGGGCGGACCCCGCGACGCGGCGGGCGGAGCTGCCCGACGCCTTGCCGCTGCAGGGCTCCGGCCTGGGCCGCGACTGCGCGTTCGGCGTCTATCGCAACAGCTGCATCAACCGGCGGAAGGTGTTCTGGGACCCGCCGATCCACTGCACGATGATCGTGCGCGGGCCGCACAAGCTCACCGTCTACCACGACGGCCCGCCGTCGGCCGCGGACGAGGGGGAACTGTACGACCTCGCCGCGGACCCGGCGGAGACGCGCAACCTCTGGGCCGAGCCCGCGGCCGCCGCGCTGCGCGGGGATCTCCTCGGACGGATGCGGGGCTGGCTCGCGCAGCAGGAGCAGGAGGGCCCCGGGGGGCGGGGCGGGCACCGTTTCCCATCCCCGAAGCACTGGTTGCCCAACAATCCGATCCGCCTCGCCCGCTGAGATGACCCCTCTGTTTTCCCATCCCCTGCCGCGCCGCGTTTTCCTCCGCACCGCCTCCGCCGGCGCCGCGTGGATGGCGACGGCCCGCCTGCCCGCGCTCCCCGCTCCGGAACGGCCCAACCTGGTGGTGATCGCGGCCGATGACCTCGGTTTCGCCGATCTCGGCTGCCACGGCTCGGAAATCCACACGCCGAACCTCGACCGGCTGGCCGCGGGCGGCGCCCGCTTCGCCCAGGGCTACGCCTTCCCGCGCTGCTGCCCGTCGCGCGCCGCGCTGCTCACCGGCCGCACCCCGCACGAGGCCGGACTCGGGTACATGGTCACGCACGAGCAGCCGCCGCGCGCGAACCCGCCCGCCTACCAGGGGTTCCTCCGCGCCGGGGTGCCGACCCTGGCGGAACGCCTCCGCGCGGCCGGCTACCGGACCTGCCTCTCCGGGAAGTGGCACGTGGGGGAGCACCGCCCCCACTGGCCCTGCGACCGCGGGTTCGAGTCCAGCTTCGGCCTGCTCGGCGGCGCGGCCAGCTACTTCGACCCCTCGGGCAGCCGCGCCCAGAGCCGCCGGCGCCGCCTGTTCCGCGACGACCGGGAGATCAGCCTGGAACCCGGCCGGGACTTCTACTTCACCGACGAGATCGCGCGCGCCGCCGTCGGCCAGATCGAGGCCGGCGCCGCGGACCCGCGCCCGCTCTTCCTCTACCTCGCCTTCACCGCCCCGCACTGGCCCCTGCACGCGCGCGCCGAGGACATCGGCCTCTACCGCAACCGCTACCGCGCCGGTTGGGACGAGGTGCGCGCGCAGCGCCATCGCCGCCAGGTTCGCCTCGGGCTGGTGGATCCCGCGTGGGGGCTCGCGCCGCGCGATCCCGGCGTTCCGGCCTGGTCCGCCGTCCCCGACCCCGAGGAGCGCGCGCACCATATGGCCGTCTACGCCGCGCAACTCCACCGCCTCGACCATCAGGTGGGCCGCGTGCTGGACGCCCTCGCGCGCGCCGGCCGCCGCGGCAACACGCTCATCCTTTTCGTCTCCGACAATGGCGGCGACCCCTCCCTGCCGCCGGTCACGGATCCGTCCCTGCAGCGGTACGACCCGGCGCTGCTCGGGGGCCCGCTTTCCTACACCGGTTACGGGCCGGGCTGGGCGCAGGTGAGCAACGCGCCCTTCCGCCGTCACAAACGCTTCGCCCACGAGGGAGGCATCGCGATCCCGTTCCTGGCGAATGGCCCCGGCTTCGTGTCAGGTGGCGATTGGCGGCGCGACCCGGCCACCGTGCTCGACGTCGTCCCCACCTGCCTCGCCGCGGCGGGGATTGCCCCCGCGTCCGGCGAGGCCCTGCCCGGAAGGGACCTGCGCACCCCGCCGCCCGCGGGAGCGCCCTTCACCTGCGGCTGGGAGCATATGGGCAACCGCGCCTACCGGGACGGCGACCACAAGCTGGTCGCGGCCGATGGTGGCCCGTGGGAGCTCTATGATGTCGGCCGCGACCGCGCCGAGGGTGACAACCTAGCCGCGCGCGAGCCGGCGCGCCTTGCCGCGCTCGTGGCCGCCTACGAGGGGTGGGCGCGCCGCACGGGCGTCCTGCCGTGGCCGGTTGCGTTGGACGGCAGCTTCGGCTAACCGCGGGTGATGAAGCACCGTCCGCTCGCTTTCCTCGTCCTGTTGGTCGGCCTGCTCCTTCCCGCGGGGATGGCCGCGCCGGCCCTCGCCCCGGACCAGGCCGAGGCGCTCCGCGAGGTCTGGCGCCGGGGCATCGCCGAGGGGCAGGTCCCGGGTGGCGTGATGCTCGTGGCGCGCCGAGGCGAGGTTGTCTTCCGGGAGGCCTTCGGGGTGGCCGACCTCGCGCGCGGGAACCCCTTCGCCGTCGATGCCCCCTGCCGGATCGCGTCCGTCACGAAGCCCTTCACCGCCGCGCTGCTCGGCCTGCTGGTGGCCGAGGGCCGGCTCGGCTGGGACGATCCGCTGGACCGGCACCTGCCGGCTTTCCGGGGCGTCCGGCTTGCGGGTGGGGCGCCCGCCGCGCGGGTCCCCCGCGTCCGCGAGTTGCTGGCGCACACCGCCGGCTTCGCGGGCCAGTCCGCCCGGGGGGAGGAACGCTGGCGGATCCGCACCGGCGGCACGCTGGCCGACGCGGTGGAGGACCTCGCGCGGGCCGGTCTGGCCGCGGAGCCCGGCGCGCGTTACGCCTACTCCGGGCTCGGTTACCTCGTTGCCGGGCGCGTGGCGGAGGTGGTCGCGGGGGAGGAGTTCTCCGTCCTGCTGGCGCGCCGGTTGCTCGGACCCCTCGGGATCCCCGGCGTCGCCTTCCCGGCCGGTCTCGCGCCGGAGCGCGGCGCCCGGTTGCCCACCTTCTACGACCGGAGCGGTGGTTCCCTCGTCCCCGACGCCGGCGGTCCGGCCTTCGCGTTCCCCAACCCGGGCGGCGGGCTGGTCGCGACCGCCGACGAGGTGGCCGCACTCCTGCGCCTGCACCTGGACGAGGGGCGGGTGGGGGAGCGGGTCCTCCTGCCGGCCGCCGTCCTCGCCGAACTGCAGACCGTGCAGCCGGGAACCGCGCGCGACGGGTACGCGCTCGGTTTCAACGTCGTCCGCGCCGGCCCGGACGGCCGGGGCGTGCGTCTCCGGCACAACGGCGCCTCGGGCACGCTCGCGCTGATCGACCGCGAGCGGCAGACCCTGGTCGTGGCCCTCACCCAGGTTCCGACCAAGCAGCGCCCGGCCTTCACCCGGAGCCTGGATGCCGCGAT
>JBJTCH010000038.1:0-6814 GCA_046091745.1 Opitutaceae bacterium
AACCAGCGCGGCCACAGGAAGGTCGACCCGGACCCCATGCCCGCGAAGTCGCGGGTGATATCCGCCCTTGCCCCTCCGGTGGCGCGGCCTATTCCACGCCGGACCAGCCGCGGCACCATGAACCCCAGCCATCACCGTCCAAGCCGGCCTGGAGCAAGGCCCGTCACGCGACGGCCGCCGAGGCGGCACGGGAAATCATGAAGGTGCCAGCCGCGATCCGCGCCATGGCTCGTAACGCCCGCGACTTCACGGGCATGGGGTCCGGGTCGACCTTCCTGTGGCCGCGCTGGTTGGTGCTGCGCGCAGTGGGCCTCGTCTTTGTCGTGATATTCTCGGGCATCCTGCACGAGGGAAGCGCGTTGATCGGACCCGACGGGCTCATGCCGGTTGATAAGTTGGTCGAGCAGGCACGTTCCGATCATCCCGGAGCGCTCGAGGCGTTTCTGCGCACGCCGACCTTGTTCTGGTTGGGCGAAGGCCCCGCGCTCGTCAGCGTTTTGCAATGGAGCGGCCTGCTCGCGGCGACCGCGCTCGTGTTCAACGTCTGGCCGCGGCTCGCCCTGTTCATCTGCTGGATCAGCCTGCTCTCCTTCGCGCGCGTCTGGCGCATCTTCTCCGAGCCCCAAGTCGACTGGCTGATGCTCGAGGTAGCACTGCTGAGCATCCCTTTCGCCCCGGCGGGAGTCAGGCCCGGGCTCGGCGCGGATCGTCCGCCTTCGCCCCTGACCATGTTCATGATGCGGTGGCTGCTGATCCGCGTCATGCTCGGGCCGGGGTTGGCGAAGTTCCTGAGCGGGGATCCCCGCTGGCGCGACTTCAGCGCGCTCGGCCACCTTTACGAAACTGCGCCGTCTCCGACGGTCCTGGCCTACTTCGATCACCATCTGCCAGTGGCGTGGCACGTTTTCGAATGGGGCCTGACGTTCGCCGCCGAAATCGGCGCCCCCCTGCTCGCGATCTTCGGTGGGAGCCGCTGCCGATGGGTGGCTCTGGCCCTCTGGTTCGCCCTGCAGGCCGGCATCCAACTCACCTGCAACTTCGGCTGGCTCAACACCGCGTCCATCGGGCTCGGCTTTTTGCTGCTCGATGATCGCATGCTGGCGGCGGCGCGGGACCGGCTCGGATGGCGGGGCACCGCGCGTTGGTTCAGCGGTCCCTCCGCGACTTCGCCGGCGCGCCCGTTGTGGCGTTCGCTGACGCTCGCCGCAGGCCTTGGGACGCACTTCACGCTGACCATTCTGGTCTATCTGAACCCCGCCTTCGTGCCGTGGGTCGTGCACGCGTTCGGCAGCGTGAACTCCTACCGGCTTTACTCGCGTTTCGACACCAAACACCTCGTGACGGAATTCGTCGGCTCAAACGACGGCGGACGTACGTGGCGTCCCTATGAGTTCCGCTTTTTCCCGCAGCGGCTCGATCGCATGAGTCCGTTCGTTGCGCCCCACTTCCCTCGTTTCGAGGCCTCGCTGCAGATCCTGGTCGCCACTCGCGAGGAACCGAGCGCCATCTACGGAGTCGTGGCCGGGCACCTGCTCCGGCGAAACGCCGAGGTGATGCGCCTTTTCCGCGAGGATCCTTTCACCGACCGGCCGCCGCGAATGATCCGGAGGGCGAAGTACGAGTACCGCTTCACGGACCCGGAGACCCGGCGGACTACCGGGAACTACTGGCGCCGCGAGTACCAGGGGGAATACCTCCCGATGCTTTACCTGAACGAGTCCGGCGAGCTGGCCCAAGTGGGTTCCGTGCTGGAGGAGACACAAGTTCTCTCCGCGTTTGGAAACCCCGAGGCCCAGAGTCGGCTTGGAGTCTGGCACGCCGGAGGACAGGAAGGACTGCCAAGAAACAGCGCGCAGGCTGCGCTTTGGTTCCAAAGGGCGGCGGAACAAGGTTTCGCCGAAGGGCAATTCAACCTCGCCGTGCTGTTGACCAACGGCGACGGCGTCGCGCGCGACCTTGCCGCGGCGGCCGCATGGTGCCGGCGGGCGGCGGAGCAAGGCCATGCCGACGCCCAGTTCATGCTCGGCATCAAGCTCGGCCGAGGCGAGGGCGTGCCGCGCGATACGGTGGAATCGACCGCTTGGTTGCAGGTTGCAGCCGCCAACGGTCACACGGAAGCCGCACGGCGACTTGCCCTCGCGCGCGAGGCGTTGATGCCGGCGACCGAAGCCGCCGTCCAACGGCGCGCCAAGGAACTCACCGACGCGCTAAGCCGGACGCGAAAATGAAGTTATCCCGGCGCGAACCGGGAAGCCTCCTGCTCAATCGAGCCCGAAAACCGCCTTCGCATAGCTCTCGGCGCTGAAGGGCTGCAGGTCCTCGGGCTGCTCGCCGAGACCGAGGAAAAGAATCGGGATGCGCAGCTGGCGGTAGATGCCGACGATCGCGCCTCCGCGACTGGTGCCGTCGAGTTTGGTCACAATCAATCCGGTGAGACCGAAACTGCGGTGAAACACCCTCGCCTGCTCGATCGAGTTGCTGCCGAGCGAGCCGTCCACGACCAGCCAGCGGTGCTGCGGGGCCGCCGGATCGTGTTTCTGCAGCACGCGGCGGATCTTCGCCAATTCCTCCATCAGGTTATCCTTCGTGTGCAGGCGCCCGGCGGTGTCCACGATCAGGTAATCGTGCCCGCGGGCCTTCGCCGCCTGCCACGCGTCAAAGGCAACGGCGGCGGAATCCGCTCCGGTATGGCTGGCGATGATCTCCACCTGGAGCCGCGTGGCCCAGGCCTTGAGCTGTTCCACCGCGGCGGCGCGGAACGTGTCGCAGGCCGCGAGCATCACCTTCGCTCCATCGCGCTGGAGCCGCCACGCGAGCTTCGCCGAGGAGGTGGTCTTGCCGGACCCGTTCACGCCGATCATCGCGATCACGACCGGACGCCCGGTGGTCGCGTTCAATGGTGGCAGCGCCGCCTCCGCGCCCGCCAGCACGCGCCGCAGCACCGCGGCCCCGATCTCAGCCGCCTGCCGGCCCTGCAGGGATTTGTCGCGCGCATAGGCCTGCCGGATCTCGGCGAGAATCTCGTTGGTGGTCTCGACGCCGAAGTCCGCCGTGTAGAGCGCCTCCTCGAGCTGGTCGAGCGAGGCGGCGTCGATCACCCGCCCGCCGAAAAGCCCGCGCGTGCGCTCGGTGATCGCCGCGACCGTCTTGGCGAGACCCTCCTTGAACTTACGGAATAGACCGAACATCGGAATCGGGTGGGGAATGTGGGAAGCCGGAAAATCAGGGACCGGAGTACCGGCCCGGGCCTACGCGCTTGATGGTCAAAGGCATGCTCGCGAAGTTCAGAATCAAACCGTCCACGATGCCGGCCGCGCGCATCTGAGAGCGAGCGATGACGAAGAATATCGGTTCCACCGCGACCACGGCTTTCATTTCAACCAACAGGACTCCTTCCACGAGGAAATCAAGGCGATGCTCGCCCACCATGAAGCCACGGTGCTCAATTCGGATGACCTTCTGTCGTTCAAACGAAATTCCACGCGCCTCCAACTCGACCGCCAAAGCGTTCTCGTAGACCGACTCAAGGAAGCCGGGACCCAGCGCCGTGTGGACTGCGATCGCAGCATCGATGACACGCCCGCTGAGATCAGTATTGCCCAGGACCGCCATTTCCCGGTTTTCCGGCTTACCACATTCCAAAAACCGGAACTCACCCCGCCTTGCGGGCGTCGCGGCCGAGCTGGCTTTTCAGGCGGTCGAGGATGCCGTTGATGAAGCGCTTGGAGTCGGCGTTGGAGAACTGCTTCGAAAGGTCGATCGCCTCGTTGATCGAGACCACCGGAGGGACGTCCTGCCGCCGCAGCATCTCGAAGATCGCCAGCCGCAGGATCGCCAGATCGATCTTGGCGATGCGGTCGAAATCCCAGTTCTGCGCGAGCGCGCGGATGTGGCCGTCGATCTCTTCCTGATGCAGGATCACGCCTTGGATGATCTCCTCGGCGTAAGCGTAGTGGTCGCGCGGCTTCTCGCAGCCCTCGAAGAACGTCCGCAGGTCATCGGCTAGGCTACGCGGATCGTTGATGCTCCACGCGTAGAGATACTGCAACGCCGCCACGCGGCTGTCGCGCCGCTGGATGAAGAGTTCCCGGCTCATGCGCGCATCCTCCGCCGCAGATCCGCCATCGCAAGGCCTGCCGCCGCGAACTCCGCGCCGCGGTCGATCTTTCCAGCGCAGCGCGCCCGCGCCTGCGCGAGGTTGTTCACCACAATCACACCGTTGATCACCGGAATCCGGGTGCCCAGCGCGATCGATTGCAACGCGCGCGAAACGCTCTCCCCCACCATCTCGTGGTGATTCGTGTCGCCGGCGATGAGTACACCCAGCCCGATCACACAGTCGAAACGCCCCTTAGCCGCGAGCGCCTGCGCGGCCCAGGGTACCTCGTGGGAACCGGGGACCCGCACGACCTCAATGGCTCTCGCCTTCACTCCCGCGGCGCGCAGGCCCGCCTCAACCCGCGCCAGCAGGGCGTCCACCAGCGCGCCGTTGAAGCGCGCCGCGGCGATGCCAAACCGGAGGCGGGAACCGCCGATGCCCCGCGAGGAAGGTGAGTCGAGACTCATGAACCTGCTATTCGCTAGGCGGGCGACGGGCACCGCAACCAGAAAGTCCTCGCGACGAAATCACCGGCACCGGGACGGCGACTATTGGCGGAAATCGACGGTGTGGCTCTCGAACGGCGCGTCCGCACCGGCCGCGAAAAGCGAGAGGAACATTTTAAACTGGTACGGCGGCCGCACGGTCTTCGGCGACGTCAGCACCTTGCCGTCCGCGGAGGGATCAAGGGAGTAGAACTCCGCCCCGGCGCGGTTGGCCGGAGTCCAACGCAAGACCGCCCGGGACGCCGCCGGCTTCACCGGCTCCCGATTCTCGTCGTAGAACGTGAGGCGGAAATTACCTCCATCCACCTCGAGCCCGATGAAGCCCTTCCCGGGCCGCGCGATCTCCATGCCGGCGATCTTGGCCGGCTCCGCCGTTTTCCCCTGCGCCTTGCCTGCGGGCTGCGCAGCCACGACACAAACAGCGGTGATCAACGCGATGAGCGCGGCGGCGAACGTCTTCATGGCTTCCAAGCTAGCCTCCGCCCAGCTCCCGGCAAGCCGTCGGCTGGCACGCGCCGCCTCACCCGCCGTTTTGCAGGCGGGCCTTGATTTCCCGCCAGCGCGTGAGCCGGTCGGCGATCTTCGTTTCCCAACCGGCCCCCTTCGGCGTGTAGAGCGTGAGCGGACGCTCGAGGTAGTCCTGCCCTGAGATGGCCTCCGGAAAATCGTGCGAATAGGCGTAGCCCTGGCCGTGGCCGAGCCGCTGGTTGGCCTGACCTCCCTTGCTGCGCAAAGCCGCCGGCACCGGCTGCACCGGTTGCTCGGCCATGACGCGCTTCGCCTCGCCGAGCGCGAGGGTGGCCGAATTGCTCTTGGGCGCGGTGGCGATGTAGAGCGTCGCATGCGCCAGCGCGTACTCCGCCTCCGGCAGGCCGACGAAATCCACCGCATGGTGCGCCGCCACCGCGAGTGGCAGGGCCTGCGGGTCCGCGAGTCCCACGTCCTCGCTGGCGAGGATCACCAGCCGCCGCGCGATGAAACGCGGGTCCTCGCCGCCCGCGAGCATCTTGGCCAGCCAGTACATGGCGGCGTCGGGGTCGCACCCGCGGCAGCTCTTGATGAACGCGGAGATCGTGTCGTGGTGCTCATCCTCATCGGCGTCATAACGGATGCGCCGCTCGCGCGCGAAGACCTCCAGATCCGCGGCGGAGATCTCGGCGCCCTCCGGCAGGCCGAGCACGATGACCTCGAGCGAATTGAGCGCACGCCGCAGGTCGCCGTCGGAAAGCACCGCCAGTTCCTCCAGCCTCCGCTGTTCAACGGTGACCCGTCGAGCACCCAGCCCGCGCTCGGTATCCGTGAGCGCGGCACGCAATACCCCCGCCACCGTCGCGGTCGAATGGGGCTCCAGCCGGAACAGGTGGCTGCGCGAAAGCAGCGGCGGGTTCACGTAGAAACCCGGGTTGTGCGTGGTGGCGCCGATGAGGCGCACGACGCCCTCCTCGACATCAGGCAGCAGCAGGTCCTGCTGCGACTTGTTGAAGCGATGCAGCTCGTCGATGAAGAGGATCGTCGCCTCGCACGGGCGCCGGCGCGCGGCGGCGAGGACTTCCCGCAGTTCGGCGGCGTTGGACATGACGGCGTTGACACGGACAAATCGGCATCCGGTCTCCGCCGCAATCGCCTCGGCCAGACTGGTTTTGCCACTGCCCGGAGGGCCGTGAAACAGCAGCGATCCGAAGCGGTTTTGCGCGACCAGCCGTGGCAGCAGGCTACCGGGGCGCAGCAGATGTTCCTGACCGACCACCTCGGCCAGCCGGCGCGGCCGCATCCGTGCCGCCAGCGGCTGGTGCGCCGCGCGCGCGCCGGCCGCCACGGGAGGGCGCGGAGCGGACGGCTCCTCGGCGAAAAAATCCCGTTGGTCGGCGGCGGACACGTCCCGAGGTTTCCGCGCGACACCAGCCTTGGAAAGGCATTTTCGCCCGCATACCCGATTTACGTCGGAAACGCCGTCGCGCGACCTGAGCGGACCACTACGCCCTAGCGGCATGGAGGACCGCACTCTCGGATACCGCGCGCCGCTGTTCTGGCTGGTGATACCGGCGCTAGCTGGACTGGCGGCAGGAAGCGCGACCGGAATCCGCCACGCCATCGGACCGCTCGTCATCGCCGTGCTGGCGGCCGCGTTAGCAGTGGCCAGCGCGAACCATCCGCGTCGGTGGGCGTGCAGTCTCGGACTTGCCCTGTTTTGCGCCGGAGCGGCGGCGGG
>JBJTCH010000039.1:0-7782 GCA_046091745.1 Opitutaceae bacterium
TGCAGGAACCGCGACGACCGCCCGTCCTGAGTCTTGTCCGCCGAAGCCTTGGCGAAGGAGGAAGCCTCGGCGAAGGAGGAAGGCGTTTCAGCAAAGTCGGGTTTTGAACCGCAGATTTCGCAGATGGCGCAGATGAGGAGAAACCGCCGAAGGCGTCCCGTACTTGAAACCTCCAGGCCAGGCACAACCACGATGGGAAACCAAGGCAAACGAATGGCCCCGAGCACATCCGAATGACCGGAGCGAACGGGCGGAGTTGAACCGGAAGACCGGGAAGATCGTGCAGGCCGGCGGCGCCAGATCTGTGATATCCGCGGTCGAACCCCACGGGATTTCCACCGCGGATTTCCCAGATACTGATGAACAAGCAGACAACGCCTTCCCGCACTTCCCGGCCTTCCTGTTCCAACTCCGTCTCCGCGCGCCAAGCTTGGCGCGCGGCCCGATGGATCACGCGGATTCCGCAGACGGGGAGAAAGTGACGGACTGCATCCCGCTGGTACCGGCCTTTTGTTCCGTGCTCCGCCCTTGCGCGTCCTGCGCGTTTTCGCGGCCAACTGATGGGATAGCCGCCAAGAGGCGCAGGAGGTGCAAAGCAGGACCCAAACCAATCAAGCCGCGGGCAATCACGGATAGACTTGGATGAACGCGGACGCGCGCCGACGATCGTGGCGAGCGAGGGCCGCCGCTCTGTTTCCTCCGTTTGCTCCTGTGGGCTGGCTCGGAACAGGAGATAACGGAGGCAACGGAGTGAACTCCGGGCTTCCTGGTGAATGCCCGAAGCGTTCACCGCGGATCACGCTGATGCAGCGAGTGGTGGAGAAGCGGACCACAGCTTCCCGCACTTCCCGGCCTTCCGGTTCCAAGTCCGTCTCAGTGCGCCACGCTTGGCGCGCGGCGCGATCTCAGGCGAGTTCCCAGCCGGACCGGTAGCTGCCGCGGATGATCGGGTCGGCTTCCGGCACGCCCGGGACGCGGAGATGGGCGGCGTCCCACTCAATCGGACGTTTCAGGCGCAACGCCAGGTTGCCGAGGTGCGCGAGTTCCGTGAGGTGCGCGCCGTAGCCGAAATGGCTGCTCGCGGCTTCGCCGCCCTTGCACGCGTCGATCCAGTCGCGGTGGTGTCCGTTCGAGCGCCGGAGCGTCGCGGCCGGCTTCGGCGTGGCGCGCAACGCCTCGGGGAACAAACGCGGGGCGCCGCCGGCGCCGTCGCATTGGATCACGCCCTTCTCGCCGACGAAGATCACGCCGCGGCCCGGCAGAGGAAACGAACCCATCGCCGCGGGAACGGCGGGCTTCAGGCCGCCGTCGTACCAGGTGAGCCGGACCGGCGGCAGCGCGCCGCGCGCCGGGAAATCGTAGTACACGATGATGCCATGCGGCGCGATCTCGGCGTCCATGGGCCCGGCGCCGATCGCGTGGACGCGGGTCGGGGCGGGCAGATCAAGCGCCCACGTGGCGCAGTCGAGGTCGTGGCAGCCGAAGTCGCCGAGGCTGGAGCCGCCGAACGCCCAGAAGTCGCGCCACGCGACGGGGTGGTAGGCGGAGTGAAACGCCCGCGGCTCGCGCGGCCCGAGCCAGAGATCCCAGTTGAAACCGTCGGGCAGCGGGGACGATCCCTCGGGGCGCGTGGTGAGCGCGGGGTTCCAGCGCTTGGTGCCGACCCACGCGTGCACCTCGCGCACGGCGCCGATCGTGCCCGCGCGGATATGCTCGACGGTCTCGCGCATGCCGACGGTCGAGTGGCCCTGATTTCCCGTCTGCGTGGCGAGCCCGGTCTCCCGCGCGACGCGCGCCACCTCGCGCGCCTCCCAAAGGTTATGCGTGAGGGGTTTCTCGCAGTACACGTGGCGGCCGGAGCGCAGCGCGCGCAGCGAAACGGTGGCGTGCAGGTGGTCGGGGGTCGCGCACAGCACGGCGTCGATCGATTTCTCCCGGTCGAGCATGACGCGGAAATCCTCGTACTCCGCGCAGCGGAAGCCCGGCTGGGTTTTTCCGTGGTGCTTCTCCACCGCGGCGCGCGCGGGCGCGCGGCCGCCGGTGCCTTTGTAGTAGAAAGCCTCCAGACTGAACTCGCGCGCCGGGTCGGCCACCGCGGTGACGCGGACGTCGGGCAGATCGAGCAGCGCCTTCAGATTCTGCAGCCCGCGTCCGCCGACGCCCACGACGCCGACATTCACGCGCTCGCTGGGCGGCACGAACCGCGGCCCGCCCAGCACGTGGCGGGGCAGGACCGTGAAGGCGGTCGCGGCCGCGGAGGCGTTTCGCACAAATTGCCGGCGGGTGGAGGGAGTAACTTTCATGGGGAGGGGCGAGGGATGTGCTCAGTTTGAAGTGGCGCGGTGCGGAGTCGCGACACCGTAGTTTTGGCGCGCCGCGCGGTAAGTCGGCAGGGAAGTAGCCAAAACCTTTGGCCGAACGTGCCGAACGCCGCACCGTTCCGATGGTGAGCCAGCAGGACCATGCTATCGAGGAGGCGCGCTCGCCCGCGGAGCGTGGGCGGCAGCCCAATCTGGCGCTGGAGATGGCGCTCGAGCTCCAGCAAGCCCGTCTGATGCGTGATGCAAAACTTCGATCGTCTCCAGAACCGGCTCGCTGATTCGGGGCTGGATTTCGTGATCATCGGCGGCTTCGCCGCCGTGTCCTTCGCCAAGCTCGGAGGACAAGACGGAGGACGGGTCGGCGGGTAACCGCAGATAACTTAGATATCACAGATCCCGCGCCACCGGCCTGCAGGATCTTCCCGGTCTTCCTGCTCCGCTCCGCCCGTTCGCTCCGGTCCTTCGGAAGCGCTCGGGGCCATTCGTGTGCCTTGGTGTCCCTTCGGGGTTGTTCCTGGCCTGGAGGTTGCAAGTACGGGACGCCTCCGGCGGTTTCTCCTCATCTGCGCCATCTGAGAAATCTGCGGTTAAAAACCCGGCCGTTCTGAAATGCCTTCCTCCTTCGCCAAGGCTTCGGAGGACAAGACGGAGGACACGTCGGAGGAAGGGCGGTCGTCGCGGTTCCGGCATGCGCCGGGGTCGCCGGACCCCGGCTACAAACGAACCGCATTTATTTGTGTCGATCCGTGTCAATCCGTGGTTGCTCACCCGCGGAGCGAGCCTGGAGCGCGTAACGCTCTGCGGCTCGGGCCGGTGGATCAGACTCTGTGAACTCGGTCGGGCCTCGGTGCCCTCTGGGTTCCAACTCAACTCCCCTTGCGTTCGGCGAAGTCACGGACTGAAAAGGCGTCGGAGTTTCATTCTCCGAAGGCCTCCGACCCTCGGCAGCGATGAGTTCAGCGCGCCGCCTGCATCCGGCGCACGGCCTCGACGAGCGTGGCGCGCGGACAGCCGAAATTCAGGCGCAGGTGCGTGCCGGGGCGGGCCCCGAAGGGGGCGCCGTCGCTCAGGCCGACACCGTGCCGCTCGAAATGCGCCACCGGATCCGGGATCCCGAGGCCGGCCACGTTCATCCAGAGTAGGTAGGTGGCCTCGACGGGCGCCTCGATCTTCAGGCCGGGCAAGGCGCGCGGAAGGGCGTCGACGAGGTAGTCGCGGTTGCCGCGCAGGTAGGCCAGCAGCTGCTGCCGCCACGGCTCGCAATCGCGATAGGCCGCCTCGCACGCCGTGAAACCGAGACACGTGACCTCCGCCACGACCCCCGCGGCCGCGCGGTTGAATCGGGCGCGGAGCGCGGCGTCGGGGATGATCGCGAGCGACGTCCCGAGACCCGGCACGTTATACGTCTTGCTTGGCGCCATCAGCGTGATCGAGCGCGCCGCGAGCGCGGGCGAAAGCGTGGCCGACGGCACGTGCGGCAGGGACGGGTCAAGGATGAGGTCGCAGTGGATCTCGTCGGAGCAGAGCACGAGGTTGTGGCGGACGCAGAACTCGCCGAGCCGTTCCAATTCCGCGCGGCGCCACACGCGAGCGAGCGGGTTATGCGGATTGCAGAGGTAGAAAAGCCGCGTCCGCGGCGTCACCGCCCGCTCCAGCGCGTCCCAATCGATCTCCCATTTTCCGCCCGCTAGCGTGAACGGCACGCCGACCGGCGAGCGGCCGCTGTTGCGCGGGGCGGACATGAACGGCGGATAGACCGGCGTGAGCGTGAGCACCTCCTCGCCCGGTCCGGCGAACGCCTGCGCGGTGATATTGAGGCCGACCACCAGGCCCGGCAGCCAGACGATCCACTCGGGATCCACTTTCCAACCGTAGCGCTGCGCGAGCGCCCCGGTCACCGCCTCGACGGTGGACGCGGTCGGACGCGCATAGCCGAAGACGCCGTGGTCCACCCGAGCGCGCAACGCGTCGAGGATTGCCGGGGCCGAAACGAAATCCATGTCGGCCACCCAAAGCGGCAGCACGTCGCGGCCGGCGTATTTCTGCCACTTCTGGGAGTCGGTGTCGCGGCGCTCGGGCGCGTGGTCGAAGTCGAATCGGGTCATGGATTCCCCGAGGAGATGACGGTTCGGCGGCGGCGCGCGACGATTTTTCCCTTCGGCGGGCGCGGGGCGTGCAGCTTTTTCCCACCGGCCCGCGGGGCGGTCCCACCAAGGCGCGATGGGTACGCAACTTAGGTGGGCCGGGATCTTGGTCCGCGAAGTGCGACAAGGGCGGCACCGCAATCATTCCAACCCAGGAGAAAAACCATGAGACTCGTACGCTACACACAGCCCGTTCTGAACCGCAGCCTGTCCCCCGTGCTGGGCGCTTTCCCGCGCTCGCCGTGGTCCGGACTCGAGAGCGAGATGGACCGCTTCTTCGAGGCGACTCTCGGTGACCTGGCCGGGGTCGGCCTCGCCGAGAACCGTTTCCCGGTCGATCTCTACGAGGACAAGGACAACACCTACGTCCGCGCCGAGCTCCCCGGCGTGACGCGCGCCGACCTCAACGTCGAGATGGTGGAGGACTACCTCACCATTTCCGGTTCCCGCAAGACTCCGGCCGCCGAGGGCAAGGGGGAGGAGTCGTTCGCCTTCAGCCGCTCGGTCTCGATCCCGGACTCGGTGCAGGCCGACAAGGTCGCCGCCACGTTCGAGCACGGCGTGCTCCTCGTCACGCTGCCCAAGCGCGAGGAAGCCAAGCCGCGGAAGGTCACCGTCCAAGTGAAGTGAGCCGGCCGCCATCAACCCGCAGCATCAACCCAGGAGAAATCCACCATGTCCCTCATCAACACCCTCATCCCTTCCCTGAACCGCACGCCGGCCCGCCGGCCGGCGCGCTCCGGCGCGATCGACATCGGTCCGTCGGTCAAGCCCGCCTATGAGATTCGCGAGACCCCCGAGGCCTTCGGCGTCACGGTCCATCTGCCCGGCGTGGGCAAGGACGGACTGGAGCTCACCGCCGAAGAGGGCGTTTTCCGCGTTGTCGGCCGCCGTTTGTGGAAGCGGCCGGAGGCGTGGACGATCCTTTACCGCGAGACCTCGGATGCTCCGTACGAGCTCGTGCTCGAGCACGAGAACATGATCGACGTGGAGAAGATCCACGCCGAGCTGGCGGACGGCATCCTGCGGATGTCGCTGCCGAAGTCGGAGGCGATCAAGCCGCGCAAGATCGCGGTGAGCTGATCCCGGCGCGCCACGCTTTCCGAGGGCTGGCGCCGTCGATCCGTAGCCGCCGGGGGCAACGTCCCCCGGCGTTTTGATTTCCGGCACGGGGCTGCGACCCGGTTTGCCGTTGACCCGACCGGGGCGCGGAAATCCAGTCGCCGTCTATGTCGTTCGTTGCCGCCCTGTCGACGTCGCCTCAGGCGGTGGGAGACTGGATTCTCGCGATCCTTAACATCGTCTGGATCGATATCGTCCTCGCCGGGGACAACGCGGTCGTGATCGCGCTGGCGGTGCGCAACCTGCCGGCGCGCCAGCGGATGATCGGCATCGCGGCCGGGGCGGCCGCCGCGGTGGTGCTGCGCATCGGCCTGACCTTCGTCGCGACGCAGCTGCTGGCGATCCGCTTCGTGCAGCTCGGGGGCGGCCTCATGATCCTGTGGATCGCCCTGAAGCTGCTGCGGCAGAACGAGGGGGCGCCGGATGAAAGCGGGGCGGGCGCGCGCGGATTATGGCAGGCGGTCGGGATGATCGTTGTGGCGGACGTCACCATGTCGCTCGACAACGTGCTGGCGGTGGCCGGCGCGTCGCGCGGCCAATTCGGCCTCCTGATGTTCGGGTTGGCCTTGAGCATTACCTTGGTGGTTTTCGCCAGCAACCTGATCTCCCGGCTGATGGCGCGGTTCCAGGTCGTCGTGTTCATCGGCGCGGCGATCCTTGGTAAGGTCGGCGGCGAGATGATCCTTTCCGATCCGGTTGTCTCCGGTGTCGTCCAACCCTGGTGGGCGGGTGTGACCGGCGCGGTCGACGCGGCGCGCGCGTACGCGCGGCTGGAACTTGGCGTCGAGGTGCTCTGTGGCGCGGCGATTTTCCTGCTCGGCTGGTTCCGCCGTCGCCCGGCGGGTGCCGCGCGGGCCTGAGCGGGGCGAAGGCCTTTGACAAACCGCGGGCGCGGGTTGTGTCCTGCCCGCATGAAGCGTTTTTCCGTTCCGTCGCCGTGGCGGTGGCTGCCGCTGGCGTTGGTGCCGCTCCGGGGCGGGGCGGCGGAGCCCGCGGAACTCGCGTCCGTGGAGGTCGCGGCGCGCGGGGAGTCCCCGGATTTTCTCGAGCATCTCGTCGATTCGACGCTGCGCCTGCTCGGCATCAACTCGTCGGGCAACACGCTCACACATTTCGCGGTGGCGGCGGCGCTGCTGGTCGTCGCGCTGCTCGGACGCCGTATCGTCACGGGGTTGATGTTCCCCGCGTTGCGCCGGCTCGCGGAGCGGACGGAGACCACGCTGGACGACAAGCTCTTCCCGGCGCTGGAACGTCCCGCGGCCGCGCTGGTCACCCTGGTCGGCCTCTTCTCCTCACTGCGCGTGTTGAAGCTCTCGGCGGAGGCCGACCTTTACATCGGACGAGGTTCGCAGGTGGCGTTTTCCCTGGCGCTCTTCTGGGGCCTGTGGTGCGCCCTCGCGGCCTTGCTGGAACACGCCGGCGAGGTCTCGCGCGAGCGCAACCTCGGGGTGGCGGCGTTCATGCCCTGGATCCGCAAGACCGCGCTCACGCTTTTCGCGATCCTCGGCGTGCTGCTCACCGTGCAGGGGCTCGGCTTCGACGTGAAGGCGCTGCTCGCGGGTCTCGGTATCGGCGGCCTCGCGTTCGCCCTCGCGGCGCAGGACACCCTCACCAACGTCTTCGGCGCGATCGTGGTCGCGGCCGACCAGCCGTTCCGCGTCGGCGACTCCGTGCGGATCGGCGCGAACGTCGGCAAGGTCGAGGACGTCGGCCTGCGATCGACGCGCATCCGGCTCCAGGACCGCTCCCTGATGGTGATCCCGAACAAGACCGTCGCGTCGGACACCATCACCAACCTTTCCCGTTTCACCGGACGCCGCTTCGAGCAGGTGCTCGGCCTCACCTATTCCAGCCGGCCGGAGCAACTGGAGGGGATCGTCGCCGACATTCGCGCGCTGCTGCTGGCGCGTCCCGAAGTGGAACGCAAAGACGTGCATGTCTACTTCCGTGAGTTCGGCGCGTCGTCGCTCGACGTGTGGCTCGCCTACGAGGTGCTCGAGCCGGATTTCGGCCGGTCGCTCGCGATCAAACATGAGGTGAACCTCGCGATCATGCGCGCGGTCGAGGCCCGCGGCCTCGCCTTCGCCTTCCCGACGAAGACCATCGAACTCGCCGGCCCGACCCTCGACCGCCTCGCCGCCGTCCGGAACGGCTGAGGTTGAGCCGGCTTGGCCGGTTGAACCACGGAACACCTG
>JBJTCH010000040.1:0-15493 GCA_046091745.1 Opitutaceae bacterium
CGTTCGTGAAGACTCCCGCCGCCAAGTCCCCCGAGGCCAAGTAAGCCCCGACAACCCTGGAGGCACCCATGAAACCTTGGCTCCGCATCCTCGCCGCGGCGGCGGCCGCCCTCGCGCTCGCCGGCCCGCTGGCGGCGCAGAAGCTTACTCCCACCGGCATCGCTGTCACGCCGCAGTCCGCGGCGCCGGGCGACTCCGTCACGATCACCGTGACCATGGTGAACTCCGACGCGCTGGCTGCGTTTCCGGCCGTCGGTTCCGTCACCGGCACTGTCACCTTCACCCATCGCGTGAGCGGATACTCCTTTAACACCGGGTCACGATCCTTCGTCACCGCGACGGACGTGGCTGCCGCTGGGGGTGCGGGTTCTTTCACTCTCTCGTTCGTCGTACCGACCCGCTTAACCGAGGCGGGCAGTTACAATGCGAGTGTCAGCCTGACCGCCGTCAGCGCAGGCACCCTCCAAGGCAACTCCGCGTCCTCTACCAACGTCCTCACCGTCACCGGTAAACCTGACCTGCAGATCACGGCGCTCACCTACCAGGCGAGCACGTCGTACGTCGGGGGAACGGTGGTTCCGATGACGCTGAAGTACCGCAACAACATCGCGACCGCCGGAGCGAACAACGTGCCGCTCACGCCAGGTTACACAGGCTCTCCCGCTTTTGTCCGCATCGACGTGGTGCTCTCCACCAATCCCACCTTCGGGGATGCGGACGACTTCCGGCTCACCCTCCATGATATCGCATCGAAGGTGAACGCCGACGGCGTTGAGCAAACCATCAACTGGAACCAACTCCTCCCGGGCAACTTCTCGGGTTCCTACTACGTCCTCGCCAAAATCGATTCTTTGGACGCGTTGGCCGAGAACGACCCGCCGGTCCTGACTCAGAACGGAAACAATATCTGGGCGGGTGACACGGGGCTGAATCCGGCGGCGACGTTGATCAACCTGTTGCCGTCCAACTTCCCGACGGTCGCCACCGCCAGCCGCGCGGCCGGAACCGCGAACACGGCCAACGGTTACAGCGACAACCCGTCGATGACGGCCGACGGGCGCTTCGTGACGTTCGCGTCCGACGCCACGAACCTCGTCACCGGCGACACCAACGCGGTTCGCGATATCTTCCTCTACGACAGCCAGACAAACGGCGTCCGCCGCCTGAGTGTTTCCCAGCAGGGCAACCAGGCCTCCGCGGCGTCGAACAACCCCGTGATCAGCGCCGCCGACGGCCGCCAGGTGGCCTTCGCTTCCGACGCCCCGAATCTCGTCATCGGCGACACCAACGGGTTCAGCGACATCTTCGTCGTCGACACGCTCACCGGCGTGATCACGCGCATCAGCGGCGCCAACGCCGCCGGCGGTCAGGCCAACAACCCGAGCTTCCGCCCGGCCATCAGCCAGACCGGCCGCTTCATCGCCTTCGAGTCCACCGCGACGAACCTGACCGCCACCTCCACCACCGTGGGTCGCAGTCACATTTACGTGCACGACCGCGACGTCTCCGGCAGCGGCGTTTTCGACACCCCGGGCAACACCTCGACCGTGCTGGTCGATACCTCGCCGGCCGGCGCCGAGGGCGACAAAGACAGCATTCAGGCTGCGATCAGTGCTGACGGTTCGACGCTCGCCTGGACGTCCGACGCCACGAACCTCGTCGCGGGTGATGCCAACGCGGTCCGCGATGTGTTCCTGCGTACTCGAACCGGCGCGGGTCTGGGCGCCACGCGCCTCGTGAGCGTCGCCAACGGCACCGGCTCACAGGGCAACGGCATCAGCCAGACCCCGGCGCTGAGTTCCGACGGCCGCTGGGTCGCTTTCGCGTCGGTCGCCACGAACCTGGTGGCGAATGATACCAATGCTGTTTCCGACATTTTCGTCTACGACGCCGCGGCCGCTGTTGCAGCGCCGGTGGTGACGCGAGTGAGCGTCTCGACCGCCGGGGTTCAGGCGGCTGATCCCAACCCGGCCGGGTTTCAGCTCGGCAGCATCAATCCCACGATCAGTGCTGACGGTCGTTACGTGGCGTTCGCTTCACTCGCCAACAACCTTACCACCGGCGACACCAGCGGACAGTCTCAGCTGCAGGATTCGAACGGTGCCCTCGATGTCTTCGTGCGCGACCGGCAGGTGAGCGGCTCGGGCGCGTTCGATGTCGCGGGCAATGTCGCCACGCAGATGGTCAGCGTGAACCCCTTCGGCTACCAAACCAACGGAGTGCTGGGCGCGCCGAGTACCGCGGCTTCCAACATTTACCCCGTCATCAGCGCCAACGGCCGCTTCGTCGCGTTCCCGTCCGAAGCCGACAACACCGGCGGTTTCGCCTACGGCGCGACCAACCTGCTGCCGCTCGACAGCAACGGCGTACGCGACGTCTTCCTCCACGACCGCCGCACCAACGCGTCGGTCACGCCCGCCACGCCGCCGGCGGTGAGCATCACGAGTCCCGGCGACGGTTCCGCGCTCCTCGTCAACAGCGCCATCCGCGTCTCGGCCAGCGCGACGACGACGCTCGGCGTGGTCTCGAGCGTCCAGTTCTTCGTCAACGGCGCCAGCCTCGGCACGAGCACGGTGTTTCCGTACTCGGCGGTCTGGACGCCGACCGCGGTGGGGTCCTACACGCTGAGCGCGCTGGTCACCGACAGCTTCGGCAACATCGGCGTCTCCTCCAACGTGCGCGTGACGATCAACGCCGCACCGTCCGTCGGCATCACCAGCCCGACCGCCTCCTCGGCCCTCACCGCCGGCGTCGCCACCACGCTCAACGCCAGCGCCTCGGCCTCCAACCCGGGCGCCACGATCGCCAGCGTGCAGTTCTACGTGAACGGCGCGGCGCAGGGCGCGGCCGACACCACCGCGCCGTACTCGGTCGCGTGGACGCCGCCCGCCGCGGGCGCCTACACGCTCACCGCCGTCGCCACCGACAGCGTCGGCACGCAGGCCACGTCGGCCTCCGTTTCCGTCACAGTCACCGTGCCCGGCGGCGGAGGCGGCGGGGCCGGTCCGACGCTGCCCGTCGTGGCCCTCGTTTCCCCGGCGAACGGCGCCTCCGTCGCGGTTAACGCGACTCACTCCCTCGTCGCCACGGCGAGCCTTGCGGGTGGCTCCATCGCCAGCATCGCCTACCAGGCCAACGGCGTGGCGGTCGGCTCCGCCAGCATCTACCCGTTCGTCGTCGACTGGAAACCGACCTCGCCGGGCAGCTACTCGCTCACCGCGACCGCCACCGGCAGCAACGGCGCCTCGGCCACTTCCGCCGCCAATGTCGTCACCGTCAGTGCGGGCACCGCGCCGAACGTCGCGATCGCGACGCCTCCTTCGAACGCCACGATCTCGGCGGGTACGGATCAGGCCGTGGTCGTGAGCGCTTCCGCGGCCACCGGCGCGATCACGGCCGTCGAGTTGTTCGCCAACGGGGTCTCGGTCGGCGTCGACCAAAGCTTCCCCTACACCTTTTCCTGGAAGCCCGCCGGTGTGGGCACCGTGGTGCTCACCGCCGTCGCCACCGACTCGCAGGGCAACCGCACGCCGAGCGCCGCGGTCAACATCACCGTCGCCGCGGTGAGCGCCGGCGCCCCCTCGGTTTCCGTCACGAGTCCCGCCGCCGGCGCCGCGCTGCCGGTGGGCGTGCCGGTGTCGTTCACGGCCGCGGCGGCCGACGCGGACGGCACGGTCGCTCAGGTCGAGTTCTTCGCCAACGGCGTGTCACTCGCCACCGACTCCACGTACCCCTACGGCGTGACGTTCACGCCCAACGCCACCGGAACCTACGTGCTCACGGCCCGCGCGACCGACAACGGCGGCAACGTTTCCACCAGCGCGCCGCTTTCCGTCGTCGTGAGCGGCGGCACCGCGCCCGCCGTGGCGATCGAGACGCCCGCCAACAACGCGACGATCGGCGTCAACGCTCCGCTCAACCTGCGCGCGACCGCCACTTCGGTTTCCGGTTTCATCACCGGCGTGCAGTTCCTCGTGAACGGGGTCTCGCTGTCGACCGACACCGCTTTCCCCTACACCGCCACCTGGACGCCGGCTGCCACGGGTAATTACGCGCTGACCGCGCGCGCGACCGACAACCTCGGGAACGTCACCGAATCGGCGATCGTGGCCGTCACCGTCGGCGCCTCGGCCGCACCTACCGTGACCGTCACCAACCCGGCCAACGGCAGCGCGTTCGTGGTCGGGACGACCCTGACCCTCACCGCCGACGCGGCGGACATCGACGGCACCGTGGCCTCCGTGCAATTTCTCGTGAACGGCCTGCCCCTGGGCGCGCCCGATGCGACGGCCCCGTATTCCGCCCCCTGGGCCCCGGGCGCCGCGGGCGCGTACACGATCACCGCGCAGGCGACGGACAACAACGGCAACATCGGAACCAGTGCCGCGGTCACGGTGACGATCGGCTCGAACGCGGCGCCGACGGTCGCGCTCACGAGCCCCTCCGTGGGCGCCTACGCGCTTGGCAACACGGTGCTCGTCGCGGCCGCGGCGAACGACGCCGACGGCAAGGTGACCGCCGTGCAGTTCTTCGCCAACGGCCTGTCGATTGGATCCGCTTCCGCCGCCCCCTACACCGTGGCGTGGCGTCCGCCGCTGGCCGGCAATTACGCGCTCACCGCGCAGGCGACCGACGACGCGGGCAATGTCACCGCGACCGCGGCGGTGAACATCGCGGTTTCCGGAGTGGCCGCGCCTGCGGTCGCGATCACGAATCCGGCGGCTTCCGCGGTCTTCGTCGCGGGCACGCCGGTGGCCATCACGGCCGCTCCGTCCGGCGGCAACGGCCCGATCGCGCAGGTCCAGTTCTTCGTGAACGGCGCCAGCCTCGGCGCCGCCGACACCGCGGCGCCCTACGCCGCGACGTGGACGCCCGTGGCGACGGGCACCTACAGCCTGCTGGCGGTCGCGACCGACAGCGCGGGCCTTTCCTCCTCGACCGCGGCGACGATCAACGTGCGGGTCGACGGCAACCGTCCGCCGACCGTCGCGCTCTCGAGCCCTCCAGCCGGCACGAGCGTAAACAGTGGCGCCACGGTGAACCTCTCGGCGGTGGCATCGGATCCTGACGGCACGGTCGCCTCGGTGATCTATCTCGCGAATGGCAACGTCGTGGGAACGGCCGCGGCGGCGCCCTTCGCGGTGGCGTGGGTGCCCGGCGCCGCCGGCTCCTACGCGGTTACGGCCCAGGCGACCGACAACTCGGGTAACGTGACGGTTTCCTCGCCGGTCACGGTGACCGTGAACGCGAACCGCGCCCCGACGGTGACGGTCACCGCACCCGGCACCGGTTCGGTGGTCCGCGCGGGCACGGCGACCAATCTCACCTCCACGGCGGCCGACGCCGATGGCACGATCGCGAGCGTGCAGTTCTTCGCCAACGGCATCGCGGTCGGTGCGGCCGATACCACGGCGCCGTATGCCGCGGCGTGGACGCCGGCGGCCCAGGGCGTTTACCGGATCACGGCGCTGGCGGTGGACAACTCCGGCGCGAGCACGCTGTCGACCGAGACTTACGTGCTGGCATTGGCGCCCGGACTGAAGGGCGGCGATACGGTCTACGCGGGCAGCTACGCGGGTGGCGGTGAAAACGGACGTTTCGCGGTCATCTCCGCGCGCGGCATGCACGCCACGCTCATCGCGTTTTCCTCAGCCGTTCCGGCGCGCGTCTATTTCAACTCCGGGGTACCGGTGGATTCCGCGGGTGGCTTCGTCCTCGCCGATGCGGCGGGCCGCTTGCAGGTGAACGGCACGCTTTCGGACACCGGCGCGACGGGCACGCTCGATGCGGGTCGACTCACGTTCATCGGCGCGGTCGCGACGGGCGCGGCGCCGGCGGTGCCGCCGGGGCTTTACACCGGGGGCATCAGCGGGCGGCCCGACAGCTTGCTGGCGGTGATCGCGGGACCCGATGGCTCGGTCACGGCGTATGTCGCGGATGGGACATTCCGCGATGCCGGGGCCTCGACGATCGACACCCGCGGCGCGTTCACCGTCGTGACCCAGACCGGCACGCGCTTGGTGGCGAGGATCGATCCGGCGACGGGATTCCTCAACGGCACGCTGACGGGCGGACCGGGTGGCGCGGTTTCGGGGGCGTTGACCTCCGGTGCGGCGTTCAGCGACGGCGCGTTGCGTAATCTTTCGACGCGCGGCCAGGTCGGCACCGCGGCGAACGTCCTCATCGCCGGATTCGTGGTGGCGGGCGACACGCCGAAGCGCGTGCTGGTGCGTGCGGTGGGGCCGTCGCTCGCGGCTTTCGGAGTCACGGGGGTGCTCGTCGACCCGCAACTGCAGATCTTCGGCGGCGGTTCGCTCGTGGCGGAGAACGACAATTGGAGCGGCACGGCGGCGCTGGTCACCGCGGCGGGTCAGGTCGGGGCATTCCCGCTCGACCTCGCGTCCCGTGACGCCGCGATCGTGGCGACGCTTCCGCCGGGCGCGTACACCGCGCAGGTTTCCGGCGTGGGTGGCGGCACCGGGGTGGCGCTGGTGGAGCTTTACGACGTCGACGCGGCGCAGCCGTTCACGCCGCAGAAATTAGTGAACGTCGCGACGCGCGGCGTGGTGGGCGCGGGGCAGGCGCAGTTGATCGCGGGCTTTGTGGTCAGCGGTAACACCGCGAAGAAGGTACTGGTGCGCGCGGTGGGTCCGACCCTCGGTCGTGCTCCCTTCAATGTGGCCGGCACGCTGGCCGATCCGCAGCTGCGGCTCGTCCGCGGTGCGGACGTCGTGGTGCGCGAAAACGATAATTGGGAAAGCGGCAATGACGCGGCGCTGGTCGCCGATGCCGCCTCGCGCGTGGGGGCTTTCCCGCTCGCCGCGGGCGGTCGCGACGCCGCGTTGCTGCTCAGTCTGCCGCCGGGTGCCTACAGCGCGCAGGTGACAGGAGCCGGCACGTCGACGGGCATCGCGCTCGTCGAGGTCTACGAGGTTCCCTGACGCGTTCCGCCGCCAATCATGGGCGGCGGTTCCAGTTGGAAAACCGCGGGAATGAATGGTCATTTCCGTTTCCGCGCCTAGTTTCCTCGTTCCGATGTGCAGCCTCCGTCCAGAATCCGCCGCCGTCCGTTCGCACGCGTTCACCGCGGTCTTTTCGCTGCTGGAGCCGTCCTTCGCCGCGCTGGATGGTCTGCTGCGGGAACAGCTGGCGGAGTTTGAGCCGGAGATCCGGCCGATGGTGGAGTACTGCGTCGACACCTCGGGCAAACGCATCCGGCCGGCGCTGGTCTTCCTCGGCGGCGGAGCCGGTGGCGCGAAGGCGTCCGTCGAATTGGTCCGCGCGGCCGCCGTGGTGGAACTCGTCCACCTGGCGAGTCTCGTGCACGACGACATCATGGACGAGGCCGACGTGCGCCGGAACCGCCCGACCGCGATGCGCGAGTACGGCCCTGAGGCGGCGGTTTTGCTGGGGGACGCGCTGTTCGCGCACGCGCTGCACCTTGCGGCGCAGTTTCCCACGACGGCGGTCTGCTCCGCGGTTTCCGAGGCGATCCGCCGCGTGTGCGCGGGGGAGATCGTGCAGACCCTGCGGCGCGGATCGCTGGCGGTCACGCGCGCCGATTACCACCGGATCGTCGACCTGAAGACGGCGGAGCTTTTCCGCGTCTCGTGTCACCTCGGCGCGAGCCTCGCGGGGCGCGAGGATGGTTACGTGTCCGCGGCCGCGCGGTTCGGGCGCCATCTGGGCATCGCGTATCAAATTTATGATGACCTGGCGGATTTCTTCGGCGAGGAGGGCCGGATCGGCAAGACGCTCGGCACGGACCTCGCGAGCGGGAAGCTCACCCTGCCGCTGATCGCGTTGATGGAGCGTCTGCCCGCCGAGGCGGCGCGCGAACTCGCGGCCGAGATCACCGGCGGCGGGGCGCGGTTGGAGCTGCGGCTGCGCCAGATGGGTGAACTCGACGTGTTCGGTGCGGTGACCGCGGAGATTGAGGCCGAGTTGGCGAAGGCGGACTCGGCCTTGCGGCCCTGGTCGGCGCAGCCGGGCGCCGGCCGTCTGGCGGAATTGGGCGAGGTGCTGCGGGCGCAGGTGGCCGGGCTCCGGCGCGGCGTCGCGGCCTGAAGCCGTTTTTCCATTTGCGCCACGGCGTGGCGTGGCGTTCGTTTTTCCTGTGACCGACGCGGCCAAAGTGATGGGCAAGGCGCTGGTGGCGACTCCGGAGCGCCTCCAGGAGGCCGATGCCGACCTCGCGATCGTCAAGCGGGTGCACGCCGGCGATGTGGCGGCTTTCGACGAGTTGATCCGGCGCTACCGGGAGCGGGTTTTTGGGATCGTCTACAACCTGTGCTCGAATCGGGAGGACGCGGCCGACCTCACGCAGGACACCTTCATCAAGGCGTTCCAGTCCATCCACCGCTTCCAAGGGCAGTCCTCGTTCTTCACGTGGCTCTACCGAATCGCGGTGAATTCCACGTTCACCCATCTCCGGAAAGCGCGTCTGAGGTCGTTTTTCAGCCTCGAGCGGATCGATTCCGACGAGCCGGTAGCCAAGGAAATCGTTGATGCGCTGACAGATACGTCGGGGGCGGAGCGGGATTCCTACGTCCGCGAACTTCAGGAAAAATTGAACGATGCGATGCAAAAACTGTCTATCAAGCATCGCACTGTGGTGACTTTGTTCGAAATCGAAGGCCTCGGCCACCAGGAGATCGCCGACATCATGGGTTGCTCCGTGGGCACCGTGCGTTCCCGTCTCCATTACGCGAAGCACCTTCTGCAAGCGGAGTTGCAGCCCTACATTCGCCGATGAATCGCGACGGCAAACGCCCGGTTTCGGTGGAGGACCTGCTGCAGTTGAAGCGCGCGGAGCGCCCGCCGGAATCTTTCTGGGCGGATTTCGACCGCCAGCTTCGTGCGAAGCAGTTGGCCGCGTTGGTGGAAAAGCGCCCGTGGTGGCATGCCCTCTCCCTGCGCGGCGTGCTCGCCGGCATGCGGCGTCATCCGGTTCCGCTCGGCGCCGCGGTCGCGCTGGCCTTCGGTTTTTTCGCCGTCCGTGAAGGCCGGCGTCCCGCCGCCTCCGAGTCCGTTTCGGCCGGTGCTCCCGTCGCCGCGTTGACACCTGCTCAACCCGCCTTGGTTCCCGTCGTGGAGTCGCTTGCGTCCGCGCGGATGCCCAGCCCCGCGCCGACCGCCAGTTTCACGGTTGCCGCGCAGGTGCCGGTTTCCGAGGTCGCCACCGAGGTGGCTTCGACGGCTTCGTTGGTTAATCCCGCGCCGGCGGCCTTCGCTTCCGCGGAGGTTGAGCCATCCCGCTCCCTTTTTGTCGGCACGGTGCCGCTTTCCCTCGAGGCGCAATCCTCCCTGCTGATGGCCCCGGCCGAGCCGGTTGCGTCGGGTCCGTTGCTGGGCGGTGGCACGCGTGTGGAAGCGCGGGCGCCGGCTTCTAGAGCGGCGGTGGAGCCCCTGCGGCAGATCACGCCTCCGGCCGATCGCCGCGGCTCACGAATCCTCACCGCGATGGTCTCGATGCCCTCGGTCGAGAACGCCATGCGCACCACGGAGCGCGCGGCCAGCCGCCTTTCCGAGGAGCAGCTTTACGATCAAATCCGCCGCGTGGGCGCCGTCGGTGCCGCGGTGAACGTGAAGTTCTGATCGCCTCCGCGCGATCTCGCGCTGCCGCGGATTCCGGGCTGAATCGCGGCCATGGCCGTCCACCGGATTTCCCTTTCCGTGCCGACCCGCGGCGCGGGTTTGCTTGAGCTCACCGCGCGGGTCGCCACCGAAGTCGCGCGCAGCGGGGTGCGCGAGGGACTGGTGAACGTTTTCTGCCGGCACACCAGTTGTTCGCTGGTGATCATGGAGAACGCCGATCCCTCGGCGCGGCGCGACCTCGAGCGCTGGCTCGACCGACTGGTGCCGGCCGACGATCCGGATTTCACGCACACGGCCGAGGGGCCCGACGACATGCCGTCGCACATCAAGATGGCGCTCACGCGCACCAGCGAGACGGTGCCGGTCGGCGGCGGACGGATGCTGCTCGGCACCTGGCAGGGTATTTTCCTCTGGGAACACCGCCGCGCGCCCCACACCCGCGAGGTGATCGTGACGGTGATCGGGGAGTGACCCGCCGGAGCCGGCCCGCGGCGGGTCCTCGTGATCAGAACCGGCCGCGCAGGCCGAGCGTCCAGACGGCCCCGTAGTATTGGTTGGCGCGCATCAGGCGCGGTTCGTTCACGTAACCACGGATCGGCGAGTTGGCGATGTTGCGGCCGCTGATTGTCACCTCGTACGCCCGCCCCATTTTGTAACCGCCGCTGAAGTCGAACATCACGCGCTCATACTCCCACTGGGTTTGCGTCGCGCTGATCGACGTCAGGCGCGCGGACGCCCACGTGCAGCGGAGCTGGGCGTTGAAAAGGTGGTTGCTGAAGCGCAGCCCGCCGTTCGCGGCCTTGGGGACCAGGTTGGTCACGGCGGTGTCGGCCGCGGCGCGCGACATCGAGCCGAAGACGCTGAAGCCCCGCGCGAAGCCGGGGAGAAACACGAGTTGCTGGCTGTACTCGACCTCGGTGCCGTCGATCCGACGGGTACCGGCGGCGTTGGCGGTGCGTTGGAACGTGTAGCCCGCGTATTGCGGGTCGTCGGCGTAGCCGGCGGCCTCGGATGAAACGGTCTCGAGGCCGAGGCCCATGTTTTTCACGTTCAGCCGGTAGGCCGACACGCTGAGGGTGCCCGCCGGCTCGATGTAGTACTGGACGCTCGCGAAGTACTTGTCGGACGTCTCGGGCTTCAGGTCGGGATTGGGGATGCGGATTGTCTGGTTGGTGTCGTTGATGGTGATGGCGCCGGCGACATTGTTGTAGTCGGGGCGGCCGATGGCCTGGCTGGCGGAGAGCTGGGCCACGAGGTTCCGGGAGAACGAGTACTTGGCGCCTCCACTGAAGAACGTGTTGTCGTAGCCGCCGTACTTGTTGCTCCGCTCGAAGCCGCGGTACTGGTACGTGACGTAGGGGATGGTGTTGGCGGTGTAGCCCGCGGCGCGCACCTGGGCGGCCGGGCGCAGGTCGAAATTCCGCCCCACGGTGCGCGTGCGCTCCTGGCGGGCGCCGAGGTTGAGCCGCAGCTGGTTCCAGCGGGTGTTGAGCTCGACGTAGCCGGCGTCGACCTGCTCCTTGGCGGCGCGTGGGCTCGTGTAGAGCTGCACGTAATTCCCGTACTCGTTTTCGGTGAAATACTCGGGGTGCTGGCCGTACAGCTCGTACATCGCGGTGGCGTTCGCCACGGGCAGGTTCAGCGAGTCGATGTTGTCACCCTGCTTGGGGTCGTAGAGGCCCGGCGTGCGCGGGTGGAAGAGCATCACGGTGCCCGGGGCGAGCTGGTTCCGCGCGGGCCCGACGTAGGTCCACGTGAGCGAGCCGGTCTTCCAGAGATCGTAGACGGTGAGGCGCGACTTCAGGCCGGCGCCGACCGTGATGGGCAGCCCGAGGTTCAGCACCTGCTTCGCGTCGAGACCGCCCGACCAGACCTGGCTGCGGCCGGTACGCTCGGCCGTACCGATGTTGTTGGGGTTGGCGTCGGAGCGGTTGTAGCTGGCGGGATCGGACCAATCGGGGCCGGAGACGCGGGTGAACTGCCAGTCCGGCGAGGTGGAGCTGCTGCGCCGCGCGCTCCAGCTCATGCGGGTGATCCAGTTATTGGTGGAAGCCCAGTAACCGCTCCGGCGGTCCTCGTAATGGGTGGTGCTGCGGGAGTAGCCGCCGGCCGCGGTGAGGGTGAGGTCGCGGCGCTTGTATTCCACCTTCGGGGCGAAGGCGACGGTGTCGTTCCACTTGTCGCTGTGTCCCATGGCGGACTCTAGTCGGGTGGTGGTGTTCGCGGTCGGCTGTGCGAGGAGATAGGTGAGCGTCGAGCTCGGGTCGATCTGCGCGCTGGCGGCGCGGAACGTGAGCACGCGGGAGTTGATCTCGTCGCGGAAATGCGAGCCGGACGTGCGCAGGGCGACGACCAGCTCGGGCGTGACCTTGTAGTCGAGGTTGAGCCCGATGGCGGAACGCGAGGTGATCTTGGGGTTGTCGCGGAAGGCGAGGGTGTTGATGACCGGACCGCGGGTGGCGCTGGAGGTGTCGATCGTCTGGTTGAGGATGGCCTGCTCATTGTAGAGCTGGTTGGCGGAGAGGCTGAGCTGGACGCCGAAGCGTTGGTTGAACGACTCCGAGTAGGTGAACACGGCGCCGGGGCGGATCTTGCGGTGCACGCCGTCGCCGGGACCCGGGGTGCGGCTCAGGGTGAAGTCGTAGGGGTTGGCGCTGACGGTGGCGGCGACGGTGATCTCGCGGCCCTTGCGGTCGAACGCGTTGCGGCTGCGGAGGTTCAGGCTGCCCGCGGGGGCGTCGGCGTCCATGCTCGCGGTGAGCGTCTTGTTGAGCTCGATCGACTCCACGCTCGAGATCGAGGCCTGCTCGAACTCGAATTGCCGCGTGGTGGCGCCGAAGGTCGCCGAGGCCGCGCTGGCCATGCGCATGCCGTCGATGCTCACCGCGGCGTACTTCGGATCGAGGCCGCTGATGCGCACCGCGCGGGCGTCGGCGTTGTTGTAGTCGATCACCACGCCGGGGAGGTACTTCATGAACTCGCCGATGTTGCCGCCGGTGACGTCGCCGAAGTTATCGGAGGCGACCACGCTCTTCATGTTGAGCGCGGCGCGCTGTTCCATGATGGCCTTGGCGTTGCCCTCGCGCTCGTTGGACACGACGAATTTGTCGAGCCGCACGACCTCGCCGGCGGCGCTTTTCGCGGTCGGTCCGAACGTGGAGCCCTTGAGCTCGAAGTCGCGGACGACGGCGGCGCCTGCGGCGAGGGTGAGCCTGGCGGTGGCGCGGTCGTAGCCGGTGTAGGTCACGGAGACGGTGATGTCGCCGGCCGGCACGTTCGGCAGCGCGTACGAGCCGTCGTCGCCCGAGAATGCCACGATGTTGGTGCCCTCGACGGCGATCTCGGCGTTGCGCACGAATTCGCCGGTGGCCGGGTTGAAGATGCGTCCGGTCACGCGTCCCGGCGCGCCGATCTGGGCGCCGGCCGGCGACAGGGTCAGGAAAACCAGAGTGAGGATGAGGGAGAGCAGCGGGGTGGTGTTTCGGTCCATGACGGATCGGGAAATTCAGGACGTTCAGCGGGAGCCGGGAACCATGCCGGGCCAGACGTAGGCCTGGAGCATGACGAGCACCCCGACGAGGAGCGCGAGGGCGATGCTGTGCCAGAATACGGCGCGGAGGATTGTGCCGGCCGAAGGGCTTTCGGGGTGTCCGCCGGTCGCCACGCTCGCGACGACGATGCTCTGGGCGTCGATCATCTTGCCCATCACGCCGCCGGAACTGTTGGAGGCGCACATCAGCACCGGTGAAAAGCCGAGCTGCTCGGCGGTCACCTTCTGCAGGTTGCCGAACAGGACATTGGAGGATGTGTCGCTGCCGGTAAGGGCGACTCCGAGCCAGCCGATGAGCGGCGAGAAAAACGGGAACAGCCAGCCGGTACCGGCCATCGCGAGGCCCATCGTGGTGTCGGTGCCGCTGTAGCGGGTGGTGAAGCCGAGGGCCATCATGACGGCGATCGTCAGCAGCGAGACGCGGACCCGCAGGAGCGTCTGTCCGTAGATGACGACCGCGCGGCGTGCACCGACGCCGAGGACGACGGCCGACGCGATGGCGGCGAGCAGCAGGGCGGTGCCGGTGGCGGAGAGCAGGTTCAGGCTGAACACCGCTTTTTCCGCGGTTGGCGCCGGCGCGACGGGCGGGACCTTCAGGACGGCGTTGTGCAGGACGGGCACGGGGATCTGCGGCGCGAACCAGCCGTTGAGGGCGGATTTCATCGACGGCAGACCCCACAGGAACACGAACGCCGAGAGCAGGATCCAAGGAGCCCAGGCCTTCCACTTCGGGCCGGTCGCGGGAGTTGTGGTGTCGGTCCCGGCCGCCGGATTGGCCTGCTCCTCCGCGGGTCGCCAGAAGCGCATGAGCACCACGACGGCGAGCAGCGAGGCGGCGCCGGCGACGATGTCGACCAACCACGGCCCGTGGAGGTTGCTTACGAGGAATTGCACGAGGCCGAAGCTCCCGCCGGCCACGAGGCAGGCGGGCCAGACGGCGATCATTCCGCGCCAGCCGGCTTGGGCAGCGACGAGCCAGAAGGGTACGATGAGGGAGAAGAACGGCAGCTGGCGGCCGACCATCGCGCTGAGGTCGAGCACGTCGAGCCCGGTGAGCGGGGCGAGCGTGACGAGCGGAGTTCCGAGTGAACCGAACGCGACCGGCGCGGTGTTGCCGATCAGGGCGAGTTTGGCGGCTTCGAGCGGACGGAAGCCGAGTCCGATCATCAGTGCGCCGGAAATGGCGACCGGCGCTCCGAAGCCGGCGGCGCCCTCGATGAACGCGCCGAAAGAGAACGCGATCAGCAGCGCCTGGATGCGGCGGTCGCCAGAGACGCCGGCCACTTGGTTTTGCAGGACCTTGAATTGTCCGGTCTCTACCGAGAGCTGGTAGATGAAGATCGCGTTGAGAATGAGCCAGCCGATCGGGAGGAGTCCGAAGGCGGCGCCGTAGCCGGCGGCGGCGAGCGCGAGCGGGGCGGGCATGCCGTAGGCGACGATCGCGGTCAGCAGCGCGAGCGCGAGGGCGGCCATCGCGGCGAGGTGCGCGCGGACGTGCCAGAAGGCGAGCAGGCCGAGGAGCACGACCACCGGCAGAGCGGCCACCACGGTGGAGAGAGCGAGCCCGCCGAGCGGGGCGTAATTCTGGGACCAGGTCATGGGGTAGGGGGTTGATCGCGCCCGCGTCCGACGGGGCGAAATGAAATGAGCCGGGCGGTGCGGGTGGCCGCCGCGCCCGGGGGATCAGAACCAGCGTTTCTTCCGCAGATAAATCACCATCAGGATCGTCGTCACCACGGTGAACGCCAGGGCCCACGGGTAGCCGTTCTCCAGCTCGGGCATCGATTTGAAGTTCATCCCGAACCACGTGCCGACGACCATCACCGGGATGGTGACGGCCGTGATCGCGGTGAGGAACTTGATGCCCTCGTTCGCCTCGAAGGCGGCCTTGTTGAGGTAAATGTCAAAGGCCATGAGCAGCCGCTCGTGGTAGCCTGCGGCGGTGTCCTCGAGCCGGGCGAGGTTGTCGCGCAGGTCGCGGAAGTAGGGCAGCAGCTTCGGGCGGATCATTTTGCTGTCACCCCGCGCCAGCCGCTCGATCACGTCGCGCTGGGGCCGCACGATCGTGCGCAGGTGGGTGAAGTCGCCGCGTACGTGGAGCATCTCGTTCACGAGGGTCTTGTGCACCGATTCCTTGGCGAGCACGTGCTCCTCCAGGTCCTCGAGCTCCGCGCGGAGCTCCTCGATCACAGGCGCGTAATTGTCGACCAGCAGGTCGATCAGGGTGTGCGCGACGCGGTCGGGGCCGCGGGGACCCACGCCGACGTGGTTCACAATGCGCTCCGTCAGGGTCGTCACCGAGCGCAGCGGCGCGGTGTGGAACGTGACCAGGAAGTCCTTGCCGAG
>JBJTCH010000041.1:0-11586 GCA_046091745.1 Opitutaceae bacterium
TGAAACTTCCCCCGGCTTGAAGCCGATCCGCTCCAGATAATCACGATGCGCGGGCGTCGGCGCCTCGGCCGCCACTCGGTCCACACCCAATCCGCGCCACACCGACGGGTCCTCGATGAAGACGTGGCGGCCGACCTTGAAGTCGCGGTACTCGGGCGCCACGTGGTCGAGCGTCACGACCAGCGTGCCCGGGGCGGTTTTCCGGCCAAGGATCACGCCGGCCAGCTGGGCGTCGCGCAAAGTGAGCAGGGCGACATCGGCCGCGTCCGCACCCGACGGAAACCCGGGGAAGAAACTTCGGATCCCCTCTCGATGGTGGCGCAGGAACTCGGCGATCACGGGATTATCGGGCTCGGTCGGCACCACGACCAGCCGGTCCCGCCGGCGGTGAATCCGCGCGAGGTGCCAGACGTTGATCAGCGCGATCGAGAAGTTCAGCCGCGCCACGGGATAGGCGCTGATCAGCAGACCATACGCCGTGAACAGCAGCGAACCCGCGAGATTGATCCACCGGAGGCGCACCACCGAGGTCATCAGCAGCGAGAGTCCCACGACCACGGACGCACCGTAGCTGAACCATTCGATGAACGCGGGGCTCATCGGTCGAGGGGCGTGCTCACGCCGCCGCGGAGGTCAGGCGTGAACGAGGCGGCGGTGTTCACGGCCCCGACCATGCGACACGATCGCCGCACTACAACGGCGACCTGGCTTCAGGTTGGATTGCGCACCAAGTAGCGGGCACTTTCTTCCGTCTGACCATCACCGCGCGCAGATCATCCTGAAGTTCGTCGCCCCGAAAGGCCTTTCGCCGTCCGATCGCCGGCATGGTCCGGGGTCGGCGACTCCGGCTACAGACGAACCGCATTTCTCCGTTTCGATCCGTGTCCATCCGTGGTTGTCCCCTTCGCGGAGCTGTTCGGAAAAGCCTCTCGGCTCCCACGCCAGGCATCCTGAACGACGCTTCAATCGCGGCCGGCCGCGTGGCACTCGCGGCAGAAGCGGTAGCCGGAGCTGGGCAGCAACGCGCGTCCGCAACGCCGGCACTCGCGCCGCGCGAGTCCGTGCTGCGCCCAATTACGGCGGAGGATCGCCTGCGTCTGCTCCGTGAGTTCCCGCCGCAGCGCCTCGACGCGCGCGAGATCGGTGAACTGCGTCGGGAATTTCTGCGCCAGCCAGCGGTAGACCGTGATCAGCTTCAGCGTGTCCTCGAGCGAATCCAGCCCGCCGCTGCCGTCGAGGCGCCGCGGGAAGGCAACCCGCCCGCCGGCCGCGATCGCCTCCAGCCAGTCGGCGAAGAGGTTGTGCGCGTGGTGGTCGTTCAGATCGACCGGGGTGCAGGCGAGCGTGTGCCGCGTCTCGACCGGCAGACCGCCCGCGCAGGCATCGGCCAGCTCCGCCGCGGCGACGACCCCGGGCTGCACCTCGGGGAAAAACGTTCCGCCGGAAAACGTCAGGCGCGTGCGGAAGAATTCCAGGATCGGCCCGAGGCGGTCGAGTCCCAGGTGCGCCGCAATCGCGCGGATATGCATCGGCGTGGGCGCCGCCGGCAAACGATCCGGCGTCGGTGTGGGCTGCGGCGCCGCCAGCGCCTCCGCGATCCGCTGGCCGTCGCGGGCCGAAAACGCCGCCACCCAGCCCGCCGACCCCGGTCCGCGCCCGGCGCGCCCGCCGATCTGCAGCAGTTCCCCGGCTTCGAGGCGGCGTGTCTCCCGGCCGTCGAACTTGTCGGTCTCGTAAAACACCACGCGGTCCAGCGGCAGGTTCAGCCCCAGCCCGATCGCGTCGGTCGCGCAGACGATGTCAGCCTCGCCTTCGCGGAAACGTCGCGCCTCCTCACGCCGTACCTCCGGGGAAAGCCCGCCGTAGATCACGGCCACGCGCTGGCCGAGCGACTCGAACATCGCCTTCAGCTCCAGCACGAGCGGCCGGGAAAAACCGATCACCGCCGAACGCGGCGGCACGCTCCGCCAATCGAGGACGCCCTCGTACGCGAGCGTGCCGAGGCGCTCCAGCGGGTGCACCTCGACCTCGTCGCCGCACAACTCCGCCAACCGCCGGATCACCGGTTCCGAGGACCGCGGCCCCGTGACGACCAGCGTCTCCGCCGCGACGCCGCAGTAAGCGGCGACCCACGCCCAGCCGCGGTCGCGATCGAACGCGAGCTGCATCTCGTCGAGCACGCAGACCGCGAACTTCCGCGAGAAGTCGGCCATCTCCACGGTGCGCGACGAGTGCGTCGGCGAGGCCTCCACGCGCTCCTCACCGGTGATGAGCGAGCACGGCGTGCCAAGCTCGGTGAGGCGGTCGCGTTGCTCCAACGCCAGCAAACGGAGCGGGCCGAGGTACATCCCGCTCGGCGCCGCCGCCAGCGCCCGCAGCGCGCGGTGGGTCTTGCCGGAATTGGTCGGTCCGAGCCAGGCCACCACCCGGCGGCGAAGCGAGCGGGCGGCCGGGAAGCACTGCAGGTAGTCGAGAAAGCCCGGATTGCGCTCCGCCAGCCCCGCGATGAGCGAGCGATCGGCCGCGTGCGCGCACGCGAGCCGGATGCGGTGGCGAAGGTCGCGGCGGTCGTCGAGCCGCGGCGGATTCGCCGCGAAAGCGTGCGCGACATCCTCCGCAGCCAGCACCGTCCAGCCTTCGTGCCCGGGCGGGCTCGCACGCAACCGCCGCTCCACTTCGCGCGCCGCCGGATGCCGCCGCGCCAGCAACCCGGCGGCCGCGCCCGCGGCACCCGCCCGGCCGAGGTCGGCCGCCAATTGCACGAGCGGGAGCGTCACCGCCGCGCGGACCGGAGCCGCGATGCCTTCGCGCAACTCCACGGTCGCCGGAACCTCGAGCGTCACCTCGTCGGCGTTGTCCCGGTAGCCGCCGAAAACCACGCGGGCGTCGGCCTCCGTCAGCCGCCCCGCCGCGAAACGCGCGAAAGCCGCGCGCACCCCGTGCAACCGCGTCCGCGGACCCGCCGGCTCGGCGAGAAAGGCGCGGCCTGTTTCCGTCTCTTCGAGCCCCAGCTCGACCAGCAGCGCGCGACGCGCCGTGTGGATGATTTCACCGTGGGAGGCCGGCGGCCCGTCGGGATGGCGCGACATGCGGATGCGGCGGATTGAGTGGCGCCCGCGCGTCGTCCGCAATGTCCGGCGTCGCGGCGTTGACGCGCCGCGCGTCGCCGCGCCCCAACGCCGCATGCGCCCACCCCGCGTTTTCCCCGCCCTGCTGCTCGCCTTCGCCGCGCTCGCGTCCGCCGGCGCCCGCGCCGCCTCCCCTTCCATCTCATACCCGGCCGGTCCGGGTCCGGGCGCCGGCCGCCACCTCGTGTTCCTCACCGGCGACGAGGAATACCGCGGCGAAGAGGGGTTGCCCATGCTCGCGAAGATCCTCAGCCAGCGCCACGGATTCCGCTGCACCGTGCTGTTCGCGCTCGATCCCGACGGAACGATCAACCCCGACAACAATGCCGGCGTGCCGGGCTCCGAGGCGCTCGATAGCGCCGACGGCATCGTGATGGCGCTGCGTTTTCGCCAATGGCCGGACGCCGCGATGCGCCGCCTCGCGGCCGCGGTCGACCGCGGGGTGCCGATCACCGCGCTCCGCACGAGCACGCACGCGTTCCGGTTTCCGGCGGGTCATCCGACCGCGTACCGGCATTTCAACGACTTCGGGCGGAACGTGCTGGGTGAAAACTGGGTGAGCCATTGGGGCGCCAACCGCCGCGGCGCGACCCGCGGTGTCATCGAGCCCGGCGCGGAGAAAGATCCGCTGCTCCGCGGCGTGGGTGAGATCTTCGGCGACTCCGGTGTTTATGAGACCCATCCCGTCGCGGACTCACGCATCCTCGCGCGCGGGCAGGTGCTCGCGGGCATGCGTCCCGACGATCCGCCCGACACCAAGCAGCGAAAAGTGCGCAAGGCCGACAACATCGAGCAGGGCATCAACGACCCGATGATGCCGATCGCGTGGACCCGCGTGAACCGCAACGCGAACGGCACCACCAACCGCGTTTTCTGCACGACGATGGGCGCGGCCACCGATCTCGCCAACGAGGGCCTGCGCCGCCTGGTCGTGAACGCCGTGCTCGCGGGCTTTGGCGTCGAGATCCCGGCGCGGACGGATGTGCGCTACGTCGACCCGTACGAACCGGCGCCTTACGCGTTCAAAGGCTTTCGCCGCGGCCTCACGCCGGACGACCACGCGTTGGGCAAGGTGCTGCCGCCGGGCCTGCCGCGGCCGGAGCCGGCGCCGAAAAAGAAATAACCCTCCGGCCGGGAAGTCCGGCCCGGCCGAGAGTGGTTTAGTTTTTCGCGGGAGGCGGCTGAGCCGGAGCAGAGGCCGCCGCGGGCTGCCAGAAGTAGCGTCCGGTCTTCTGCTGTTTCCAACGCGTGAAGACGGCGGCCGCCGCGATCCCAAGCACGATCATCCAGAACAGCATGCGGCGGCGACGGCTCGCGGCCTCGCGAGCCTCGTACGGGTCGTCGAGCGAGCGGCGCGCGCCGGCTGGCAGCGCCGCCACGTCGGTCAGGGCGGAGCCAAGCGGGATGTTGATGCGCACGCGGCCGTTAACCGCCCAGCCGTTGCCCTCGAGGATCGGACCGAGGGTGCGCTGGCGGAGCTTCAACCACGCGATGAGCATGGAGGGGCCGGAGATGAGCAGCATGATGCCGACCAGCCCGAAGGGCATCCAGAAGCCGAGGCTCACGAAGTTGGAGAAGATCGCGGCGAGGAAGCCGCCGATCGAACCGAGGGCGACGCCGATTCCGGTGATGAGCGCGAGGTCGAACTTCTTCGGCTCGGCCGGCTTGGCCTTGTCGGCGTTGGCCGTCTTCTCGGCCGCGGCGGCGACCTTGGCGCCCGACTCCGCCTCGGCGGCGGCGGCGCGCTTGGCGATCTGCTCCTCGATCAGCCGCACGAATTTCTTGTACGGCGCCCAGAAGGCCTGCCGCACGCTGATCGGGTTATCGATGACGCTGGTCACGACCGCGTCCCAGTCGCGGCCCTGGCGGTCGTAGAAGATACCGCGGCGACCGGCCCCGAGAAAGTCGCTGTCGCCCTGCGTGAAGGCGGCGGCGAGCGTGATGGGGGCCGACCCCGCGCGGGTGCAGGCGCAGTAGGCGAGGTAGGTCTTGCTCGAGGCGGCGAGCGGGCTGGGTCCGTCGACGCGCACGCAGAGCTCGGTGGAGCGACCGTCGAGATAGAGCGTACCCGCCTGGAAGACCGCCCAGCGGTCGCGCGAGTAGAAGTCGGCGAAGTTGACGAAATTGCAGAGCAGCGACCGGAAGTCGCGGTGCAGGCGCGCCAGTTTTTCCACCGAGGAAAGCGCCGCGAAATAAGGCGCCGCGGAAAGATCACGCTCGATGAGGACGTCGAGCCGGGCGCGGGCGCCGGAAGCGAGGATCGCCTTGGCGCGGGCGGCGCCGAGTTTTTCCACCCGGTTCGCGGGCTTCGTGGCGAACCAGGCCACATAGGGCGCAAGGCGCGCCTGCACCGCCGCCCAGTCGGCTTCCGTGAGGGTCGCGCGGGCACCGCCGAGCAGAGGCTCGACGGCCGCGGAGCGGAGCGCCGCCAGCGCCGCTGACCATGCGGGATTGACGTCGCCGGAAAGCGGCGGCGGCCGGGCGGCCTCGATGCGCGCCAACGGGAAACCCGAGACCTCCTCGTTGGTGATCTTCAGGTCGCGGGCGGCGAGAGCGAGGTACTCGTTTTCAGAGCGGTTCAACGCCGCCAACGCACGCGCGTCGTACGCGGCGAGCCGGCAACGCGCGAAGTAATCATCGACCTTGGCGCGCACGGCGGAAACCGCGGCGGCGGCCGCTCCGGTCGCCGCGCCGAGAGGCGAGGCCTCGCCCTCCTTGGCCGCCCAGGCGGCGAACGCGGCGAGCTCATCGTGAAAGGCCGCGATCTGCTCGCGCGTGACCCCCGCGGCGCCTCCGCGATCCGACGTGCCACCCAGGCAGGCGATGATGTCGGTGATGACCTGATTGGTCTCCTCGTCCTCCGCAGCCTGCGGCATGATCACCCCGTCGCCGTTGTAGGGAGTGGCGGCCAGCAGCTTCGCCGCGTCGGCGGCTTCCGCGACCGTGATGACTCCGGGAGCGGGTCGCCCGAGCTGCGCGATAACCGCCCGGGCGCAATCCGCCGCGGCGCGGCCCTCGGGGGTGTCGGGATTGATCGCGTCCACCGGCAGCCCATCGGTTCCGGCGAGCAGCGCACCGGCGTCCTTCAGGCGGACGGCGGCCCACTTGATGGCGGCGATCACCTCGGGGACGCGCACGCGGCCGTCGCCGTCGGTGTCGATGAGCGCGAGGGTTTTCTCGTCGAGCTCCAGCCCCTTCACGGGGCAGGACAGCGCCACCCAGAGTTTCTGGTCGAGGTGCTCGAGTCCAAGCAGGTCGGCGCCGGAAGTGAGGGCGACCTGATCGAGGCCGCCGGTGCGGAAGAACGTCCAGTTATGCGAATTCGAGGGAGCTGACACGGCCACCCAGTGTCGCCATCGCTTTGGGGCGCGCAATGCCATTGCTTGGGTCGGAGTACGCCCCGTCAGCCGATCCCCGATGGTAAGCTACACCGCTCGGGCAAGACCGTGGACACCACCCGGTCGGGACGCGCGGTCTGGATATCAACGAGCAAGCCGAGCGGAATTCCGGAGCTTCGCACGAAGACCCGCAGGCAACCCTCGCGGGTGCGGCGGTCATCTCCCGCCGCGGTGAGATTCAGCGCGACGGTCTCGTCGGCGAGCAGATCGACCGCCACCCGGGTGTTAAGCCGCACCCCGCGATGGCGTACCAGCCACTCCACGCGCCGGCGCGAACCGATGCCGGCCGAGTCGAGCTCGAAGACCAACGCCTCCTCGTAAAGCCGGCGCGGGGCGCCGGGGCCGAGTTCGTGGTGCAGGTCGAGGCAGATGACCGTGAGCCGGGCGGTGAGCCGGTTGATCTCAAGCTGCGCGAGCGCGGCCGCCCCGAAGGGATCACAGGAGATCATGTCAGTTTCCTCCGAGCAGGCGGATAAACTCCTCCTCACCCAGCACCGGGACGCCGCGCTTCCGCGCCTCGTCGAGTTTCGCGCCCGGACTTTCCCCGGCGACGAGATAGTCCGTGCCGCGACCCACCGAGCCCGCGACCCGACCGCCCGCCGCCTCGACGCGCGCGGTTGCCTCCGCCCGCGTGAAACCGGCGAGCGCTCCGGTGAGAACCAACGTCTTATCCTGCAACGCCCCCGCGGGGTTCGCGATCGTCGCGGGTTTCACGCCGGCGCGCATCAGGGCAACGAGCGGCTCCCGCAACCGCGGTTCCGCCTCCGCGATCGCCTCCAGCGTGCCGTGCCTGCGAACCAGGTCGCGCGCCGCCGCCGCTCCGATGCCGGACACCCCGAGCCCCGCGATAAAACGCCACGTCTCCGCGGAGCGGGAGCGCGCGATCGCGGCCAGGATGAGATCGGCGGATTTTCCCGCCCCCGCGCCCGCCGGCACGAGATCCTCGCGCCGCAGCACGTAGAGATCCGCCGGTTCACGGACCGCTCCGCGCGCAATCAGGCCGTCGATCAGCACCGGCCCGAGGCCCTCGATGCCGACGCCGGCCTTCGAGGCGAAATGGCCGATGCGACGCCGAAGTCGCTCCGGACATGAATCCGACGGACATCGCAAGGAAGCGCGGCCAGCGTCGGCGATGACCGCGGTTCCGCACTCAGGACAATCGTTCGGAAACACAAACGGCCGCGCGTCCGCCGGACGCCGTTCGAGATTCACCCCCGCGATCGCCGGCACGACGTCGCCGGCCCGCTCGACACGAACCGTGTCGCCCACGCGCGCGTCGAGCCGCGCCAGGACGGCCGGACTGTGCAGCGTGGCGCGCGAAACCACCCCGCCGCCGACCTCGACGGGCGCCAGCTCCGCCACCGGCGTGAGCGCGCCAGTGCGACCCACCTGCACCGTGATCGCGAGCAGTCGCGTTTCCGCACCCTCGGGAGCGAACTTGCACGCGACGGCCCAACGCGGCGCGTCCGCCCCCTCCCCGGCCGCCGCCTGCAGGGCGCGCGAGTCGATTTTCACCACCGCGCCGTCGGTCGGAAAGGGCAGCCCGGCCCGGGCGTCGCGGGCGGCATCGACGGCCTTCCCCAGCTCCCCGCCGCCCGTCGCTCGCCAAGCGTGCTCGATCGCGGCCAACCCCCAGGTTCGGAGGCGTGCCGCCAGCTCGCTTTGAAAGCCGGGCAACATCGTATCCGGCTCGCACCCGCCGACGCCGAAACAAACGAGCCGCAGCGCGGCCACCTCCTCGGCCGAGAGCTCCTCCGTCCGGCGTGCCAGACCGGCGGCGAGCGCCCGCGGGTTCGCGTAGGGCTCGAGTCCAGCGGCAACGCGCGCCGTGTTGATCCGCGCGAACTCGGCGAAAGGCACGTGCAGCTCGCCGCGGATCTCGATTCGCGCGGGAATTTCGTCGCCGCGCAACCGCGCCGGCACGCCTTTGATGTTCCTCACCCGCGCTGTGATATCCTCGCCCGTGCGGCCGTTACCGCGGGTGAGCGCTCGCACGAGGCGCCCGCGCTCGTAGGTGAGGCTGACCGCGATGCCGTCGTACTTGGGTTCGACGACGTACGCGAGGTCCTCGCGGCCGAAGCGCCGCGCCAACCGCTCGTGGAACGCCCGCACCTCGGCCGGCGTGCGCACCTTCGTGAGGCTGAGCATCGGCGCGTGGTGCGCGTGCTCGGGCCGCCCGCCGGAGCGGTCGTCCGGTACCGGTGGTAATTCGGCGCCGGCGGCGAGCGCCGCGGCGGGATGCTCGTCCTCCCGCTCCGCCAACCGCGCCCGCAGCGCGTCGTAGTCGGCATCGGAAATCTCGGTTTTCCCCTGGCGGTGGTACAGTTCGTCATGGCGCGCGATCTCCACGCGCAATCCGCGGATTTCCGCGCGGACATCGGGAGCCGGTTCAGCCGCGTTGAGCGCGAATCCGGCGGAAAGAAGAAGGCTGGTGACGTGGCGAAGCGGGCGCGTGGGCATGCGGCCACTCCGCCCGCGCCACCGCCGAGCGTCCACGACCCCGCATACCCGAAACAGGGGGCAGCGCGCGGGAACTCAGGGCCCGTGCACGCGCCGGCCGTCGACCCAGGTCTCGAGCACTCGCGTCGCGCGCAGGTCGTCCTCGGGACACTCCAGCAGGTCGCGGTCGACGATGATGAAGTCGGCGCGCTTCCCGGGCTCGAGCGAGCCGATCTCTTTTTCCCAGCGGATCACCTGCGCGTTAAGGCGCGTGTAAAATTCGATCGCCTGCCGGCGCGTGAGAGCCTCCTCGGGATGCAGCCGGCCATCGTGCCACTTGGCGCGGCGCGTGATCGTCGTCCACATGCCGAGGAACGGGTTGTACGGATTGATCGCGCGCAGGTCGCCGATCTTGAGCATGTGGTCGGATCCGCCACCCGCCACGCCGCCCGCCGCGAGGATGCTGCGCAAAGGCTGGAACCACCGCAGGCGCTCGTAGCCGAACTGAGCCACCAGCGTGCGGGTGTCGAGGTACAGCCAGATCGGCTGGATATCCATCACCACGCCCAGGCGCGCCGCGGCCGCCACGGTTTCCGGAGTCATGAAGTTGGAGTGGGAGATGCACGGACGCAGGTCGCGCATCGGGCGCTCGCGGTCGATGTCCGCGTAGGCGGCGAGCAGTTCCTCGCTCGCGCCGTCGCCGACGGTATGCGCGGTGAACTGCATCCCGTGGCCGGCCACGCGGCGGATCATCGCGCGCAGGCGGTCGCCGGGCACGTTGAGGACGCCGCGGTACGTGTCGTCGCGGATGCCGTAGTTCTCGTTCCGACCCCACGGCTTCACCATGTACGCGCTCCCCGTGAGCATCCCGCCGTCGAGCCAGATCTTGGTGCCGATCATCCGCAGCCAGGGGTCGTCGCCGCGCCAGGGGCTCTCCGCGATCTGGTCGATCGCCGTGAGGATCGAATCGAGGCTCCCGACCGTCGGGAACGTCTGCGACAGCGCCACACGCGTCGTGAGGGCGTTCTGCGCGCGGAGGCGTCCGTATTGCGCGACCGATCCCACGCTGGCGCCGCGGTCAGCCACGGTCGTGAAACCGCTGCGGTTGTAGTCGCGGAGCAGCGTCTTCAGCCGCGCCTGCTGCTCGGCCTCGGTCGCGGCGCGCGGACCCGGCGTGCGGATGAAGCGCTGCAGGCCGCGCGCCAGGCCGGTGGGTTCGCCGGCCGCGTCCTTCTCCAGCAGTCCCGGCCCGCCGTCGGTCACCGTGAAATTCCGGTCGAACCCGCACTTCTTCAGCGCGAGCGAGTTCAGCATGTTGTCCGGTCCGGTGCGGAAACTCACCGGGTGCGACGGCGCCGCGGCGTCGAGCTCGGCCCGCGTGGGATAACGCGACTCCTTCAGCCGGGTGATGAACACCTGCGAGGTCTGGATCCACTGGCCCGCCGGCACGACCCGCGCCCGGGCCGCGATGTAGGCGAGCACGTCGGCGATCGTCTCCATGTCGGGCACCTCGTGGTCGTGCTCGAACATCGCCGCGGCCGGCGCGTGCACATGCGAGTCGATCAACCCGGGCAGCGCCATGCGCCCGCCCAGCTCATGCACCTGCGTGCGCCCGGGCGCCGCCAGCGCGCGGATCACCGCGGAGGTGCCGGTGGCGACGACCCGCCCGTCGCGCACCGCGAAAGCCTCCTTGAGGGAGAATCCCGCGTCGACCGTGAGCACCTTGCCGCCGACGAACACCGCGTCGGGCGGCGCCTCCGCCGCGAACACGTTGGCGAGCGCGAAGAGAAACAGCGGGACAAGACGGCGGGGTATGCTCATCGGAACGGGGGATGGATGGGGGACGCGTGAACGGAGGAAGCCGCGGGAGGTGGTGCGGTGGACAATTTTCCGTACTGCGTACGCCCGCCCTTGTCACGTCGGTGCGGGCAAAAATGAAGCGGCATGATTCAACCGCACAAAACGTTCCGCGGGATCACCCGCGGCTACATCGAGCCCGCTTCCTCCGCGAAGTCGTGAAAGCCGCGGCCCGTTCCCGCGTTCCTGATTTCCAGATCAGCCCGGCTCCGCTCCCGGCCTCCCGGCTTACCTCATTCCTCACCGAAAACTCCGTGGCCTCGGAACTGTTCTCGGTGTGCTCGGTGTCCAAAACCCGACCCCGCCGGGTGTCCCGGCGGCCCCTCAGAGCTCCGCGATCCGGATGTTCCGGTACTCGCACTTCATCACGACGTTTCCGTGGATTTGCAGGCCGAGCGGGGCGGCGCCGTTGAACTTCTTGTCGGTGTACTCCGAGGCCTTCTTGCCGTTGATCCAGCAGGTGAAGGTGTCGCCCTTGGCCTGGATGCGGAAGGTGTTCCACTCGCCCTCGGGGCGCAGCAGCTCCTTGGCGTTCTTCGCCTGGCCGGCCTCGGGGTAGGCGGGTTTGCCGCCGGTGTAGAACGAGCCGGTCATGTCGACGCGCAGACTGCCCGAGACGCCGAGCTGCAGCTGGAGGTGCGGCTTGCGCATCTCAACCCCGGTGTCGACGCCGCGGGGCGTGGTGCCCTTCCAGCGGGCGTCGAACTCGATCACGAAGTCTTGGTACTCCTTCTTCGTCCACAGCATGTGGCCCTTCTGGGCGG
>JBJTCH010000042.1:0-22188 GCA_046091745.1 Opitutaceae bacterium
TCGGCGAAGATGCCCTACGGCATCGAGATCACGAAGACGCGGACCTTCGTCCCGAAGCGTTCGCGCCCGACCTCCGGCTCGGAGTTCGTCTCGTCGCGCCACTTTCCCGACCACCTGCAGGGGCAGTTCATGATCTGCAACAGCATCGGGTTCCTCGGCATCAGCCTCGCCTCGGTGAAGGATGACGGCGCGGGCTTCCTCGGCTCGCTCGCCGGCGATCTCGTTTCCGGCAACAACCCGAATTACCGCCCGGTCGACCTCGAGTTCGCTCCCGACGGCTCGCTCTACTTCGTTGACTGGCACAGCGCGCTCATCGGCCACATGCAGCACAACGCGCGCGACCCGAACCGCGACCACGACCACGGCCGCATCTACCGCATCACCTATCCGGGACGGCCGCTGGTGACGCCCGCCAAGGTGGCCGGCGCCTCGATCCCCGAGTTGCTCGAGAACCTCAAGCTGCCCGAATACCGCACCCGCTACCGCACGCGCCGCGAGCTGCGCGGCCGGCCCGCGGCCGAGGTGCTGCCGGCGGTGCGCGCGTGGGTCGCGAAACTCAACCCCGCCGACCCCGAATTCGAACACCACCTCTGCGAGGCGCTCTGGGCGACGTGGGCGCAAAACCAGCCCGACGCCGGCCTCATCGCGCGGCTCCTCGGTGCCAGGCGCCACGAGGCCCGCGCGGCCGCCGCGAGCGTGCTCCGTTTCGCGCACGACAAGGTTCCCGACGCCGCCGGGCTGCTGCTCCGCGCCGCCCGCGATTCCCATCCGCGCGTGCGCCTCGAGGCCACCGTCGCCGCCTCGTGGCTCGACAACGCCGATGGCGCCCGTGTCGCCCTCGAGGCGCTGCAGCTGCCGCTCGACGCGTGGTCAGGTCCGGTCACCAAGCAAATCCTGGAGCACACGCTGAAGGATGACGCCGAGGCGCTGAAAACCGCCGGGGGCGTTGATCTCGCGGCCAACGCCGGCGCCGCCGCGTACTTCGCGGGCACCTACGATTTCCCGAAACCACCGAAGTCGGAGGCCGATCAGAGCTTCGGCCCCACGCGCCCCACCGAGGGGGAGGACAGCCGCGTCTACCGTATCGGTAAGGAAGTTTACCTGCGTGACGCCCATTGCGCGACCTGCCACCAGGCCAACGGCAAGGGGATGGCCGGCGTTTATCCGCCGCTCGAGAAGTCGGCGTGGATCGATGACGACGAGCGCTTCATCAAGATCGGCCTCAAGGGCCTCTGGGGCCCGATCGAGGTGAACGGTGTCCAGTACGACCCGAGCAAGGGCGTGCCGCCGATGACCGGTTTCGGCGGACTCCTGAACGACAACGAGATGGCCGCCGTGCTCAGCTACGTGCGCCTCTCGTTCGGCAACAACGGCGCCATGATCTCCTCCGAGCAGGTGCGGAAAGTCCGCGAGGCCACCAAGGACCGGATGAACTTCTACACCGTCGAGGAAATCCTGAAGGAGCATCCCCTGAAGCCGTGAGCCAGGCGGGCGTTTGACGGGCGGGAGATTTCCTCCCGCCCCGAACGACGAGCCCCGTCTTCCGGAATCGCGCTCGTTCCTCCCGGCGAAAACCCCGGGAAGCCGCCGCGGCTGAAACCGCGCAACGACCGAAATCGCCTGCGGCCGTCGGCGTTTCCGCCGCCGCCGGGGTCCGCGGCCCCCGGCACCAGGGTACGACCTTCCTCAAGAGGCCCCAAAGGATCTGCGCCACGGAAGTGCGTCCGGTGTAGCCGCGGCTGCTTGCCCGCCTGAGGCGGGCTTGCCGCGGATTCTTCCGGTCCGATACCGGCGCGCCCCGCGGCAAAACCTCAACGGAGCTTCGCGGCTTCCGCCGTGAGCGGATGATCAAACGCTGACGCGTAGGCGGCGAGTGACCGGGCCGGGATACGCAGCTTCTTCGCGACCTTGCGCCAGTCCGCGACCGCCGCGTGCACTTCCCGCACGATGGTTTTCGCGGCGGCCAGTTTCAGGCCGAAGCGAGGTGCGGCGTCCAGGGCCGCCTCGATGCCGGACTCGGCGGGCTCCTCCGAGATGGGGGTCTTCGGCGTCCGCCCGCGTTCGATCTCGGGGACGGGATTCAGGTCGTACGCGGGGGAAAGCGACCACTTGCCCGGAGTCCGCATCAAAAACCCATGGTTGCGCAGGTGGTCGTCGTGGTTGCTCGCCAGCAGCGAAAAAATGAGCCGGCGCCAGAGTTCGCGGAGGTCACCCGCCACGTCGTCGCCGAACTGCCGGATGCCGTCGGCCAGCAGGGTGTAGGCGCCCGCTTCGCCCGCCGGAAGACCGAGCAGCGTGTTGGCCGACAGGAAGGGGAGACGCCGGGCGCCGATGCGGTCGAAACGCGTGATGACCGAGACGCCGCGGTTTCCGACCGCGATCAGCCGGGATTCGGCCGCCTTGATTCCCGCGTGCGCGGCCAGGTGGAGCGCGAGCACCTCGCCCGCGGCGATGTCGCGCCCGTCGTCCGGCTTGGGAAATTTCGCGATGGCGAGCCGGCCGTCTTCGAGGGTGACCGCGGATTTCGGGCGGGCGCCACCGAGCGGGGAGCCGGCGCCGAGCAGGAAGCGCAGATCGGCGGCGGTCTCCGTTTCACCATGAATGGCGTCCGCGGCCCGCAGCAGCGCGGCGAGGCTCACGACCGGGGGTAGTTTGCCGGACGTCGCGGCGAGAAAGGGACCCGCGGGCTCCGCGCGGAACCGCAGGGCGCCGATGCGCGCGGTGTCGTCGAGCGCGAGCACGTAGTCGATTTCGCGGTAAGGTTTCCTTTCGAGGACCTGCCGGCGCACCGCCCGTTCGATCAGGACGCGTCCCCAGCGATCCGGACCGCAGTCCTGCATCGCGCCGAACAACGCGGCGCCGTGGATCGGATTCGTCCCGAGCGGGAGCCCCGTGGGATCGAGGGCGAAGCGGTCGCCGCGCGCCAGCCACGTCGCGGCGTAGGCGAAGGTCACCGCCGGGCCGCGCTCCGCCGGGTGCAGATGCCCGACCAGGTGCGTCGCGCCCTGCCAATCGATGTGCACCTCGATGCTCATGCCCGCGGGCGCCGGATGCGTTTCGGCAGGCGCGCCTCATCGAGGTCCAGGCCCAGTGTGTCGGCGGCGGGCGCGGCCAGGTTGCCGAGGCGGTCGTGCAGCTGCAGCACGAAGGCGGCGGTGGCGAGGGTGCCGGTGGCGACCGTCGGATCCCCGCGTTCCAGCCGCCAGAGGGTGTCGCGGCTCACGAACAGGCGGGCCGCCATGTCGGCGGTCGGGATGCCGCGCTTCCTCCGCGCCAACGCGAGCTCCCGGCCCAGCTTGCGCAGGGCGTGGACGGCGGGGAGCGGGAGCGAAGGCGAAGCGTTCACGGATTATAAAGTAAGATATGTCGGACGATAAGCAATGAAAAGTCTGATATGCCAGACTGTAAATCTTGACCGATTCCCAGCGGGACAACCACGAAGGGACACGAATGCGGACGAATCAGGAGGCCACCACGAAAGCCACTAAAGGCACGAAAGCCGCGGATGGGCGGGCGGGATGAGTTCCCGAAAAGAGGTTGCCCACGGAAGCCATGGAAAACGCGGAAGCTTCAGACGCCTGCCGGCCTTGGTGTAGCCGCGGCTGCTTGCCCGCCTGAGGCGGGCTTGCCGCGGACGATGCCGGAACCGCGACGACCGCCTGTCCTCCGACTTGTCCTCTGACCTGTCCTCCGACTTGTCCTCCGAAGGCCCGGCGAAGGAGGAAGGCTCGGCGAAGGAGGGAACCGCTCGTCGACTCAGCGCGGGCCGGGGGCGTTGATGCGGTCGGCTTGGCGCTCGGTGCCGGCGGGGGCGCCGCGGGAGTTGGCCCGTCCTTTTTTGCCTTTGGCGGCGGCCGCGCCGGTTTCGCGGTCGAAGAGGTCGGGCGTGAGTTGCGCGGGGACGGTGTCGCCGGTGGCGGCGGTCCAATCGGCGAGGAGTTTCGCCAGCCGCGCCCTGGCGGCGGCGTGGGCGGGATCGCCGGCGAGGTTGCGGAGTTGGTTCGGATCGTCGGCGGTCACGTAGAGTTCCTCGGTGGGGCGCGGCGCAAGGAAAACGTCCGCTTGCGCGGGCGTCAGCTGCTTCGCGTCGCGCGCGGAGCGCAGCGCCTGGTGCGAGGGTGAACGCACCGAATCCGCCGGACCTTGCCACGCCAGCGCGGGGCGGTGGTTGCGGATGTAGAGGTAGCCTTCCGCCCGCACGCTCCGGCCGTGGGCCTCGTAGTCGTGCCAGTTGTGCTCGGAGAACGCCGCCCGCCGCACGACCGCCGCGGGATCCCGGAACATCGGCCGCAGGCTCACGCCCTGCATCGTGGGCGCCGCCGGCACGCTGGCGACGTCGAGGATCGTCGGCGCCAGATCGATCGCGCTCGCGAGTCCCGGCGCGGGGCGACCGGGCTGCGCGATGCCGGCGGGCCAATGCGCGATCAGGTAAGTCTTCATCCCGGAGTCGTGCAGGCGGGTCTTCGCGCGCGGGAACGGGCGGCCGTTGTCGGCCATCACCAGAATGAGGGTGTTGGCGAGTTGCCCCTGCCTTTCCAGCTCGGCGACGACGAGTCCGATGAAGTGGTCAAAACGCGTCACCTCGTTCGCATGCGACGCGAGGTCGTCGCGGGTGGCCGCGTCGTCGCGGAGGAATGGCGGCACGCGCAGCTTGGCCGCATCGTGCTTCGGTCCGTAAACGTCGGGGCGCCATTCCTCGTCGCCGTCCCAGGCGCGGTGCGCGTCGAGAGCCGCGTACCAGCCGAAGAAGGGTTTGCCGGCCGGCCGTTCGCGCAGGAGGCGGACCCAGTTCGCGTGGCCGCCGCTGTTGCCGTGGCCCTTGCCGGTGTCGATGACGTCGAACGCGGCTGGTTGCGGTTTTTCCCCCGGTGCCGGCGGGACCGAACTCATGTGGTTCTTCCCGCTGAGCACGGTGTGGTAACCTGACTCGCGCAGCAGGCGCGGGAACCACGGCAGGTGGGCCGCGATCGGCTCGTGGAGCTCGGAGGCGCGGCCGTTGTTGTGGGGGTAACGGCCCGTCACGACGCTGCTGCGGCTCGGGCTGCAGCTGCTGGCGGTGAGGAACGCGGCGTCGAAACGCCGGCCCTGCGCGGCGAGGCGGTCGATGTGGGGCGTGCGGGCCGTGGGGTTGCCGGTGCAACCGAGATCATCCCAACTGACGTCGTCGGCGATGAAGAGGATGACGTTGGGCCGTGGATCCGCGGCCGGCGCGGCGGAGGACGCGGCCGGTGCGACGCACGCAACGACGACGGCGCAGGCGGCAAGAAGGCGGGGAAGCAGGGCGGGGCGGGCCATGGTGCGGCCGACCGTGAAACGCGCTCGAGGGATGTCAACGGAACGGGGCGGAGGAAGAGAGGGAGACGGGGCGGAAGAGAGGAAGATTCGGAGACGGGGAAGACGTGGGAGACTTCGGAGACCGGTGAGACCGGAGACGGGAAGGTGATGCGGATTCCGGACGGAGGAGTTGACGTGGTGGGAATGCGGGCGCCCAATTTACCTCGCATGCGGTTGTTACCCGTCGCGATCCCCCTGCTTGCCGCCGCGTTGAACGCTCGCGCGGCTGACGTGCCGGATTTCAACCGCGACGTCCGCCCGATCCTTTCCAACAATTGTTTCCTCTGCCACGGGCCCGACGAGGATGGGCGCAAAGGCGGGCAGAAGGGCCTGCGGCTCGACACCCGCGAAGGCGCGCTGGAGGACTTGGGCGGCGGGGCGTTCGCGATCGTGCCCGGGCAGCCGGACAAGAGCGAACTGCTGAAGCGTTTGGTGACGACCGACGCGGACGAGGTGATGCCGCCGCCGAAGACCGGCAAGAATCTCACCGCGGCGGAGATCGACGTGCTGCGGCGCTGGATCGCGGGCGGCGCGCCTTACGCGCGGCACTGGTCGTACGAGGTGCCGGTCCGGCCGGAGCCCCCGGTGGTGCGTGACATCGCGTGGCCGCGCGGCGCGATCGACCGTTTCATTCTCGCGCCGCTGGAGCGGGCGGGTCTGAAGCCGCAGCCGGAGGCCGCCCGCCCCACGCTCGCGCGACGCGTGGCGCTGGATCTCACCGGGTTGCCCCCGTCCCCGGAGGAAGTGGAGGCGTTTGTCGCCGACCCCGCACCCGGCGCCTATGAACGCTACGTCGACCGGCAGCTCGCCAAACCCGCCTACGGGGAACATTGGGCGCGCGGCTGGCTCGACCTCGCGCGCTACGCCGACTCCAAGGGCTACGCCGACGACCAACCGCGCAGCATCTGGCCCTACCGCGACTGGGTGATCGACGCGTTCAACGCGAACCTGCCCTTCGACCGTTTCACGATCGAGCAGATCGCCGGCGACCTCCTGCCCAACCCGACCCGCGCGCAACTCATCGCCACCGGATTCCATCGGAACACGATGAACAACACCGAGGGCGGCACCGATGATGAGGAGTTCCGCTCGGTGGCGGTGATCGATCGTGTGAACACCACCATGGCCGTGTGGATGGGCACCTCGATGGCCTGCGCGCAATGCCACACGCACAAGTACGACCCGATCTCGATCAAGGAGTACTTCCGGATGTACGCGATCCTCAACCAGACGGAGGACGCCGACCGCAACGACGAGTCGCCCGTGCTGGATTTCCTGAGTGCCGACCAGCAGCGGAAGCGCGAGGGCTGGGAAGCGGAGATCGCCGCGCTGGTCGCGAAATTCGAGGCCGCGCGGCCCGCCCAGGTGGAGGCGGCCCGTCGCTGGGCGCGTGACTTCCCGGCGAATCCCGCGTGGATCGCCCCGCGGCCGTCCCAGGTCCGGAGCGCCGCGGGCGCGGAGGTCGCCATCGACGCCGAGGGACGGGTGAAGGTCGCGCCCGGCCAGGCGAAGGACACGACGTCCGTCGAGATCAACGCCCCGGCGGGGGAGGTTTTCACCGCTTTCCGCATCGAGTCGCTGCCCGACGACTCCTTGCCGGGAAAAGGCGCCGGCGGTGCCGCGGGCAACTTCGTCGTCAACCGCGTGCGGGCGGCCGTCCTTCCTGCGCAGCCGCACCGAGCGGCGCGATTCGTGCGGGTGGAGCTGCCCGGCAAGAGCCGGTCGCTGTCGCTGGCGGAGGTCGAGGTTTTCGCCGGCGGCAGAAATGTCTCCGCGGGTGGCGTCGCCACGCAGAGCTCGGTGGCGGGCGAGTCGCTTCCGGCGCGGGCGATCGACGGCAATACCGCGGGCGATCCGACGGCAGGTTCGATCGCGCAGACCGCGGCTGGCGACGATCCGTGGTGGGAAATGGATCTTGGCTCCGCGCAGCCGATCGAGCGCGTGGTGGCGTGGGGGCGTCTGGGCGAGGAGGCGACTCCGGCGGGGCTGCGGGTGGTCGCGCTCGATGCGGAGCGGAAACCGGTTTTCGAGACGACGTTGCGCGAAGCGCCGCGCCCGAGTCAGACCATCGATGTCGGCGGGCCGCTGGAGGTCCCGCTGGCGCGGGCCGCGGCGGATTTCAACCAGACCGGCTATGATGCCTCGCTGGTGATCACCGACACCGAGCCGGCTCGTCCGGCGAAGGGGAAAAAGGCCCCGCCGAAGAAAGGCTGGGCGGTCGGCGGCGCGAAACAGGACGCGCACGCGCTGGTGGTGCAACCGAAGAAACCGTTGGTCTTGGCGGACGGCGAACGGCTGCTGGTGACGATCGAGCAGCAATCCGCGGTGGCGAAGGCCACGTTGAATCATTTTCGCGTCGGCCTGACCGAGGAGCCGCGGATCGCCGAGGTCATGCGCACGCCGGCCGCCGAGCTGGCCTTGCTCCGTCGCGTCGAGTCGGGACGCTCCGCCGAGGAAAACGAGCTTCTGATCGGTCACTACGTGCGCGAGGTTGCGCCGGAGTTGGAAAAGGAGCGTCGCCGGCTCGCGACGTTGCGCCAGCAGCTGGAAGGGCAGGAGCCGACCACGACGCCGATCATGCGGGAACTGGCGGCCGAACAGCGCCGGAAGACCCACGTGCAGTTGCGCGGCAACCACCTCGCGCTCGGCGACGAGGTGGAGCCGGGAGTGCCGTCCGCGTTTCATGCGCTGCCGGCCGGCGCCACCGCGGACCGGCTCGCGTTGGCGCGCTGGCTGGTCGACCCCGCGAATCCCCTCACCGCGCGCGTGCTCGTCAACCGGCTCTGGGAGTCGGTTTTCGGCACCGGCCTGGTCCGCACGAGCGAGGAATTCGGTTCGCAGGGCGAGCTGCCTTCGCATCCCGAGCTGCTCGATTGGCTGGCCACCGAGATGATCGCGGGCGGATGGGATCAGAAACGTTTCCTGCGGCTGCTCGTGACCTCGGCCGCGTACCGCCAGAGCTCACGGGTGACCCCCGAGGCGCTGGCGGCGGACTCCGACAACCGGCTGCTCTCGCGCGGGCCGCGGCACCGGGCGGCCGCCGAAGTGGTGCGCGACCAGGTGCTGGCCGCGAGCGGGTTGCTGAGTGGGAAGCTGCACGGCCCGCCCGCGCGGCCGTTCCAGCCGGCCTTCGACCTGCGGGCGGCGTTCGGCGGCGCGCTCGATTGGAAAACGAGTGAAGGCGAGGACCAGCACCGGCGCGGCCTCTACACCGAGTGGCGGCGCAGCAGCCCGTATCCCTCGATGGTGACCTTTGACGCGCCGAACCGCGAGGTGTGCACGCTACGCCGCAACCGCACCAACACGCCGCTGCAGGCGCTGGTGACGATGAACGACCCCGTGTACGTCGAGGCCGCGCAGGCGCTCGCGCGGCGGATCGGCCACGGTCCGGCCCCGGTGGAGGAGAAAGTGCGGGACGGGTTGCGCCGCGTGCTGCTCCGCCCCGCGGCGGAGGCGGACGTCGCGCCGCTGGCGGCCTTGTACCGCGCCTCGCTCGAGACCTACTCCCGCGAGCCCGAGCTGGCGGCGGCGATGATCGCCAATCCCGCGAACCCGCCGCCCCCGACCTTCGCGCCGGCGGAGCTGGCGGCGTGGACCGCGGTGGCCAACGTTCTCCTCAACCTCGACGAGTTCCTGATGAAGCCATGAGTCTCGCCCACGAGCAGCTGCTGCACCAGACCCGCCGCCAGTTCCTGCGCGGCGCCGGCCAGTTCAGCCTCGGCGCGATCGCGCTGCGCGCGCTCGGCGGCCGCGCGGACGCCGCGGCGGGTCCGGCGAATCCGCTCGCGGTGCGGCCGCCGCACTTCGCCCCGAAGGTGAAGCGCGTGGTTTATCTGCACATGTCCGGCGGGCCGCCGCACCTGGACCTTTTCGATTACAAGCCGGAGTTGGTGAAGCGCGACGGCCAGCTGGCGCCGGATGACTTCATCAAGGGCCGGCGCTTCGCGTTCACGACCGGCACGCCGACGCTCATGGGCACGCCGCGCACCTTCACGCGGCATGGCGCGGGCGGCATCTGGATGTCCGACGCCGCGCCGGGTTTCCATTCCATCGCCGACGAGATGTGCGTCGTGAAGTCGATGCACACGGAGCAGTTCAACCACACGCCGGCGGAGCTGCTGCTGTTCACCGGCTCGCCGCGCGGCGGCCGCCCGTCGATGGGCTCGTGGGTGACCTACGGCCTTGGCTCGGAAAATGAGAATCTGCCCGGGTTCGTGGTCCTCATCAGCAGCGGCACGCAGCCGAGCGCCGGCCAGAGCGCGTGGGGCACCGGTTTCCTGCCCTCGGTTTTCCAGGGCGTGCAGTGCCGCTCGAAGGGCGACCCCGTGCTGTATGTGAGCGATCCGCCCGGCATGAACCGGGCGCTGCGCCGCCAGACCCTCGACGCGCTCCGCGCGCTCAACGAGCGGCAGGCCGCCGACCTCGGTCATCCCGAGACCGTCACGCGCATCGCGCAGTACGAGCTGGCGTACCGCATGCAGGCGAGCGTGCCCGAGGTGATGGACATTTCCCGTGAGACGCCCGCGATGCTGGAGGCCTACGGCGCGACCCCCGGCGAGGCGAGTTTCGCCAACAATTGCCTGCTCGCGCGGCGGCTCCTCGAGCAGGGCGTGCGCTTCGTGCAGCTGTTCGACTGGGGCTGGGACTTCCACGGCACCCGCGCCGCCGAGGACATCCGTGGCGGCCTCACGCGGAAGATGGCGCAAACCGACAAACCGGTCGCCGCGCTCATCCGCGATCTCCGGGCGCGCGGTCTGCTCGATGACACGCTCGTCGTGTGGGGCGGCGAGTTCGGGCGTACGCCCTTCCGCGAAGGACGCACCTCCAAGGGTGATGTGCTCGGACGCGACCATTTTCCCGACGCCTTCTCGCTGTTTCTCGCGGGTGGCGGCGTGAAGCGCGGTTTTTCCTACGGCGAGACCGACGAACTGGGATTCAGCGTCACGGAGAACAAGGTGCACGTGCACGACCTCCAGGCGACGATCCTGCACCTCCTCGGTTTCGACCACGAACGCCTCACCGTGCGCTTCCAGGGCCGCGACTACCGCCTGACCGACGTCCACGGGCACGTGGTGAAGGACATTCTGGCCTGAGCACCGGCCGCGGCGTTGACCGCGCGGGCGGGGAGCGCCACGCTCGCTCCCCGATGAAACCCCTTAATCGCCGCCACTTCCTGAAGTCGGCCTCCGCCACCGGCGCCGGCCTCCTGATTCTCCCCACGGGGACGCTCTTCGGCCAGAACCGGCCGAGCAACAAACTCAACGTCGCGTTGATCGGTGTCTGGGGCCGCGGCCTCGCGCACTACAACGCGCTCCGCAAGGAGAACGTCGTCGCGCTCTGCGACGTGAACGAGCTGCGCTTCCCCGACGCGCTCAAGGCGTTCCCGGGTGCGAAGACCTACATCGATTGGCGCCAGCTGCTCGACAAGGAGGTGAAAAACATCGACGCGGTGGTCTGCTGCACGCCGGACCACAGCCACGCGCACATCGCGGTCTGGGCGATGAACCGCGACAAGCACGTCTACATGGAGAAGCCGATCGCCCTCACGGTGGAGGAGGCCCGGCTCGTGCGCGCCAAGTACCTCGCGAAGCGCACCAAGCTCGCGACGCAGGCCGGCACGCAGCGTCACGCGATCCCGAATTTCAACCGTGTGAAGGAGATGGTCCGCGACGGCGCCGTCGGCAACCTCCAGGGCGTCTTCGCCTGGGGCAACCGCCAGCTCCCGCGTCCCGGTTACCTGCCCGCCGAGGGCTCGCCGCCGAAGACGCTGCACTACGACCAGTGGATCGGGCCGTCGCCCTACCATCCGTACAACCCCGGCTATTTCTCCGGCGGGCCGGGCGCGAATTGCCTGCAGTGGAACATGTTTTGGGACTTCGGCACCGGCCAGGTGGGCGACATGGGCGCGCACACCATGGACCTCGCGTGGAACGCGATCGACGCCACCCATCCGACGGCGGTCGAGGCCAAGGGCGACCCGTTCAACCCCGACGTCACGCCGGTGAAACTCGAGGCGCACTTCGAGCACCCGGCCAACGACTGGCGCGGGCCGATCCGCGTGAGCTGGTACCAGGGCAAGGTGTTTCCCACCTCGCCGAAGAAGTACATCGACCTCGACGGCATCGGCCACGGAGCGATGTTCAAGGGCAACAAGGGCGTGCTCCTGGCGGACTTCAATTCGCGGATGCTCATCCCCGACGCCAAGGCCGACCTCACCGATTACAAGATCCGCCCGAAGGAGGCGCAGTTGCCCGACATCGGCGACTTCCAGGAGGAGTGGATCACCGCCTGCAAGGGCGACGTCACGAAGACCTGCTGCAACTTCGACTACAACGGCCTCATGACCGAGCAGATGGCGCTCGGCCTCGTCGCTTACCGCGCCGGCAAGAAGCTGAAGTACGACGGCAAGACCGGTCGCACGGACGACGCGGGCGCCAACCAGTTCCTCGGCCGCAAGTACCGCGATGGCTGGCTGATCGACGCCTGATCCTCCGTTTCCCGCCGCCCGCCGGACCAAATCCGGCGGGCGCTTTTTGTTCCTCGCCGGGCGTTACCGGCATGGAACCTTTCGACCTGCGCCACGTCCGCCCCACCGTCGCGAAACATCCCCCTTTCCCTTTGCCGCACGAGCCCCTTCGCTCCCTCCGGTTTCAACGGTTCACCTCCCCATGTCATCCAAGCGTTTCCTCCTGCCTTGCGTCATCGCGTCCCTCGCGGGCGCCGTAATCCACGCCGCCGAGCAGGCGAAGACCCCGGCCCCGGCCGAGGTCGTCGCGCTTTCACCTTTCACGGTCTCCGAGACGGACGACAAGTCGTGGCAGGCCACTTCCACGCTGATCGGCAGCCGGACGAACCAGGAACTCCTGAAGGTCCCGGTGAACGTCGACGTCGTCACCTCCGAGTTCATGCGCGACCTGGGCGCCTTCAGCCTCGATGACGCCGCCCGGTTCGTCGCGGGCGTGGATGTCACGCCGCGCCTCGAATCGCGCAACGACGAGCGGGTGACCTACCGGGGCCTCAGCACCGGCGGCATCTCGCGCAACTTCTTCACGTGGTACGTGCCCTCCGACGCCTACAACGTGGAGCGCTACGATTTCTCCAAGGGCTCGAACTCCCTCATGTTCGGCGATTCCTCCCCGGGCGGCCAGGCCACCGTCTACACCAAGCGCGCCCGGGCACGGAACGCGACCGAGCTCTTCGCGAGCTACGGCTCGTACGAGACCTTCCGGTTCCAGCTCGATGCGAACCGCCGCGTGCACGACAAGGTCTTCCTGCGGGTGAACCTGGCCAACCGCCGCAACCGGACCTACGTGCGGGGCACGAACGACGTCTTCCGCGCCGGCCATCTCGCGCTGACCTACGAGCCGTTCCCGACCACGACCATCCGCGTGGAGGCCGAGCGTGGCACCACGTACCGCATGCGGGCCGACAGCGCGCTCGCGATCAACGACGTCGCCGCCGCCGGCCGCGGTTTCAGCACGAACAACCAGTGGTACGTCACCTCTGACCGCGAGATCATCCAGCGCACCGCCACCAATCCCCCGCTGGCGATCGACCGGAGCGGCCCGACCGGCAACCAGGTCTCGCTGCTGCAGGGCCAGACGCAGGCGATTCGCCTTCCCGACGGCACGTACCGGACGTTCAGCGGGTTCGACCAGTACTCCAACATGCTGGGTGCGGTGGATTACAACAACCGCATCTTCAACGTCGCCAACCTCACGATCGAGCAGCGCATCGGGAAGCTGGCGCTCGAGTTCGCGTACAACCAGCAGTTCCAGCACGAGGACCGGAACGACAACTCCTTCGGCACGAGCCAGACACCGCCCGTGCTGAGCGTGGATGGCGCCGGCCGCCCCTACATCGACGCGGCGTTCGGCGGCGCCGCCTTCAAGGTTTTCGGCAACGTGGTGAAGGCCGGCCGCCTCGCCGCGGTGTATCCTTTCGACTTCGGGCGCTTCGGGAAACAACTCCTGGTCGTCACCGCGCTGCATCAGAAGGACCTCAAGCTTTCCGAGCGCTTCGGTCTCTACAACTCCGCCGCCCCGGGTCTCGCGGTGAACAACGGCATCCGCCTCCGCGCCTACCTCGACGACCCCGCCTTCGGCTCGGAGAAGTTCTTCGACCAGTTCCTGGTCCCGAATCTGCCCGTCACTCCGGACTTCAAGCCGGGGTTCTACCATAGCACGACGATCACCGGTCCCTTCGTCGACATCCGCTACGGCCGCACCGAGACGGCCTCGCTTTCCGGCGAGTACTTCAAGGGCCGCGTCAACACGCTGGTGGGCGTGAGTTGGAACGCTCTCACCCGCAAGATCCCGAAGGAGTCGGCCTATGTGACGGATGCGCGCGGCATCTTCGTCCATCCCGGCATGCCGCACCAGAACCCCGGTGCGTACGAGTACGACCCGCGTTTCAATCTCGCCGCCCAGAGCAAGATGGCCGGCCTCACGGTCGAGGCTTGGCGGAGCGAGGCGGCCCGCCTGGTCGCGATCGCCTCCGCGTCGGAATCGTTCAACTGGCAGTCGCGCCAGGTGTTCTACGGGCCCGACATCGGGCCGGTTCGCGGCAAGACCAAGGAAGTCGGCCTGCGCCTCGAGTTGCCGCGTCGCCTGACCGCCTCCGTCTCCTTCTACGACACCCAGCGCGTCAACGCGGCCTACGCCTGGAGCCCGGACGTGCTGAGCCTGACCCAGCTGGAGGACCTCATCAACCCGAACAACATCCTGCCGAGCGATCCCCGGTACCTTCAGGTGGTGAACGGCCTCAACAACGAGCGCCGCACGGTGAACTCCAATGAGCAGTCGCGGGGCGTCGAGGTGACGCTCCAGGGCCAGCGCTGGCTCGGCCTGCAGACACGCGTCTCGTTCTCCGCGAATCGGGTCCGCGCCCAGGCGGACTTCTCGCAGTTCAGCGCCTACCTGAAGGCCGCCGAGGACCGCACCGCCGCCGCCAACGCGCCCGGTGGCGACCGGACGATGGCCGAGCAAGCCGCCGTGCTGACGAACGCCCGGAATGTGCTCACGTCCAACACGCTCACCGACGAGGTGGCCGGCCGGCGCAGCGTGCCCTACACCGGCAGTTTCGTCCTCGATTACCAGGTGCCGCGCGTGCGCGGGTTCCGCGTGGGTCTCAACGGCGTCTTCACGCCGAACTACAACGTCTACATCCGCGAAGGGCAGCCCTACCGGGCTGGCGCGTCGTTCCCGCTGAGCGGTTACCTCATGTACGACCGCCGGCTGTTGCAGCGCTACCCGACGACGTTCCGTCTGGGGCTCAACAACCTCTACGACCTGATGGTGGGCGACGGGCGTTACCGCGTCACGGGCGCGACCTCATTCAACACCACGCAGAATCGTCCGAACTACATCTATCGTTACGCGGAGGCCACGACGTGGACGTTCAGCGTCACCGCGCGGCTCTGAAGACTTCAGGGCGGACCTTGCCGTGAGGATTTTACGCTGCCTGCACTTCGGGCTCGCGGCGTTCGCGGGTGCCTCGGCCGTCCAGGCCGGCGGCATCCTCGACTGGATCTTTCCCAAGCACGATATCCAGGTCATCACGGTGACGGATACGACGCCCGTGGGCGCGTTGCGGCGGCCGGTCTCGCCGGCCAACCCGGCCTACTACGTCGCCGTGAGCGCGGGATTCCGCGACTTCGGCGGGATCGTGGCCGGGGAAAAGGCGCCGCCCAAGGAGGCGGTCTACCAGGCCATGGGGAAGGTCCTCGCGAAGCATGGCTATCTGCCTGCGGCCGAGGGCAAGCCGGCGTCACTGCTCCTCCTCTGGACCTGGGGCACGATGAACACGGACCGGGTCTACGGCTTCAATCCCGACGACACCGAGGGCCGTCAGGTCAACCGCCGCCAACTCCTGCGGTTCATGGGCGCCTACAAGCTCGGTCTCGTCTCGAAGGAGCCCAACGCGTTGATGGATGACACACTGATGCAGGGCGTGTTGTTCCGTGACGCGGACCAGGACCTGATCAACGACCTGTCGACGGAGGACCTCTATGTGGCCGCGATCGCCGCCTATGATTTCGCCGCCGCGACGCGGAAGGAGAAGGTGCTGCTCTGGACGACCAAGATCAGCTGCCCCTCGCGCGGCCTCGGCATGCCGGAAACGCTGCCGGTGATGCTCGCTCTCGCGGGTCCGAACATCGGCCGCGAAACGCCGAAGCCCGTCGCGGTGAAGGCGACTGACAAATTCAAACCCGAGGTGCGGATCGGCGACCCGACGGTGGTGGAATACCTGCAGTCGAACGCGATCCCCGTCGCCGAGGTCGACCCCGCCAAAGCAGCGGAAGCCAAGAAGCCCGCCCCGAAGGCCAAACGTTGAGGACCCGACGCCTCGCGCGGAGGCCCGACGTTCCATCCGGGAGGCTCGGGAGATTCGTTGGATGTAGCCGCGGCTGCCCGCCTCGGATTTTTCCGCGGCCGTAATGCTTCGTGGTGATTCGCCGGAGCGCGATCCTCTCAACCACAGATCACTCGGATATCACAGATGAGACGGAGGAGCATCGTTCCGCGTCTTCCGAGTGTTCCGTGGGCCCATCGTCCGGCGCATCGAACATCCGGACCGGATCATCCGCGTTCACTTAGCCTCTGTCCGCCCGTCACTTGAAAAACGGGAACAGCTTCCTCAGCCCGTCGCGGTCGGGCTGGGTGCCGTATTCGCAGATCTCGAACGCCTCCGAATGCTGCACATCGGTGCCGGGGTTCCACGCGGCCGACTCCTTGGCGAAGCGGGCGGTGGTGGACTTGAAGCGGCGCGAGAAATTTTCCCGCACCTGCTGCTGGCGCTGGCGCTGCCCGGCGGGATCAGCGGGATAAAGCGACACGTTGCCGTTCGCTCCACCCTCGGCGAACTGCGAGATCATCACGCCGAGCGCATCCAGCTTCCGCTCGATCACGGAGTCGATGTTCACGACCACGTCGGCGCGCGAGGGGGCGGGCTTCTGGAAGCGGTCGGTGTAGTACATGAAGACCGGGTTTTTCCTCATCGCCGGCACGTCGGGACAGAAGAACGGCACCGTCACCATGTAGGCCGCGTCCTGCACGAGCACACCCGTGTAGCGGTGGTCGGGATGGTAGTCGTTGGTACGCGGTCCGAGCACGAGGTCGGCGTTCCAGGAGCGGATGAGCCGCGTGAGCGTGCGGCGGTTCTCCAGCGTGGGCTCCAGCTCGCCGTCGTGGTTGTCGAGCACGACGCCTTGGATGCCGAGGATCCGGTGCGCCGCGTCGACCTCCGCCTTGCGGCGAAGTGCCAGCGGGCCGCCCGCCTCGCGCCAATGTCCGATGTCGCCGTTCGTCACGGACACAAAAAGCACGTGGTGGCCTGCCTGCGCCCAGCGCGCCGCGGTGCCGGACACCTGGATCTCGCAGTCATCGGGGTGGGCGCCAAACGCGATGATGCGGAGTTTTCCGTCCTCGGGCGGCATCTTCACGCCGGGGATGGCGGCGGCGAGGGTGGCGGTCAGGGCGAGGGCGAGCAGCGGGGTGAGGAGTTTCATGGGGAAAGCGGGGAAACCGTGGGGCCGGTGGCGCGCGCTTGCAGCAGAAATTCCGCGGGAGCGCGTCCGGCGCCGCGGTTGAAATCGCCACGGCCGTCGTTTCCTCTTCCGCCCGCCGCCGACCATGCGCCGTTCGATTCCCCTCCAACGTCTGCCGTTGCCCCCCGCGGTGCTGCGCTGGTTGCTCATCGCCAACCTCGCCACCGCGGGACTCCTCGGCGGCTGGTATGTTTTTCAGCCCGAGGGTCGTCAGTCGGAGGTGCGGCGGCTCGTCGACGGTGCCTTTGCGCGCGACAAGAACGTCACGTTCCTCGAGATCGCATGGGACGTCTGGCAGCTCTACTATGCGGATTCCGCCGCCGGCCGGGTCGCGCCCGGGGACAAGGCCTTCGTCTACGGTGGCGCGCCACGGTTGAAGTCGGGCGACGGCGAGGAACTGCGGCTCCTCACCAACCGCGGGTACGTCGTCGGCTACAGCGAGCGCCTGCGTAATCCGCGTTGGGTCGCCTACCACATGCGTGACCTGCCGCGCATCCCGACGCCGAAGGCGCGGCCGGAAAAATTCGAGGTCGACCGCCGCACGGCCTCGCGGGTCGCATCCGAAGCGTACTCCGGCAGCGGCTATGATCGCGGCCACCTGGCGCCGAATTTCGCGATCGCGACGCGGTACGGCGAGACGGCGCAGCGCGAGACGTTCCTGATGTCGAACATCACACCGCAGCGCCACACGCTGAACGCGGGCCTCTGGCGCGAACTCGAGATGCGCATCGCGACCAGCTACCCGGCGCGGTACGGGGAAGTCTGGGTGATCACCGGTCCCGTGTTTGGCCCGTCGCCGCGCACGCTCCGGGGTGGCGTGGCGGTGCCCGACGCTTTCTTCAAGATCATCATCGACGAGCAGGACGGGAAGCTGCGCACGCTGGCCTTCCTCGTGCCGCAGGATGCGCCCGAGGGGGCCGACCCCGCGCGTTACCTGACGACGATCGATGAGATCGAACGCCGCACCGGCCTCGATTTCCTGCCCGAGCTGGACGAGCCGGCGCAACGGGCGATCGAGTCCCTGCGCGCCAGCCGCGTGTGGTGAGGATTCCGGCCCGCCGGGCGCGTTCGCCCGCGCCTAACTGCAGGCTCGTCAGCCGCCGTGGCGGCTTGTGAACTTTTCCATCCGCATGACCCGCCCCGAGCCGTCCTCCGCCCTCCGCCGCCTTGCCGCGGTCGTGCCGGCCGGGCGGTTTCTCGACGGACCCGCGCAGCTCGCGGCGTATGAGAGTGACGCGTTGACGGCGTTCCAGACGCGGCCGCTGGCGATCGTGGTGCCGGAGACGCAGGAGGAGGTCGTGGCCATCGTGCGTTTTTGCCATGCGGAGGGCCTGCCCTTCGTCGCGCGCGGCAGTGGCACGAGCCTTTCGGGTGGTTCGCTGCCGGTGGCGGGCGGCATCGTCATCGCGCTCAACCGACTCAACCGCATCCGGAGGATCGACCTCGATCAGCGCATCGCGGTGGTCGAGCCGGGCGTGATCAATTCGGCGGTGACGGCGGCGGTGCAGGCCCACGGCCTTCACTACGCGCCGGATCCCTCCAGCCAGCCGATCTGCACGATCGGTGGCAATGTGGCCTTCAACGCGGGCGGGGCGCATTGCCTGAAGTACGGCATGACCTCGAACCATGTGCTCGGGCTCAAGGCCGTGCTCGCGACGGGCGAGGTGGTGGAGTTCGGCGGAGCGAGTCGCGAGCAGGCGGGGCCGGATTGGACGGGACTCTTTGTGGGCAACGAGGGCCTGTTCGGCGTGGCGCTGGAGATCACGCTGCAGTTGCTGCCGCGCGCCGAGTGCTTTCACACCGTGCTCGCCGGTTACGCCACGCTGGAGCAGGCGGGTGACGCCGTGGCGGCGATTGTCGCGAGCGGGCTCCTGCCCGGAGCGATCGAGATCATGGAGAAGCTCGCGCTCGAGGCGGCGACCGCCGCGGTGCACGCGGAGTACCCGCCGGGTTGCGAGGCCGTGCTGATCGTCGAGCTGGAAGGGCCGCGCGAAGTCGTCGCGGCCGACCGCGCCCGCCTCGACGTACTCCTCGCCGCCAGCCGTCCTGTCGAGGTGCGCCCGGCCCGCGATGCCGCCGAGCGGTTGGCGATCTGGAAGGGCCGCAAGAGCGCGTTCAGCGCGGTGGGGCGGCTCTCGCCCGACTTCATCGTGCAGGACGGGGTGGTGCCGCGGCGCCGCCTCGGTGAAGCGTTGCGCCTGATCAACGGCTGGTCGCGCGAGATGGGTGTGCGTTGCGCCAACGTCTTCCACGCGGGCGACGGCAACCTGCACCCGCTGATCCTCTACGACGGCCGCGAGCCGGGCGCCCTGCAGCGGGCCGAGGAACTTGCCGGCCGCATCCTCCGCATGTGCGTCGAGATGGGCGGTTCCATCACCGGCGAACACGGCGTCGGAGTGGAGAAGCGCGACTACCTGCCCGACATGTTCGCGGCGGAGGAGATCGCCTGCCTGAAGCGCATCCGCGCCGCGTTCGATCCCAAGGGCATCGCCAACCCCGGGAAGATGTTTCCCGAAAAAGGCGCGCCCGCCCTGGCGCACGCCGGGCTTCATCCGCTGGAAAAGGCCGGCGTCATCTCGCGCGAATGAGCCCGACGCTCCAACCCGTCTCGGTCGAGGAACTGGCGGCGGCGGTGCGTTCCGCGCCGCGGGTCATCGCCACGGGCGCCGGCACCAAGCCGCGGCTGTCGGCCGTGGGCGCGGACGTCGTGCGCGTTTCCACGGCGCGCCTCGCGGGCATCACGGAGTACGAGCCGAGCGAGTTCACGTTCACGGCCCTGGCCGGAACGCCGGTGCGGGAGATCCGGGCGGCGCTGGGCGAACGCGGGCAGTATCTGCCGTTTGATCCGGTGCTGGCGGAGGCGGGTTCGACGCTGGGCGGCGCGGTGGCGGCGGGGATCAACGGTCCGGGCCGCTGGCGCTACGGCGGACTCCGCGACTTCATCCTTGGAGTGCGCTTTGTGGACGGCGAGGGACGGCTGCTGCGGCTCGGCGGCAAGGTGGTGAAGAACGCCGCCGGCTTCGACGTGCCGAAGCTGCTCGTCGGCAGCGCGGGACGGCTCGGCGTGCTGGCGGAAATCACGTTCAAGGTCTTCCCGCGTCCGTCCGCCTGGCGCACCCTGCGGCTGCCGGCGGCGGATGAGTCGGCCAAGGTGCGGTTGCTGGCCGAGCTGGGCCGCGGCCGCTGGGAGCTCGACGCGGTCGAAAACGGGGTGGGCGAACCGTTCGTCTGCACGCGGCTCGGCGCGCCGGAAGCGGCGATCGATGCGCTGGCCAAGGAAATCACGGGGCGGTTCGGCGGCGCGATTCTCGGGGAGGACGAGGCGGCGGCGTGGTGGCGCGACGCGGCCGAGTTTCGCTGGACGCATCCGGCCGGCGCGTGGGCGAAGTTTCCCCTCACGCCGTCGGAAGGGCCGGCGTTCGCCACGTGGGTCGCCGGCCAACCGGGCGCGCGCGCGCGGATCGGGGCGGCGGGCAACGTGGGTTATGTTTCCTGGCCTGGAGCGGCGGCACCGGCGGATTGCCCGTGGCGCGGCGTGCTCCTGCGCGGCGAAGGGCCCCTTTGGCCCGGGCCGCGGCGGGATAGCGCGGTCGCATCGGCGGTGAAAGCCGCGCTGGATCCGGCGGGACGTTTTCCGGGGCTGGAGGACTGACGATGCTGCATACGATCAAACCGGACGAGCATGGCGCGTTGGGTGAGCCGATGGCGAAGGCGGTGCAGACCTGCGTGCACTGCGGCTTCTGTCTCGCGGCGTGCCCGACCTACCAGGAACTCGGTCAGGAGATGGATTCGCCCCGCGGCCGCATCGTGCTGATGAAGCAGGTGCTCGAGGGGACGCTGCCGCTGGAGGCCGCGCAGCCGCACATCGACCGCTGCCTCGGTTGCCTCGCGTGCGAACCGGCGTGCCCGAGCGGCGTGCCCTACCGCGATCTCATCAGCCCTTTCCGGGCGAGGTTCGACGAGGCCGCGCCGCGGACGACCGCGCAACGGTTCCGCCGCTGGGTGGCGGGGATGACCATTCCATATCCGGTGCGGTTCCGCGCGGCGCTCCAAGGCGCGGCGGTGGGCCGCGCGCTGGGTCCGCTGGTGCCGGCGGTGTTGCGGCCGATGCTGGAACTCGCCCCGGCCAAGGTGCCGCCCGCGGTTTCGTTACCGGAAGTCTCCCCGGCGAAGGGCGAACGCCGCGCCCGCGTGGCGCTGCTGGCGGGGTGCGCGCAGCAGGTGCTGGAGCCCGACATCAATGTCGCGACGATCGACGTCCTCACCCGCAACGGCGTCGAGGTGCTCGTCCCGCGCGCGCAGGGCTGCTGCGGCGGACTCGCCTGGCACACGGGCGACCTCGCGGCCGCGCAGGCGGCGGCGCGGCGGAATCTCGACGCGTTTCCCGCCGAGGTGGACGCGATCCTCACCAACGCCGCCGGCTGCGGATCGGCGATGCACGAGTACGCGCTGATCCTGCGCGGCACGCCGGACGAGGCGCGCGCACAGGCATTCTGTAAACGCGTGGTGGACGTGAGCGTTTTTCTCGCGCGGCTGGGTCTGCGGGAAAAGCCGGCCGGGTGGACGGAGAAAACCACGGTCGCGTACCACGACGCCTGCCATCTCGCGAACGCGCAGGGCGTGCGCAGCGAGCCGCGCGAACTGCTGCGGGCGATCCCGGGCGTGGAGTTGCGCGAGGTCGCGAACGCCCACCTGTGCTGCGGCAGCGCGGGGACCTACAATCTTGATCAGCCGGAAGTCGCGGCTTCGCTCGGTCGCCAGAAGGCGGAGGCGGTGGCGGCGACGGGCGCGCAGATGGTGGCGACGGGCAACATTGGCTGCCTCACGCAGCTCAAGTCCCACCTCGACCGGCAGGGGCGTGGCGTCCGCGTGCGGCACACGCTGCAGGTGTTGCGCGACGCTTACGGCGCGCAGGGATAAATCATAACGCGGTTCGCTTCGCGGGCCGCGCAGGCGCCCGCGGGCGGCCTCAGCGTGACGCCGGCTCGTTGTGCACCGAGAACCGCATGCGGCGGACGAGGCGGGCGAGCAGGCCGGGCAGGAAACGTTGCAGGTAAATGCCGGCGACCTCCCGGCCGCCGACGTGCACCTCTCGTGCCCCGCGGGCGACGCCGCGGATCAGGGCGCGGGCGCAGTCCGCGGGTTCGATTCCGGAGAGGTGCGTGCCGTCGGTGCGGCCGTGTTGCTCCCCGCGCGGCCCGAGGGCGTGGGTGGAGATCGCGGTGCGGACGTAGCCGGGGCAGACAAGTGTGACCTTCACTCCCTCGCGCCAGACCTCCGCCCGGAGGGAGTCGAAGTAGCCGTGC
>JBJTCH010000043.1:0-10742 GCA_046091745.1 Opitutaceae bacterium
CGGCTCAGTCCTCGGCTCCAGCGAAACGCCCTTCACGCGCACCCGCGCGAGTTTCTTGACGATGAGTTCGGCGTGGTGCGACTCCACATCCACCAGCGCGTGATCCTCGTGCAGATCGATCGCGCCGACGATGGACGCCGGCAGACGCGTGACACCCGCGATCTTACCGACGATGTCGGCGGCGGTGACCCCGTGGCCGCTGCCCGCAGTGAGCCGCACCGTCGCCATGCCGGCCTCGCGGCCGGCGCGCGCGGGACGTTCAAACGCGGTCTTGGCGCGCGGCGACGGCGAAGGGGCCGGGGACGGCTTGGGCGAAGACGGAACCGGCTTGGCAGCGGGCGCCGAAGGAGCGGCCGCGGCGCCGGGCGGACGAGTTTCCTTCGCCGGCACCGCCGCCTCGGGAGCGGGTTCGCCGCCGCCCTGCAACAGATGGATCAAGGCCGAGCAGATGTCGGTGCTCGCGTAGCCCTGATCCAGCAGACGGTCGATCATCCGGTCGCGCGGCTTGAATTGCCGCGCCTCGAGAGTGGCGCGGATGCGCTCGAAGAACGCGTTGCCGCGAGCCTCCTCCACCTCGTCGAGCGACGGGATGCGACCGCGGCGGATGTCGAGTTTCGCCCAGCGCACCATGCCCTGCAGTTTGTAAATTTCCTGCCCGCTCACGAAAGTGAACGCCCTTCCCTGCCGACCCGCCCGACCCGTGCGGCCCACGCGGTGCGTGTAGTCCTCGGCGTCGTTGGGCAGATCAAAGTTGAACACCACCTCGAGGTCGTCGACGTCGAGCCCGCGCGCGGCGACGTCGGTCGCGATCAGGAAGTCGAATTTCCGCTCGCGGAAATTCCGCATGACGCGGTCGCGCCCCGCCTGAGGGATGTCGCCGTGCAGGCGGTCGACGGCGTAGCCGCGCGCATGCAGGTGCTCGTCGAGGTCGTCGACCATCACCTTGGTGCCGCAGAAAATGATCCCGTACCGGAAGTCGTGCAGGTCGATGAGTCGCGTGAGCGCCTCCAGCTTGGAGCGCCGGTCGACCTCGAAGTAGGTCTGCTCCACCTGCGGCGCGTTCCGCGCCACCGCGTCGATCTTGATCCAGGCCGGGTCCTTGCTGAACCGGCCGATCAACTCCTGGATGGCCCGCGGCATCGTCGCGGAGAAGAAGAGCAGCTGCCGACCGGCCGGCGTCGCGGCCAGCACCCGCTCGATGTCCTCGCGAAAACCCATGTCGAGCATGCGGTCGGCCTCGTCGAGCACCACGATGCGGAGCCGGTCGGGACGCAGCGTGCCGCGCTCGAGGTGGTCGAGCACGCGACCGGGCGTGCCGATCACGATCTGCGCGCCGGCGGCGAGGGCGCGGAACTGGCGCTCGTAGCTCTGGCCGCCATACACCGGCACCTCGCGCAGACCGCGGCGGAAAAACGCGAGCTTCCCGGTCTCCTCCGCGACCTGCACCGCGAGCTCGCGCGTCGGGCAGAGCACCAGCGCCTGCACCGCCTTCTCCTGCGGATCGACCCGCTCGATCACGGGAATCGCAAAGGCGGCCGTCTTGCCCGATCCGGTCGAGGACTGGCCGACGACGTCGCGCCCGGTCAGCGCGACGGGAATCACCGCGGTCTGGATCGGCGAGGCCTCCTCGAAGCCCAGCTTGGCCACCGCCTTGAGGATTTCCGGCGACAGGCCGAGTTGGTCGAACGGGAGTTTTTCCATTAACTTCCCCGGGACCCTGAGGCCGCACCGGGGCAACGCAAGCCCCGCTCGGAAACACCGCGCCTCACTGCATCGGCAAAGCGAGTCGCACCCGCTCCGCGCCGCGCAACACGTCGACCTCCAAACTCCCGCCCGGTCGCGTCGTCTGCAGGATCCGACCGATCAGCTCCCCCTCCCCCATGCGCGCGCCGAATTCACCGACGCGAACGATGATGTCGTCCTTCAGGAATCCCGCCTTCTTGGCGGCGCCGTGCTTGTTGAACTGGCCCATACCTTTCACGAGCAGCGCCATGCCGTCGGCCGGCAATCCACGTCGGGCGCTTTCCTCCGCGCCGAGTTCCGTCAGCACGAGCCCTCCGAGCGCCATCGCGCGCATCGACCACGTGCCGACGCGTTTCGAGATGTCGGTGCGGATGCGCCAGCCCGCCGGCAATTCCAGCGTGAGCGTCGTCTCCCCGCCCCCACGGCGCACCACCGCGGCAAGTCGCGCGGTCTCCGGCGCCTGATGCAGCGCCCAGGCGAAGTCCGCCACCGAGACCAGGCGTTGCCCGTCCAGCACGACCACGTCGTCACCGGGACGAAAACCCGCGCGCGCCGCCGGCGAATCGGGGATCACGGACGCGACCCGGGCGACATGATCCGGAGCCAGCGCGAGACCGACGGTCTCGGGTGCGGGCATCGGGTAGATGCGCTCGAGGGGGACCTTCTCGCCACGATCGCGGTAGTAAGCGCGAAAGGCCTCGCCGACCTGGTGGCAATGCACGCAGCTCTTCACCACTTCGCCGCCCCAGTTGAGCTCGCGTCCGTAGCGGCCGGCCAGCGCCGGAATCTCCACGGGCGTGCGGAACGGCGTGGGGCCGCCCTGCTTGCGCTCCACCCCCGCTCGGTTCGCCGGATAACCGCGGTGCACGTCCAAAGCGGCCTCCAACGCCCGGCGATAACCGATCGTCTCGCGCGCCTCGGGGTCGGCCTGATGGGTCCAGGACCCGTACCGCCCGTAGAGGGTGCCGTCGGCGTTGAAGAACAGCGTCGAGAACGACAGGTCGTAATCGAACTGGAACCGCGCGAGGTCGATCGCGTTGGCGTTGATCAGGCGCACGCGGACAAACTCGTCGAGCAGCGGCGCCAGGGCGGGCTCGGTGAGCACCTGCGCGTCGAGCCCCACGCATGAAAGGCACGGCACGCAGCGCAGCACGACGAGCAACGGACGCCCGGTGCGCTTCGCCTCGGCGAAGCCGCGATCGACGTCGTTGTAGATCCAGCGGGCATCATTCTCCATCCGCGCCCGGTCGCCGCGCACCGCGCCCTCGCGGTCCTTGACGGCGTCAGCCCGGAGGACGGTGACGGCGAAAAACAGGGTAAACGCGAGGTGCCACGCGCGGGGTTTCATAAGTCGAGGCTGCGCGCCCGCGCCGAAGCTGGCAACGCCGCGGCTCGCTCAACCGCCCAAACGCTTCCGCACCTCCGCCGGCACCTCGAACCGCGCGGTGCCAACCTCGCTCAGGGTCGTCGTCGCGGTCTCGTTGACGCGGACCTCGCGGCGCCCCGCGGCGTCATCGACACGAAGCACACCCTCGAGCCGCGTCTCGTATTTCACCAGCGCCCCGCCGCGCACCCAGAGCCGGAACGTCCCTCCCGCCTGCAGCGGCACGCGATCGCGTTGGCCCTCGTGCACCAGCAGGAGTTTGGCCGACGTCTCGGAGAGCCGGCCGGAAACCACCTCTCCCTCGGCCTTCAGGTCGGAACCACCCGCGACGATCACCGCGATTTCCTCATGCGGACGACTCAACGTCTTTTGCACGTTGCTGAACGTGCGACCGCCCCCTTCACCGCGGTCGTCGACGGGCGGATAACCACGACCACCGCCACCACCCATCCCGCGGCCGCCGCCGAATCCGCCGCCGCCTCCTCCACCCGGAGGTCCGCCAAATCCGCCGCGCCGGCGCTGGCCGCCTCCCCCGCCAGCGGCGTCACGGTCGTTCGCGTTCGCGAGTTCCTCCGGACGCCGCCAGCCATCCCCCGACTGGACCACGCAATCCACGGCGCCCTTGAACCAGGCGGTCACCGTGCTCGTGCCGGACGAATTGATCGGCCCCCGCGCGGCGCGCCGGCCGCCGGTCACCGGGATCGGCATCGTGACGAGCGAGTACTCCCCCGCCCGCTCGGTGGAGCCGCTGATCTCGTAGGTCCGGGCGTCGTCGGACACCTCGGTGCGCCACGCATAGGACGGCGCGTCGGGGACCTTCATCGCGGCCACGATCGCCGACTCCACCGGACCGGCGGAAACGGACGAGGCGAGCCCGGCGAGCCCCGCGGCGAAAACGAGCAAAGGAAGTCGCGGCTTCACTGCCTCGGTTGGACGAATCCGCGGGGAAATGGTTTCCGCCCCGGAGGGCGGCTCAGACGCCGAAGCCGGGGCGATACTCCTTGGTGAGGAAGGCGTTCGCCGCAGGCACGTTGGTCACTCGCATCGCGGCAGCGTCCCACTCGAGGCGCCGCCGGGCGCGCACCGCCACGTTGCTCAGCAGCACCATCTCCGTGAGACGCGACGAGTAGGCGAAGTTGGAACCCGCGGGCTCGCCGCCTTTGCACGCCCGCACCCACTCGGCGAAGTGGTTGCCGCCGGGGATGCGCGGGATCGTCCGTGGCGGCAGCGAGGCGGCCATCTCCTGCATGCGCGACTCGGGCATGAGCCGGATCGTGAAATAATTCGGATCCGCGATCGCGGCGGCCTTTGTGCCGATGATGAACGTCGCGTTCTCGGGAAACTTCCGCCCCACCTCAAACTCCGGCGGCAACGCGGGCTGGATCTTGCCGTCGTACCACACCCATTTGAGCGCGGGATGTTTTCCGCGTGCCGGAAAAAGGTAAGTCACGACCGAGGCGGTCGGCGCACTGATTTCGGTCTGGCCGGAAGACACGGCCTCCACGCTGGCCGGCGCGGGAAGGTCGAGCGCCCAGAAGGCGTCCATCATGTGGCAACCCATGTCGCCCAGCGCGCCGGTCCCGAAATCCCAGAACCCGCGCCAATTGAACGGCAGGTAGGCGGGATCGTACGGGCGCGACGCCGCCACCCCGAGCCACAGGTCCCAGTCGAGCGTCGGCGGCACCACGGGAACGAGTTTGCTGTGGTCGGGCGCCTTCACGCCTTGCGGCCAGATGGGACGGTCGGTCCACGAATGGATTTCCGTCACCTCTCCGAAAACACCGGCCTCGTACCACTCGCGCAGGAGCCGGATGCCTTCGCCCGCATGGCCCTGGTTGCCCATCTGCGTCGCGAGCCGTTTCTCCGCCGCGACCTTCGCGAGCTGGCGCGCCTCCCACACCGTGTGCGCGATCGGCTTTTCCACGAACACGTGCTTGCCCAGCGCCATCGCCGCCATCGCGATGGGAAAGTGCATGTGGTCGGGCGTCGAGACGGTGACGGCGTCGATGGTCTTGCCCACCTCGTCCAGCAGGCGGCGGAAGTCGCGGAACTGCCGCGCGCCCGGGTTCGCCTTCACCGCCCTCGCCCCGCGCGCGTCGTCGCCGTCACCCAGCGCCACGTTGTTCTCGTCCTTCATCGCCGCCACCGCCGCGGCGCCGCGGCCGCCGACGCCAATGCAGGCGACGTTGAGACGGGAGTTGGGCGAGACGCCGCCCTGGCTGCGCAGGACGTGGGGAAAGGCGAGCGTGGCGGCGGCCGGAGCGGCAGCCCGCAGGAAATCGCGGCGGAGGAGGGACGGGGTTTTCATGGGGAATCCGGGGCGCGAAACGTCGCGCGGCGGCGCCGCACCGACAACGAAATTGTCCCCGCGGCCGGCGAGCCGATTCCCAACTTGCTAACCCCCCGCGCGGGCTGTGATCTCACCGTTTTTAGCCGCGCCATGACCTCCGCCGAGATCCGCCAGAGCTTCCTCGATTTCTTCGCCCGCCAGGGGCACACGATCGTGCCGTCGGCTTCGCTCATGCCGGACTCGCCCGGCCTGCTGTTCACCAACGCCGGCATGAACCAGTTTGTGCCGATCTTCCTCGGGGACCGCGCGCCGGACGTCTCCCGCTGGGCGGGAGTGCGGCCGTCGAAGGACACCCGCGCGGCCGACACGCAGAAGTGCATCCGCGCGGGCGGCAAGCACAACGACCTCGAGGACGTCGGCTTCGACACGTACCACCACACGATGTTCGAGATGCTGGGGAACTGGTCCTTCGGCGACTACTTCAAGCGGGAATCGATCGAGTGGGGCTGGGAGCTGATCACGAAGGTCTGGGGCATCCCCGCGAAGCGCCTCTTCGCGACGGTGTATTCGCCCGACAAGTCCAAGGGCGACCCGTCGGACTTCGACCAGGAGGCCCACGACATCTGGGCCGCGATCTTCCGCCGCGAGGGCCTCGATCCCGCCGTCCACATCGTCAACGGCAACAAGAAGGACAATTTCTGGATGATGGGCGACACCGGCCCCTGCGGCCCGTGCTCCGAGATCCACTTCAACCTGCTGCCCTCCGACGAGGAGACAGCGGGTAGGAAACTCGTCAACGCGGGCAGCCCGCGCTGCATCGAGATCTGGAACCACGTCTTCATCCAGTTCAACGCGAACTCCGACGGCACGTTCTCGCCGCTCGCCGCGAAGCACGTGGACACCGGCATGGGCTTTGAGCGCGTCGCCGGCATTCAAGCCACGACGAACGGTTTCAAGGACTTCTCCCGCGACCCGTCGAACTACGCGGCCGATGTCTTCGCCCCGCTGCTGTCCAAGGTCGCGGCGCTCTCGGGCAAGACCTACCGCGGCACGGTACCGACGGGCCGCGAGGGCCTGAGCGAGCAGGAGTCGATCGACGTGGCGTTCCGCGTCCTCGCCGACCACGCGCGCTGCGTCTCGTGCGCGATCGCCGACGGCATTCTGCCCGGCAACGAGGGCCGCAACTACGTCATCCGCCGCATCCTGCGCCGCGGCATCCTCTACGGGAAGAAACTCGGCCTGCAGACCGGCTTCTTCGAGCAGCTGGTCGCGCCCGTCGTGGAGTCGCTCGGCGGCGTGTTTCCCGAGCTGCGCCAGCAGCAGGACATCGTGCGGCGCGTCATCCGCAGCGAGGAGGAGTCGTTCGGGCGCACGCTCGACCGCGGCTTGCAGATCTTCAACAAGGCGGCCGCCGCCGGCGCCATCGGCGGAGCGACGGCGTTCGAGCTGTACGACACTTACGGCTTCCCTCTCGACATGACCCAGCTGCTCGCCACCGAGCGCGGCCTGCAGGTCGACCACGAGGGTTTCGAGCGCCACATGGAGGAGCAGCGCAAGCGCGGCCAGGCTTCCACCAAGAAGGTTGTGCTCGTCGCCGCCACCGAGGGCGAGACGACGGGCGACCAGAAACCCACCGAGTTTCTCGGCTATACGGCGATCACCGCCGACGCCCAGCTCCTCGAGGTCGTCACGGCCGAAAAGGACGCGTTCCTCGTTTTCGACCGCACGCCGTTTTACGCCGAGATGGGCGGCCAAACCGGCGACGCCGGCACGGTCGAGATCGGCGGCACCACCCTCGCCGTCTCCGACTGCGTGAAGGACAAGTCCGGCCGCCATCTGCACAAGATCGACGCCACGGCGCTGGGCGCCCTAGCCCCCAAGGCCGGCGCCGCCGCGCGTCTCGCGGTGGACAGTGAGCGCCGCCGCGCGATCAACCGCCACCACAGCGCCGCTCACCTGATCCACTGGGCGCTCCGCAAGGTTCTCGGCACCCACGTGCGCCAGGCCGGCACCTCGAAGACCGCCGACCGCATGCGTTTCGACTTCGCCCACTTCGAGGCGATGACCCCCGCCCAGCTCCAGGAGGTCGAGTCGCTGGTCAACGGCAAGGTCATCGACAACGCGCGAGTCGACACCTACGAGACCGAGTTCGACAAGAAGCCCGAGGGCACCCTCGCGTTCTTCGGGGAGAAATACGGCAAGGTCGTGCGCGTCGTCGACATCGGCGGCTACAGCCGCGAGCTCTGCGGCGGCACCCATGTGACCACCACCGGCGAGATCGGCCTCATTAAGGTCGTCGCCGAGATGGCCATCGCCGCCGGCACCCGCCGCATCGAGGCCGTCGCCGGCCGCCCCGCCTTCGAGCTCGTAACCACACGCGAGGCCGCCCTCTCCGCCGTCAGCGCCCAGCTCGGCGGCGGCGCGAGCGACGTCGTGAAGAAGCTCGAGTCGGTGCTCGCCCACCAGAAGGAGCTCCAGCGCCAGCTGCGCTCCTTCCAACAGAAGGCGCTCGCCGGCCAGGCCGACGAACTCGCGGCCGCGGCCGTCACACGCGACGGGCTGAAGTTCGTTTCCGCCGTCGTGAACGTGCCCGACCAGGAGGCCCTCCGCTCGCTCGGATCACAGGTGTTGGCGAAACTCGGCGAAGGCGTGGTGCGGCTAGGCGCGGCGCTCGGCGACAAGGCCAGCCTCGTGGCGTTCTGCTCCCCCGCAGCGATCAAGGCCGGCCATCAGGCCGGCAAGATCATCGGCGAACTCGCCGGGAAGGTCGGCGGCAAGGGCGGCGGCAAACCCGACTTCGCGATGGGCGGCGGCAAGGATCCGTCGAAGCTGGCTGAGGCACTCGCGGGCTGAGACGGAAACTGATTCAGGCACCAGGGTTGGTTCGGACGATTTATTGCCATCTGGCATTTTTATTTTTGCCATTTGCCGAAATCGCCTTGCGGGGAACAACCGGCGGCAGGATGATTTGGCCATGAAGAAGACGCGCAAAGGCGGGGAGTCGGTCTACCCGGGCATCCACGACAACGGCACCATGGCGGCGCGCGTGGAGGAAGGCCTGCCGGTGCTCGACATCGTGCAGTTCGGGCGCGAGGCGGGGTTCTCCAACGAGGAACTCGCGCGCATGATCCGCATCCCGCCGCGCACCTACGCCCGCCGCGTGGCGCACAAGTCGCGGCTGAAGGCCACCGAGGGCGAGCGGGCGGTGCGCGTCATCCGCCTCTTCGATCTCGCGCGCCGCGTTTTCGGCACCGACGAGGCGACGCGCCGCTGGCTCAATGCGCCCGCGCGGGCGCTCGGCGGGCGTTCGCCGCTGGATTTCGCGCAGACCGAGCCCGGGGCGCGCGAGGTCGAGAACGTGATCGGCCGGATCGAGCACGGCGTGTTCTCGTGAGCGAACTCACGGTCTGGCGCATCTGCGCGGCGCGCTGGGCGGAAAGCGCCTTCGATGGCGAGGGCGCGCGGCGCTTCGGCGGGCGCTGGTCCTCGCGCGGCACACCACTCGTTTACTGCTCGGAGTCGAGGGCCCTCGCGATGCTGGAGGTGCTGGCGCACGTGGATGCGCCGGAACTGCTCGCGCACACGGCATGGGTGCTGGTCTCGGCGCGCGTGTCGGAAAGCCTCGTGGAGCGTCCAGCACGCTTTCCTGTCAACTGGCGTGAATTCCCGGCGCCAGCCGAGACGCGGCGCTTCGGCGACGATTGGGCCGCCGGAGGAAGCTCCGCCGCCCTGCGGGTGCCGAGCGCGGTCGTGCCGGGGGAGTTCAACTACCTGCTGAACCCCGCGCATCGCGACTTCGTCCACATCCGCCGCGGCCGGCCCGAACCCTTCGCGTTCAATTCGCGCCTGGCCTGAGCGCGGCGCTTGCGGGACGGCGGACGGGCGCCAACCTGCCCGGAGCATGAACGCGCCGTCGTCCCCCGCCCTTTTCGCCGTGCTGGCCTTCAACGAGGGAAACCAGCTCGCTGTGCGGAAACTCGGATCGAAGCACGGGCTCGCGTTCACCGGCAGCGACCTCGCGATGGCGACGGCCCGCCTCGAGTCATCCTTCCGCGAGCACACGCCGCCGGCGGAGTTTTTCTCCTGCGCGGCCGGCGGGAGGACCCATCGGGTGCTCCTCGCACAGGTCGCGGGCATCGCGGCCGACTCCGAAGTGGTGTTCCGTTCGATTGAACAACTGGAGTCGGCTCCCGGCGATCTCGCCCCTTCCCTGCTGGCCGCGCTGCGGGGCCTTGAACCGCACCTGGTCGACATCCCGTACCTGCACCTCGGCGAAAACGATTTCATCTACAAGTTCCGGCCGGCGCAGGAGCGGAACTCCGGGATTTACGTGCAAGACGCCCGCGCCGCGGCCCTTTACCAGTCGGAACTTTGCGCCGCGATCAAAGCCCTCGCACGCCGCCAGGAGCGCACCGCGACCGCGCCCGTGGCGCTCGATTTCGGCGCGGTGCGCTACGTCATCCCGAGCCACTTCGGTTTCTGCCTCGGCGTGAAAAACGCCATCGAGCGCGCCTACGAGACGCTGGCCGAGAATCCGGGCCGGCGCGTGTTCATGCTGTCGGAGCTGATCCACAACCCGTTCGTGAACGAGGACCTCCTCCGTCGCGGCCTGCGCTACCTGCAGACCGACCGCGGCGTGCCGCACACCGTCGACGGCCGCGAAGGGTCGACGGCGCTGTGGGACACCCTCACGCTGGACGACATCGTCATCATCCCCGCGTTCGGCGCGACCGACGACGATAAGCGCCGGCTCGTGCGGAAAGGCATCGCGGTCTGCCAGTACGACGCCACCTGCATGCTGGTGGAGAAGGTCTGGAAGGCCGCCCGCGCCTACGGGCGGGAGGGCTACACGGTGGTCATCCACGGCAAGCACGAGCACGAGGAGACCAAGGCGACGTTTTCCAACACCCGCCGCCACGCGCCCGCCGTCATCGTGCGCAACCTCGCCGAGGCGCGGCAGCTCGGGGAGATCATTGCCAGCGGCCCGGACCAGGCGCGTGCCCTGTTCGCGGAAAAATTCGCCGGCCGGCACACCCCCGGCTTCGATCCGGTGCGCGATCTGGCCCGGATCGCGGTGGTGAACCAAACCACGCTGCTGATGAACGAGACCCTCGAGATCATCGAGCACCTCCGCGGCGTTTACCGGGAACTCCACGGCGACGCCACGCGCGTCGGCGGCGACGGCCGGCGCGACACGCTTTGCTACGCGACGCAGGTCAATCAGGACGCCCTCAGCCGCGCGCTCGCGGAACCGCTCGACGCGGCGTTCGTCATCGGCGGGAAGAACTCATCCAACACCTACCAGCTTTTCCGCCTCTGCGCCGA
>JBJTCH010000044.1:0-14451 GCA_046091745.1 Opitutaceae bacterium
TCGCGCGGGTTCAGCCCGCGGGCCTGTTCCCACGCGTCGGGCATGCCGTCGCCATCGGTGTCGAGGGGCGCGGGCGCCGACTTCAGTTCCGGCCAGCCGCCGACCTGCGCGGGTGAGTCGACGATGCCGTTGCCAAACGTCGGGACACCCCGGCGGACCTCGTTGATCACGCGGGTGTCGACCGGATCGCGCCGCGGACGCGTCGCGCCGGCGTGGTCCAGCACCAGTCGGTAGGCCTCCGGCGCGGGCTGGGTGGTGACGGGTGCGACCGGAAACGGCTCCCGGCGCCGGTTGACCTTGGCGGAGGTCGCGCCCTCGAAGTCGACTCCGCCCTTCCAATTGTCGGCCGAGATTTCCGGGAACCCCTCCACGACATTACCCGCGATGTGCCAGAATGAGTCGAAGCCGTAGGCGGCGCGCGTGTCGTCGATCCGGACGATGCGCCGGCGCACCTCGGGCAGCGTGGCGGGGCCGGGTTTGTAGTAGTTGTTCACGACGTTGATGCGGTCGGGCTTTCCGTCGCAGGAGCGGTGCTCCCAATTGAAGATCACGGAGCAACGGTGATCCATGTTGATCGTGTGCTCCTTGGCCTGACCGGCGACGCTCGGCGTGCGGGCGGTGGCGTGGGCGAAAAGATTGTGGTGATACGACACGTTTTCCCCGCCCCACGACGCGCCGTAGCCGTGGGCGCCCTTGGGGTGCACGCTGCGGTTGAGCGGTTCCGAGATCACGCACCATTGCACCGTGAGGTCCCGCGCCCCGTGCCAGGTGTTCATGGCCTCGTCGACCGTCCAGCTCACCGAGCAATGGTCGATCATGATGTTGCGGCCGCTGCGCACCTCGATGCCGTCGATCGCCTGGCCGGACTCGGCGCCCGGACGCACCCGGAGATGGCGGATGATCACATCGTTGGCGCCGCGGAGTCGCAGCGGGCGGCCGCGCAGGCAGATGCCGTCGCCCGGAGCGGTCTGCCCGGCGATCGTCAGGTTGGATCGCTCGATGAGCAGGTCGGACTGCAGATGGATCGTGCCGGACACGAGGAAAACCACGGTGCGGTTGCCCGCACTCACGGCGTCGCGGAGCGAACCCGGACCAGCGTCGTTGAGATGGGTCACGGCGACCACGTCGCCGCCGCGGCCGCCCGCCGCGAAGCGCCCGTAGCCCTCGGCGCCGGGGAAGGCGGGCAATGCAGGCTCAGAGGCGCGGGAGACAACCGCGAGGGCGGCCAAACAGATTAACTGCCGCGAGTGGATCAAGCGCCGAGCAAGGGTGGGCATGGCGGGTTGGGTTTAGAACCGACCCTTGATCCCGAAATTGATGCGCTTGCCGCTGTCGGTGACCGTGCGCGGCAGGTAGAGGCCGTCGACCTGCGTCTGCTGCAGGGTTTCGCCGAGGACGTTCTGGAAATCGACGAACAGGTTGAGCCACGGCCGGAAGCGGTACTGCGCGCTGAGGTCGAGGTTGTCCTGCTCCATCTTGAAGCGGCGGAGGAAGGGGTCGGTGTTCGCCTCCTGCAGGTACGTGTCCTGGTGGTTGAACTGCGCGCGCAGCGTCCACGGGCGCTGCTCGTAAACGAGCCCGAGGTTCCAGATCGCGGGGATGATGCCCTCGAGGCGGCCCTTGCCGGTGGACTTGGTGTAATTGGCCATGACGCTGAACGGCCGCAGCCAGCGGGCGAAGCCGCCGAGGTTCTGGTTGTACGCGAGCTCGTAGCCGTTGATCTCGCCGTCGCCGGTGTTCGTCTGGGTGAGGAAGTCCCAGCCGATATAGGCGGGCTCAACGTCGTATTTCGCGGCCACCTCCGCCGTGACCTGTGTCTTGATGCTGGAGATGAAGTTCCGGATTTTCTTCTGGAAGACCGTCGCGGAAAGCACGCCGACCGGCTCGAAGTAATACTCGAGGCTTACGTCGTAGTTCCGCGACTCCTGCGGCTTCAGCGCGGTGTTGTTCTGGGTGACGCTCAGCCCGGTGACATTCACGCTGGTGAGCGGCTTCAGGTTGCCGAAGGGCGGACGACCGATGCTTTCCGAGTAACTCGCCCGGGCCATCAGCCCCGGAGTGACGCTGTAGCGCGCGTGCAACCCCGGGAACCAGTTGCGATACTCGCTATCCACTTTGGCGGTGTGCGCCCACTGCTGCTTCATGCGCGCCACCTGCTGGTCGATGGGCGCCGAGGAGGGCAGCGCGGGCAGGATCGGGATGTATTTCGGGCTCTCGGCGGAGATGTTGGTCTGCTCCACGCGCACGCCGCCGAGCAGACCGAGCCGGCCGATCTTGACGTCGCCCATCATGTACCCGGCCGAAACCATCTCGGAGACCTCGCCGTTCTCGCGGTTGGAGCGCGTGATGGCGTCCACCGCCAGGAAGTTCCACTCTGACGGGTTCTGGAAGAAGTGGCGCACGGCGGCCTGCGCGTCGCCGAAGACGACGAGCGTCTGGTAGCGTCCGCCAAAGAGGCGGGCGCTCGAGCGGTCGGCGCTCGTCAGCTTGAACTTGTTGGCGTCGTTGGGGCCGTTGGAACCCGAACGGTAGATCGCCTCCCAGCGATCCGTGCTGCGATCGCGGCCCTGGCCGCGCACGCGGAATCCGGCCCTGAGGAAGGCGGGCAGCGCGGTCGGCAGGTTCTTTTGCACGTTGAGATGCCCGCCCCAGATTTCCTCGGTGCTGCGGCCCGGCTGGTAGGTGAAATCCACCTGGTTGGCGTTGTTGTAATTGAGGATGTCGGTGCCGGAGATCAGCTGCGTGTTGATGAAGTAGCCGCCCGGTTCGCGGCTCAGGGTGCGGCGTTGGTTGGTCAGCCCGCGGACCTGGAAGAGCGATTGATCCTCGTAGCTCTTGGCGGGTGCGTAGGCCGCGCCGTAGTCGATCCGCAGGCTGCCGTTCTGGAGGCGGTGCTTGCCGCTGATCTGAGCGGAAAACACCTGCTGGTCCGTCAGGATCTCCTGCGACTGCCTCTGCTCCTGCCCGGCCGTGAGGGTGATGTCGGTGGAGGTCGCGCCGGGCAACCGTCCGGTGGCGTTGTTGCCGATGCTGGCCGTCCAACGGCGCCGACGGTCGATCGCCTCGTAGTAATTGTACATGAGGCCGGCGGAGAGCGATGAGTTGGGGCTCAGCCGGTAGTCGAAACGGAGGCCGGCGCCGGTGCGCTTCCGACCCTTGTAGTCGGGCTGCAGACGGAACGAGCGCAGGTTCGGCACCCCGGCGGGCTGGTCGTACTCGAGCTGCAGGTAGTCCTGCGGCCGGTCGGTCTCGCTGTAGCTCGCGGTGAAGAACATCCCGAGATTGCGCTCCTTTCCGTAGACATCGGAGTACTGCATGCTGCCGAAGTAGGAGATCATCTTGCCGAGCGTGCGGTAGTTCGCGCCGGTGGCGTACTGGAGGTAGCGGCGCTGGGTATCGAAGGCCGATTTGGTGATCAGGTTGACGGTGCCGCCGATCGCGTCGGCGTCCATGTCCGGCGTCGGGGCCTTGATGACTTCGATGCGCTCGATGAAGTCGGCGGGCAGCTGGTCGATGGCGAACTCGCGGCCGTCACCCTTGGCCTGCGGGCTGGGCAGGCGAGTGCCGTCCATCGTCACCGCGGTCTGGTCGGCCGCGGCGCCGCGCACGCGGATCTGCGTGACCTCGTCGACCGCGTCGCCCACGCCGATCCCGGGCACGCGCTTCAGGAACTCACCGAGATTGCCGTCGGCGAGGTTTCCAAAGGCGTCGGTTGCGACGACTGTGCGCAGGTTGGCCGCGTTGCGCTGGGCGGCGATGGCGAGGGAATTACCCTCGCGCACACCGGCGACGACGACGGAGTCGAGGCGGTAGACCTCGGAGGTGAGAGCGATCGGCGGCGCGGGGTTCAGGCCGGGGGCGACGGTGACCGCGACGCTGCCGGGGTTGAGGCCGGGGTAGCTGACCTGCAGCGTGCGCGGTCCGACGGGCACCCGCAGCAGGGTGAAGCGGCCCTCGAGATCGGTGACCGCGCTGCGGTCGGTGCCGGACACGCTGACGACAGCGTTGCTCAGGGCGTTGCCGGTGGCCGCGTTGACCACGAGTCCGGTGACGTTGCCCTCGGACTGGGCCGCCGCGTGCGCGGGGAACAGCGCGGCGGCGAGAGCGAAAACAATGGTCAGGAGACGGAGCAGGGGTGACGTCATGGCAGGATTCTTGGCAGCTGGTTGGTCCGATCCGGCGGGGTGGGGACTCGGGTTTCCGCGGGGTTCACGGAAACCAAGAAGCTGAGCCCGTTTGATTAGCATGCAATCAGGAGGTCGAAGCGCGCTCCACGCCGCGGCGATCAGAAGGAGCCGCTCACGCCGGCGGCCATCCGGACACCGTAGATCTGGCAATCAGTGGGGCGATCACCGCGGCCCTGGAAGGTGTTCTGCTTGTCGTTGAACACATTGTTGGCGTCGACGAAAACGTCGAACCGGCGGGTAACGCGGAGACGCGCGCTGACATCAACGGGATTGCGGGGCTCGTTGTAGGTGATGCTCGCGGGGTTGGCGTTGAAGCCGCGCGTCGTCTCGCCGGAGTAATTGTAATTCACGCGGAAGGTTTTCCCGTCGCGGGACCACGAGACGCCGCCATTGGCGGTGATCGGCGCGAATCCGGCGATGGTGGTGCGGATGGTGCTGCCGTCGTAGGTGCCCCGCGTCAGCAGGCGCGTCGCGTTGCCGAAGATTCCCAGTCCGCCCAACCAGCCGGGAAGGAAGGAAAGCGATTGCTGGTAATTCAGCTCGAGGCCGCGCACGCGGGCCCAGCCGCCGTTGACGCGGGTGGTCAGGGTGTATCCGCCGTAAAGTCCGTCGAACCCGTTGCCCGGGCCCTCGCGGATGATCTCGGTGGCCGGGAAAATGAAATTGCGGAGGTTTTTCTGGAAAACCCCGGCGGAAACGACTCCCACCCCGCGACCGAAATAGTGCTCTAGGGAGAGGTCGTAGTTTTTCGAGAACTGCGGCTTCAGGCCCGAGTTGTTGCGGGAGACGGTGCCGGCGTTCTCGTTCACGGTGGTCACGGGAATGAGCTCGTTGTAGGGAGCGCGGCCGATGCCGGTGGACCAGCTGGCGCGCACCTGGGTGTTGGGGGAAACCCGGTAGCGGGCGTGGGCGCTGGGGAAGTAATTGTCGTACTCACGCGTCACCTTGACGCGTCCGCCGAAGCGCAAGGCCGCCTCGGCCGGAGTGTTGGCATAACGGGTGTCCGTGACCGGACCCTTCGCGGTCGCATCAGTGGCCTCGCGGCGGACGCCGCCGAGAAGGGAGAAGCGGCCGATGTCGACGTTGCCCTGGACGTAGGTGCCGAGCACCGCCTCGCGGACGCTGCCGTTGTTGACGAGGGAGTTCTGGATCGTGGTGGCGAGGTTCTCCCGGAAGAGCTGCGGGTTCGCGCGAAGTTCACGGTGAACGGCGGCGAGATCCGGCCATGCGGGAACGACCTGATAGCGTCCGTCGAGGGGAAGGTAGTGGTGACCGTCCGTGCCGTTGAAGCGGTTGAGGTTGTCGTCATTGCGACCGGTGGCCGCGTTGAGGCCGGCCACGCCGTCCGGCCCGATGTAGACGTAGTTCGGCTGGTAGCGGTTTTGGCGCTTGGTTTGTTCGCGCCAACGCAGGCCGCCCTTGAGCGACGTCGGCCACGCGGTCGCGAAGGCGCGCTTGGCGTTGAACTGCAGGGCCTGGATCTCGTCCTGCTGGTGAAAATCCTTCCGGTTCAGCGAGTCGGTGAAGCCGTTATCGAAGTTCCGCACGTCGGGACCGCCGGTCTGGGTGAAAGTGGGGTAGTGGAGGCGCTTGGAGCGATCGACCTCCCAGTTGGTGTTGTTGATTCGCATCGTGATGTCCTCGCGTTTCTCGAAACCGTCGGAGGGAGACCAAGCCGCATCACCGTCGAACGTCCAATCACGCCACGCCGCCTTGCCGCCGGCCTGGAAGCGGAACGTCTTCACCGTGCGGTAACGCGACTCGATCTCGTACTCCGTGGAGGCGGCGGTGAGACGCGAGACGGCGTCGGAGACGAAAGTCGCCGTGCCGCGCCGCCTGCGCATCTTGTGCTGCGTCATGTCGTCTAGGTAGTTGTTGTAGAGGGTGTTGAAAAAAACCGAGGCGGACGGGCCGATCTTGTAGTCGAGTTTCAGTCCGGTGCCGATGCGGGTCAGGGTGATCTCGTCCTCCGAGGTCTGGAAATCGTTCATCGGCGTCGGTGCGGTGAACGAGGGGCTCTGGTACCCGGCGCGGAACGCGCTGCGCGGCCCGTAGGTGCGGTTGTAACTGGCGTTGAAGGCGAGCCCGAGCCGGCGATCGGCACCGAGAACGTCCGAGTAGGCGAAGCTTCCCGACGGCTCGAAGACGGAGCGCTTGGGGTAGATGTTGGTGCCCGCGCCCCAGCGGATGTCGCGTCCGCGGCGGTCGAAGCCGCTCTTGGTCTTCAGATTGATCGACCCGCCGATCGCGTCCGCGTCCATTTCAGGCAGTTGCGCCTTGATGACCTCGATCGACTCGATCGAGTTCGTGGAAACCTTGTCCACCTCGAAGGCCCGCGAGAGTCCGCGCGTCGTGGCTCCGGAAAGCCGCGTGCCGTCCACCATCACCGAGTTGTACTGGGGGTCGATGCCGCGGACGGAAATGAGGTAGTTCTCGGCCTCGTCCCGCTGCGCGGAGATTCCCGGCAGGAAAACCAGCACGTTGCCCACGTTGGCGTCGGCCACGTTGCCGAACGTGTCGGTGGCGACGACCTGCTTCAGGTTTTCGGCGGTTCGCTGGCGCGCGATCGCGGCGGCCTCGCCCTCGCGCAGTTCGGAGACGGTGAAGGCCTCGAGTTTGTAAACCCGCGAGGTGAGCTCGACGCTGACGTCGGCGTTGCCGCCCGGCGGTACATCGACCGTGACCTGCCGTGCATCAAGGCCGGGGTAGGAGACGGTGATCGTGCGCCGGCCGGAAGGAACCTCCGTGACACGAAAGGCGCCGGCGTCGCCTGAGACCGCACCCGCAGCCCCTTCCAAGCTGATGCTGGCGCCCTCGAGGTAGACGCCGGTGGCCGCGTTGAGCACTCGGCCGGTGATGGTGCCGTTCGAGGCGGCGGCCGTACAATTCAGGGTGAGGGTGAAAAACGCGGCGAGGACGGCCAGCGGCGCGGACGGCAGGTTGATGCGGATTTTCATTTCGGGGTAGGGTGGGGTTGCGGCGGAAAGCACGCCGGACAAGGGAATCCTTGTTTCCGCCCACTCACTCACTCTCATTTAACCTGTCCCTTGAGGAGACAGGCTGGCCAGCAAGCTCCGCCGTGGAAGGCGGCGCGACCGTCAATCCGGCCGCTTGGGCTGGCCGGTGGATTTTCCGCCGCGCTTCTTGCCGCCGGGGCGTGACTCGGGGGTGGCGTCGAGGGGTTTGCGCGCGAGCATTTCATCGCGCATCGCGGTCTGGTAGACGAAGGTCGCCATGACGACGGCGGCCTGGCGGAGGTCCTCCTCGATGGCGCGGTCGTAGACGTCCATGTTCCCATGCCAGGTGCGCGTGCGGTACTCGAGGTCGTCCTGGATGAATTGGAAGCCGGGCAGGCCGATGTTGTCGAAGCTGGCGTGGTCGGTGGAGCCGGTGCGGGAGAGGGTCACGGTCTCCGCGCCGAGGTCGCGCAGGGGTTTGAGCCAGTCGCGGAACACGCCGCGCAACGCCTCGTTGCCCTGCAGGTAGATGCCGCGGATCCGGCCGCCGCCGTTGTCGAGGTTGTAGTAGGCGGAGATCTGGTCGTAGGCCGGCTTCCGGTTGGTCACACCGATCGGCGGCGGACCGGCGCGGGTGCTCGCGCCCGCGGGAGCGGGAGGCGGTTCGCCGAAATGGCGGGCGACGTAGGCCTTGGAACCGAGGAGGCCCTGTTCCTCGCCGCTCCAGAGCGCGAGACGGATGGTTCGACGCGGCTCGAGCTTGAGGGTCTTCAGGATGCGCACCGCTTCGAGCACCACGGCGACGCCGGTGCCGTTGTCGGTGGTGCCGGTGCCGCCGTGCCACGAGTCAAGGTGCGCGCCGAGCATCACGATTTCCGCGGCGCGGTCGGTGCCGGGAATTTCGGCGACGACGTTCGCGGCCGGCACATCGTCGGTCAGATACTCGGTGGAGAGTTCCAGCGCGACGCGCGGTGGGGTTCCGTTGGTCGCCAAACGGACGAGGCGGTTGAAGTGCTCGTTGGCGAGGACGACCTGCGGGATGATCGGCGGGCAGTCCTTCTTCCACATCGGCGAGCCGCGCGGCGGGGTGGGTGCGCCCGCGGCGGGGTTTTCCTCAACCGGCTTCTGGCCCGTGTCCGTTCCGTAGACCGTGGCCGCGCCGGCGAAAAGCGTGCCGGCCTCGCCGCGCGTGCTGGGCTGCAACAGGGCCGCGACGCCCTCCTCGGCGAAGAACCGGTAACGCCGCGGGGTGAGCGCGATCGCGGACCGCTGCGCGGGATCGGCCATCGGACTGGGTGTCGTCGGGCGGGTGACCCCGGTACCGAGCCCGTCGGAGTTCGCGAGGGCGAGGAGCTGTGCGTCGGTCTTGCGCAGCGCGAGCGGCTCGAAGCCGACCTTCAACGCGACCAGCGAGCCGTCGAGGACGATGCGGCCGCGCAGTTTGCCGCGGTAGCGCTCGAAGTCCTCGGCCTTCTTGATGTCGACGTGCACGATCTCGCCGTCGACGCGTCCGCCGGGCACGCCGGGTGACCAAGCCTTGGGCAGCGCGATGAGCGGCGTGGCCTCGGGGGTGAATGCCTGCAGGGAGAAGCCGCGCAGCGCCCAGCCGCGCTCGAAGCCGCTCCATGGCTCCACCTGCACGTTGGCGAGCCCCCACGATTCGAGGCGGCGTTGCGAGGATTCGATGGCGCGGCGCAGGCCGGGCGAACCCGTGAGACGGGGACCGTTGAGATCCGTCAACGCCAGCAGCGTCGCCATGACCTCCGAGCGGTTCAGGCCCTCGTCGCGAATGCGCGCGACGGGATCGTTCGGGGCCGGCTTGTTTTCGGCGGTGGCCTCGGCGGCGAAGCCGCGCACGACGAGCGAGAGAAAAAAGCAGGCGAGTGCCGCCGTCGCGGCCCGGGGCAGGTGGGGAAGTCGCATGGCCGCACGATCCGGCATCGCGCACCGCCGGCAACGCGAATCCCGCGGCGGCGAGTAAGTTTGGATCAAGGCGAGGTCGTGGGCGCCGCAATGGAGGCGCCGGGGATGAAGCGGGGAGCGAGCAATGAATGCGACGCGCGGAGGGAGCCGCCCGCCGCCAGCCGCACCAGCATCACGGTGAGCTGGCGGGCGATCGCGGCGGGATCCGTGCCATAACGGGCGACCGGTGGGGAAAGGTATTCGAGGAATGGGTCGTCCTCGCGGCACACGATCGAGAGATCACGCGGGAGAGAGAGCCCCGCTTGCGCCAGCAGGGTGTAGACGGCCGGCACCGCGAGGGTCTTGGTCACGAAGAGCGCGGTCGGGCGCGGTCGCAGCGAGGTGAGACGGCGGATCTGGCGGGCGATGTTAGCCATTCCAGCGTCGTGCTCGAGCACCACGGGCGGCGGTGCGTCGCGGCGGAGGCCGGCGGCGAACGCGGAGCACGTGGTGGCGTCGGCGGCGGAACCGGTGCGGCGCAGGAGGATCGCGGTCCGGACGTGCCCGGCCGCGGTCAGGCGGGCCGCGGCGTGCCGGGCGATCGCGGCATGATCGTATTCGATCGACGGGAGCTCGATGCCGGGAAATACGGATCCGACCAAAACCGTCGGGAGTCGGTGCTCCTGCAGCCAGCGCTGAAGGGCAAGCGTCCCGGTGAAAACAACCCACGCCGAATGCGGATGCGTCGCCGCCAGCTGCCCGAGCGCCCGCGCGGGACGTTGGCCGTACGCGCGGCCGCCCTCGATGATCACGAGTTCGAGCCCGGCCGGCAGGAGACGCGGCCGAAGCTCGCTCACCCAGCGTCCGACGGAGGGGCGAAGGCGCCAGACCGGTTCCGGCAGGAGAAGGACGACGCGCTTGATCGCGTGGCCGGGCGCCGCGCGGTTCGCCCGGGCGCGAAGGACCGTGGGGTGGCCTTGCCGAAGCGTCAGCAGCCCGCGCCGATGGAGCGATTGCAGCGCCGTGCGGAGCGTCTTCCGGCTCACCAGCAACTGCCGGCAGAGCTCGTGCTGCCCCGGCAATTTTACGCGCCAACGACCCTCGCGGAGACCGGCCTCGATGATGCCCGCCGTCTGGTCGGAGAGCAGGGAGCGTCGGGGGAGCGCGGGCGCGGGCATTTCGTGGGCCGGACTCAGAATTCGGCGGCGACCGTGAGCACGTAGACGCGCGAATCGATCGTCGCGAGGCGCGAGACCGCGCCGGTCGTGAGCGCGCCGACGGGGATCGGGTCGTTGGCGTTGAGCAGATTGCGGACGTTGAGCTGAAGCCGGTAGCTCGTGCCGCCGAAGGCCTTGAGGCGGCCGCGGTAGCCCGCGAGTAGGTCGACGTAGGTTTCGGGTTCACCCGGATAGGACCGGTCGAGGTCCAGCACCTTGCTGCCCGTCGCGGTCGTCTTCACGCCGTAGCCGATCGTCGGCGCGGCCCGCCAGCGGACGGCGCCTCCGACATTGAATCCCTTGAGGCGGCCTTCGCTGAAGCGGTAGCTGGTGATCAGGTTGGCGCGGGCCCCGCGGGCGGTGTCGGTCGCGCGGCCGTCGGCGGCGGTCATGAACGCCAGCGCCTGCCCGACCAGGGAGCTGTTGTAGTATTGCTCCAAGGTCTGGCCGGTGGGTGCGGTCGCGCTGTACGGCGCGGTCTTCCACGTGACGGGGCGACCGGAGGCGTCGACCTCGCCGTTCCGCGCGACGACGCCCTGCCAGACCGGCAGCCGGGCGTCGCGCCATGTGAACCAGGGTCCTCCGATGTTGGACTCGACCGCCTCGGACATCGCGCCGTTGAGGCGGATGTTCCAATTGCGCACGGGCGTGAGGTTGAGTTCCGCCTCATAGCCCGACGATCGGGAATCGGACATGATGAAGTAATTCGGGCGTCCCGCGACGCGGAACCCGCGGCGGTTGCCATCGTTGACGTTGATGGTCGGGGCGGCGGGATCCAGCGCGAGCACGCGTTGCTCGATGTTGTAGAAGATGTCGCGAAACTGGTTGATCTGGTTCGAGGCGCGCTGCGGGCCGACGGAGTTCTCGTACCGGTTGAGCCGGAGCGTGAGTTTGTCCGACCACAGATCCAGGCGGATGCCGAAATCGCGGCCGTCGCCGCCGGCGCCGGGGATGTCGTTCCCGAACGGATCGTAGCGGCCGATGTTGAGGTCGAACGTCGTTGACTGGTTGTAGAAACCGGTGAGCCAGCTCAGCGGCCGGAGCACGACGCCGAGGTTGCGGTTGATGCCGGATTGAGTCGCGCCGAACTTGTCGAAGCGCGCGTCCCAGAGCACCGGATAAAGCCCGCTGAAGTCGAGCAGCACGGAGTCGGCGTCGAGCGAAGCGGAGCGCGCGGTGTCCTGGCGGTAGCCGTAGGTCACGACGAGCCGCTCGAGGTTTTCGCGGTCGCGGAAGAAGTACCCCTGCCACGCGAGGACGAGGGCGGATGTCTCGTTGAGGCTGCCGCTGGCGACCTGGCTGGCGGCGAGGCGCTTGCCGGTGACGGCGGAGCGCAGGGGCGAATCGTAGGCGTAGAGGGTGAACGGCCTGCCGGTGGAATCGGTCAGGGACCAGCTGCCCAGCATCGAGCCGGCGGCGAGCGTGGGTTCGTACGGGTTGCCGAAATAGTGGCGGAGCTGCGGGGCGCGCGAGGCGTGGGCGGCCCAGTTCTGCTGGGTCTTGGCGCGGAGCGTCACACCCGTGATCACCGGATCGTCGAGGATACGGCGGGTGAAGTTCTGTTGTCCGAGCACGCTGCTGCGCGATTCGGTGTAGAGGCCGCTCAGGCGGTGGCGGCCCAGCCACTTCCCCCACAAGCCGCGCGTGGCGAACTTCCGCCCGAGGTCGGTCTCGTAGGAGAGCGCGGCGCGCCAGTCGGTGCGCTCGTCGAACTCGAGGTCATTGGCGGTGCCGCCCTGGAAGTAGATTTTACCAAGGTTGGGGTTGGGTGTGGTGGTGCCGGGGATGAATTGATTGGCGTCGACATCCAGGCGGAAGTCGCTGCTTCCGGCCTGACCGCCCGCGGTGAGGCGGTGGTCGTAAGCGTCCTCCCGGTTGTACGCGATCTCGAGGAACAGATTGGCCGCGAGGCGCTGCTCGAGGATGAGGGTCTTGGTGTAGGCGCCCAGCGTGGTGGTGCGCGCGGAGCCGACGATGTTCACGTCGAAAGGAAAGATGGCCGGGTCGAGCAGCGTGTAGTTCGCGCCCGCGTCGAACACCGGGTCGACGCCCGGAAGCGTGCCGGGGCCGCGGACGATGACGGCGTTACGCCAGCTCTGGAGCGGGACCGAGCCGCCCTGGATGAGCACGGGGTTCTCGCCGTCCTGATTGAAGATGACGTTGGTCGCGATGCCGGTGAGGGACGTGTTGTTGTAGACCGGCCGGGCGACCGTGTAACTGCTGCCCGGGATCTGGTTGGCGCGGAGCCAGGGGCTTACGTTGTCGGTGGGCACGATGCGCGGCGCCCGGTTCCAGTTCCGGTTGGCGCGTTCGCCCTGCAGGATGAGGGTGGTGGACTGGAACGGGGTGAACGTGAGTGCGCCGTAGATCCGGTCGTCGCGATCGAGGTTGGGCTTCTTTTCGGTGAACTCGCGCTTGCTGAGTCCCATGAGGCGCAGCGCGAACAATTGCGGACGGACGACGATGTTGGCGTCGAACGTGCCGCGGCGGGAGGTTTCCGAGTCATACTGCAGCTCGAAGCCGTAGCGGTTGCGCATCAGCGCGCGGGCGGGCGTGGCGTCGAGGATGCCGGCGGGGCTGCCGAGGCCGAACAGGATGGCGTTGGGGCCGCTCGCGACCGTGGCGCGCTCGAGGTTGAAGTTGTCGGTCGGGTTGTGGACCTGGAAGAAATTGCGCGTGAGTGTGCCGGAGCCTATGCCTCGGACCCGGCCGCCGAGGCCCGGCGTGGCCACCTGATTCCCGGCGGTGGCGGGCACGTAGTCGTTGGAGTTCTCGACGTTGGCGGTGTACATCAGCGCCTGATCGAGGCTGCCGAGCGCCAGATCCTGCATGAAATCCCGCGTGAGGGTTTCGATCTGGTTGGGGACGTCCTTGAAGTTCGTGCGCAGCCGGCTGCCGGCGAGCGTTTCGGTCGCGACCCAACCGGTGTCGGCGGCGGCGGCAATGACGAAGGGCGAAAGTTCGACGACCTCCCTGGCGGCGGAAGGAGCAGGGGGCGAGATAGACTGCGCGCCCGCGGTCACGGCGGGCAGGCAGGTGATGAGGGTCGAGAGTGCCTTGCGGACAACGCAAAGCGGGCAGGCGGGGCGGGCCTTCATAAACGGGGTACGGTTGCCGTACCGCTACGTCCTTGCCGTCGCGAGCGGAAACCGTCGCTGGCGCCTTTCATTCCATTCACGGCAGACGCCGCGCGAGGAAGAGCGTGTCGGGGTTGCGGGCTATTTCGGTGAAGCCGAGCTCCGCGTAGAACGCGGCGGCGCGGTGGTTGTCGTGGGCCATCGCGAGGTGCACGCCGGGGGAACCGCGGGTCGCGAGGAGGCCGAGCAATTCCGTCATCATCGCGCGTCCGAGACCGCGGCCCTGCGCTCGCGGGAGCAGGTCGATGTGCAGGTGCGAAGGGTAGTTCGCGTACGGCTCCGGCACGAAGAGCTCCGGGTGGTGATAGAGATTCCAGAGTTGCTCGTCGCGGCTCCACGCGGACGCGGGGCCCGACGGCGCGGGATGACGGGCGCGGAGCGGCGGAAGCCACTCGTCCACGTAGCGACGGTGAAAGGCCTTGGTGTCGAACGCGGCGAGCGCGTAGCCGCAGACACCGGCGGCGTCTTCGATCACCAGCGCGAACTCCGGTTCGAACGAGAGGTACGCGCCCACGTAGACGTGGCCCAGCGCGTCCGGATCGGCATGCAGGTGGGTCGCGTCGCGGCCGCTGTCGCCGGTGCCCAGGCAAACCGCGTAACACGCGGCGCGGTCGTCGGCGGTCGCGTGGCGCAGGGTGAAGTCGCCGATGTGCCGCGGGATCATGCGTTCGTGGGCGGATGGAAGCTGCCGTCGCTTCGCATATGCAACAAGCGCTGAAGATCCGCCACGAGGCCGCCGCGGTAGGTGCGCGGACGATGATCGGCGGAAAAGAAAGCGGCGCCGGGCGCGGGCTTGCCTGCGGTCCATTGCAGATATCCGAGGATGAGACCGGCCTCCTCCTTCAGCTCCCAGACGTGGCGATAGACCGTGTGCAGGAGGTCGCGGTTCTCCAATCGGGTGAGGTGCTCGAAGAGCGCCGTGAGCTGCGCGCCGCCCGCGCGGGCGCGTTCGGCGGCGGCGGGGTCGCCTTGCAGGGCGGCCGCAAGGTCGCGTCGCCAAGCCTCCGCGCGGGGGCCGAGCGCGAACGGCAGGTGCAGGCAATCGCAGAGC
>JBJTCH010000045.1:0-10006 GCA_046091745.1 Opitutaceae bacterium
CCGTGAAATCCCCGGCCTGGCCGCGGCCCGTGCGGACGTCTTCCCCGCCGCGCTGGCGACCGTCGTGGCGCTGCTCGAGCACGCCGGTTCAGAAACCGTGCGCCACTCCCTCTGCAACCTGCGCTACGGCATCGCCGCCGAGGCGCTGGGGCTCCACTGAAGCCGTCCGCTACGGTGTCGTAACTTCGGCCATCCGCGCGACCGCGAGCGACCAGATCAGCTTGAACGACGGGCAGAAATCGGCCGGGGCGCGCGCGATGCGGCGCGTGACCTCCGAGGGCTCGACCCACTCGGCGAACTGAATCTCGCGTTCGTCGATCACGACCGGGCCGTCGTGGCGAAGGTGGTAGACCCAGACAAACTCCCAGCCGGTTTCCACGCACGCCTCCACGCGGAACCAACGCCGCGGGAAAACACCGTCCGCGAGCCGCACGCCGATCTCCTCGCCAAGTTCCCGCACCGCGGCGGAGTCGTAATCCTCCCCCGCGTCGAGATGCCCCGAGCACGAGGAGTCCCAGAGTCCGGGCGAGAGGTCCTTCAGCAGGGAGCGCTTCTGCAGCAGCACCCTCCCGGCCCGGTCAAAAACGAGCGTGTGCACGGCGCGATGCCAGAGCCCGCGGGCATGCACCTCTCGCCGCGTCTCGCGCCCGACGACCTCGTCGCGCTCGTTCACCACGTCGAACCATTCCTCCGTTGCTGCCATGGCCGGAACGAAGGCTGGACGCGTCGCGCGAGTAAAGCGCGTCGATGATTAGGCTTGGTCCGCGCCGCGGTTTCGTGTGTCTCCAGACCTTTCCCTTTCCACGCCATGGCCAAGATCGACGTCAACAAGGTCGCCGAGATCCTGAAGAAAAACGAAATCTCCCCCGCGGTGCTGCGCCGCGTGATGGAGGAGCTGAATCTCGCCGCCCAACCCGATCCCGGCGAGGGTGAGAAGCCGCCGCCCCTCAAGAAGCAGTTCGTGATCCTCCTCAGCGACCCCGAGGATCGTCTGCCGAAGAACGACTTCGCCGGCTGGGTGCTGCAGATCCCGGAGAGCGAGAGCGTCGCCACCACGCAGGAACGCATCTTCCGGGCGGCCTACGATTGGAACACCACCAAGAAGGGCAGCCTCCTGCCCGTGAAGACCGTCGGCGAGGCCATCGAGAATGTACCCGCAAAGTTCTTCAAGGAGACCGACGTCTGGGTGAAGACCAAGACCCCGGTGCTGATGATCCGCACCGACAACGAGATCCCCAAGGAAACCTCCCGCTGACGGGTAACGCTCTCCCATCCTTGGTAGCCCCCGGCTGGATGGATTGAGCCCGACTCATACCCCTCTGTGCGGCCAACGCCTGAGTCGGCCGCGAAAAAGCTCAAGAGGCGCAAGCAAGTAGATCCAAGCGAAGAAAAGGAAGGCCCTCGAGAACCGGTAGACACGGAGGACACAGATCCGGCGGCGCCGGCCTTCCCGATCCTCCTGTTTCACTCCATCCTTCCGCTCCGGCCATTCGGAAGCGCCGAACGCCCTGCGGCCTGCATCTGCCCGATCTGAGAAATCTGCGGTGAAACACGCGGAGCGAGTCCGAGGAAAAGTCGGCCGCCCGGCCCACAAAATCGTCCGCGGCTGGCCCGCCGCGGCTACACCAAACCCTCCTTATTCGTGTCCGTTCGTGTCGATTCGTGGTTGAACCCTCGCGGAGCTGTTCGGCAACGCGTCACGATCCCACAGCCAGTCAGCCTGCACGCGCCGGAGCGGCGTTTTGCTCTTCCACACCCTCACCCGTCTCCCACGCTTTTCCCATCCGTGGTTACTCGCCCGCTGAGCGGGTCGGGAGCGCGATGCGACCCGAGGCCCGGGCCGTTGGATCAGACTCTGTGGCCTCGGATCGGGCCTCTCTGCCCTCTGTGTTCCACACTCAACTCCCCTTTGGTTGCGGCGGCGCCGCGCTGCGTCTCCGTGGTAAAAGTCCGGCTGCGCGGGAGTAACCGCGGACGCGGCCAAAGTATTTCGGCAACGTCCCTCAAAGCCCGTATTTCGCCGGGTCGAAGCCGCGCTCCTTCAGGGCCGCGGCGATGGCGGCTAGGTCGAGCTTGGCGCCGGGCCGGATGCCGTTCGCGCGGTACCAACCCTGGTTCGTCTCGAGGGCGAAACGCAGGTCGCTCCCGCCGGACGCCACAGGCCGCTCATCGAACGGATGCAACGGATGCACCTCGGCCAAGGTGCCGTCGGAGCGGAAGAAACCGATGTCGAGCGGAGTGGGCGTGTTGCGCATCCAGAAGCTCATCTGCTGCGGCTTCTCGTAGATGAAGATCATGCCATCGTCGGCCCCGAGATCGCGGCGCTCCATCAGGCCGCGCTGCATCTCATCCATCCGCACGGCCAGCTGCAGGCGCACGGTTTTTTCACCCACGCGGATGGGGAAAAAGTGCAGGACGCCCTTGGGCGCGACGGCCGGGGCCTTGGTCGCCGCTGTGGCGCCCTCGCGCGCACAGGCGCCGGCAGCTAACGTTAGGAGCGCGACCGCCGCGAGACGCACCGAGACCGGATTTGCATTTTTCACGCGCGGGTGGCTAATCGTCCGCCACTCCCGCTTCAATCCACATCTCCCGTGCCCGCCCTGCCGCCTCCCCTTCTCTACGCCGACACCGAGCGCAGCGCCGACGCGCTTTATTTCGGGCGGGTCGACGTGCCCGACCCGTTCGTCGCCTTCGGCCACGCGGGAAAAAAACACGCGATCGTGAGCGCGCTGGAGTTCGGCCGGGTGCGCCGGACCTCGGATTTCGACGTGGTGCTGCCGCTCGAGGACTTTCACCGCCGCGCGCGCGAACGCTGGCCGGACCGCCGGCCCGGTCCGGCCGAGGTGATCTTCCTCGCCGCCGGCGGCGTGCGGCGGAACACGTTCACGGTGCCGGATGATTTCCCCGCCGGCGTTTACGCCCGGCTGGTCGAACTCGGGCTGCGTCTGACGATCGCGGCGGGACCGCTGTTCCCGGAGCGCGACATCAAGGACGCCCGCGAGGCGGCGGCGATCCGCGAGGGCAACCGCTGCAGTGCGCTCGGGTTCGCGGCCGCCGAGCGGATCCTGCGTGGCGCAAGCGTCAAGGGGCGTCGTCTGGTCTATCGCGGCAAGACGGTCACCAGCGAGATGCTCAAGTTCGCGATCGAGTCGGCCTGCCTGGAGGCCGGCGCGGTCTCCGCCAACACCATCGTGGCCGGCGGCGACCAGGCTTGCGATCCACACGACCGCGGCTCGGGTCCGCTGCGGGCCCATGAGCTCATCATCGTCGACATTTTTCCGCGCGTCACGGCCACGGGCTACCACGGGGACATGACCCGGACCTTTCTCCGCGGACGGGCGAGCGACGCCCAACGGGCGCTCTACGAAGCCGTCCGCGCCGCGCAACGTGCGGCGCTCGGCGGCATCCGCGCCGGCGCCAACGGTCGCGACGTCCACCGCCGCTGCGTCGAGGTGTTCGAGTCGCGCGGTTTCCGCACCGAGCATCGGCCGCACGGCTCGGTGGGCTTTTTTCACGGCACGGGCCACGGCCTCGGCCTCGCGGTGCACGAGGCGCCCCGCATGAGCGGATCCATCGACTACACGCTGCGCGGCGGGTCGGTCGTGACGGTGGAGCCCGGCCTTTATTATCCCGGACTTGGCGGCTGCCGCGTCGAGGACGTGGTGCAGGTGACCTCGGGCGCGCCGCGCCTGCTGTCGCGTTACCATTACGAGTGGGAGTTCCGCGGATGAAGGACCTGAAGCCCTTGCTACGGCGGATCACCCGCCTGCGCATCCTCGTCGTCGGCGACGTGATGCTCGACCACTACATCTGGGGCGATGCCACGCGCATCTCGCCCGAGGCACCGGTGCCGGTGATCGACATCGCGCGGGACACCTGGACCGCCGGAGGCGCCGCCAACGTGGCGCTCAACCTCGCGTCGCTCGGCGCCCGTTGCACCGTCGCCGGCTACATCGGAGACGACGAGGCCGGCCAGCGGCTCACGACCATCCTCCACGGCAAGCGGATCGAGACGATCGCGACCCCCGGCAAGGCGCCCACGATCGTGAAGACGCGCGTGCTCGTGCAGCGCCAGCAGCTTTGCCGCCTCGATCGCGAGGCGCCGCCGGCGGCTTACGAGATCCCGACCGGCCGGGTCGACGCCCTGCTGGCCAAGGCGGTCGCGGAGTCCGACGCCGTCATCCTCTCCGACTACGCGAAAGGCATCCTGAACGACGCGGTCGTGGCCCGCGTGTCCCAGCTCGCGCGCAAGGCCGGCAAGTTCATCGCCCTCGACCCGAAGCCGAAGCGCAACCTGGCGTTCCACGGGCTCGATCTGATCACCCCCAACAAGCGCGAATCGCTGCAGCTCGCGGGAATGGAGCTGGCACCGCACGCGAAGTTCCCGGCCGTCGAGGTCTGCGCCCGCCTCCACGAGCGCTACGCCACGCGCCATCTCGTCGTCACCCTCGGCGAGGAGGGCATGCTGCTCAGCTCCGGCGGACGCGTGCAAAAGGTCATCCCCACCGCGGCCCGCGAGGTCTTTGATGTCTCGGGTGCCGGCGACACGGCTCTGGCGGGACTCGTCCTCGCCCTGAGCGCGGGGGCGCCGCTCGAAACCGCCGCCCATTTCGCCAACGCCGCCGCCGGCGTCGTGGTCGGCAAGCTCGGCACCGCGACGGTTTCCCCCGAGGAACTCATCGCCTACGTCAACCAGCGGTGATCCAGGACTTCATCCCGCCTCCCGGGGCGGACGGCCCGAAGGGTGCCGCCCTTTTCCTAGACCGCGACGGCACGATCATCCACGACCGCGATTACCTGTGGGATCCGGCCGGAGTCGAGTTGCTGCCCGGGGTTTCCCCCGCCCTCGCGACGGCGCGTCGCCTCGGCTACCGGCTTTTTATCCTCACCAACCAGAGCGGCATCGCGCGCGGGCTTTACGGCATGACGGACGTCATCCGCTGCAACGAGCGCATGGAGGAATTGCTCGGCCTGCCGCGGCCGATCTTCGACTCCGTCTGCATCGCGCCCGAAGGCCCGCAGGACCCGGTGGAATACCGCAAGCCCTCACCGCGCTTCATCACGGAAACCATCGTTCGCTACCGCCTTGACCCGGCCCGCTGCTGGATGATCGGCGATCGCGAGAGCGACGTGAAGGCGGGCCTCGCGGCGGGAGTTCGCGCCGCGGCGGTCTGCACCGGAAAGCTCGACGCCGCCGGCTGGGCGCGCTCGGCTTCGCCGGACGTCCCCGTGCATCCCGGTCTCGCCGAGTTGGTGGCGACTCTCCCTCCCGCGACCAGCCATGCCTGAACTCGCGGAGGTCGAGTTCTACCGGAAGCGCTGGGCGCTGGCCGCGACCGGTCAGCGCGTCACCCGCGTCGCGCTCCACGAGGGGAAACGCCCCGTGCGACACCTCGACGCCGCCGGGATGCGAGACACGCTGACGGGCGCCAGACTCATCGCGTCCGAGACCGCGGCGAAGCAGATGCTCTTCCGTTTCGGAACCGAAGCATCCCTCGGCGTGCATCTGGGCATGACCGGCGAGCTTTTTGTCGCGGCGCCCGATTTCGCTCCGGGGAAGCACGACCATCTCGTGCTGTTCACGCGGCGAAACGCGCTCGTCTTCCGCGACCCGCGCATGTTCGGCCGGATCGAGTTCCACCCCGGCCGGGACACGCCCGCGTGGTGGAGCCGCATTGCGCCGGCCGTGCTGTCACCCGCCTTCACGCGCGCGGCCGTCGCCGATTTTCTCCGCCGCCGGTCGCGCTCCCCGATCAAGGCCGTGCTGCTCATGCAGGAACGTTTCCCCGGCATCGGCAACTGGATGGCCGATGAGATCCTCTGGCGCTCCGCGCTGCATCCCGCCCGCCGCGCCGGATCATTATCCGCCGCCGAGGTCGCGACGCTCTGGCGCCAATGCCGCACCGTCGCGCGCCAGGCGCTCGCGGCGATCGCCGGCCGCGGCGACTATCTCCCGGCCGACCTCAACGTGGGCATCCCACGATCCTGGCTCTTCCTCCACCGTTGGAGCGCAGGCGGCCGCTGCCCGCGCACCGGCGCGCCCCTGCGGCGCGCCCCAATCGGCGGCCGCACCTCGTGCTGGTCGCCCGCGCGCCAGAAACTGCCATGAAGGGCGTGCGGCTCGACGAACTGCTGGTGGCCCGCGGCCTCGCGGAATCGCGCACGCAGGCCAAGGCGCTGATCATGAGCGGACGCGTACGCCGCGGCACCGAGCGGCTCGACAAACCCGGCCGCGAGTTCCCCGCCGACACGCCGCTCGAGGTCGAGCAGCCGCCGCGCTTCGTGAGTCGCGGCGGCGAAAAAATGGCCGCCGCGCTCGCCCGCTTCGCCCTCGATGTGCACGGGGCCCACGTGCTCGACGTCGGCGCCTCGACGGGCGGCTTCACCGACTGCGTGCTGCAGGCCGGCGCGGCCGACGTGGTCTGTGTGGACGTCGGCCGGGCCCAGTTGCACGCGAAGCTGAGGTCGGACCCGCGGGTGACCAACCTCGAGAAAGTGAACGCGCGCCACCTGCAGGCGGCCGATCTCCCGCGGGCAAGTTTCGACGCGGTCGTGATGGACCTCTCGTTCATCTCACTCACTTCGGTGCTTCCGGCGATCTGGCCGTTGCTGCGCCCCGGCGGCCGGCTGGTCGCGCTCGTTAAGCCGCAATTCGAGGCGGGCAAGGAGGAGGCCGACCGCGGCCGCGGGGTGATCCGCGACCGCGCGGTGCAGGAGGCGACGCTCGCGAAAGTCCGCGGTTTCTCGCTCGCGGAGCTGCCGGGCTGCGCACTCGTCGGTGAGATGGACTCGCCGATCGAGGGCGCCGAGGGCAACCGCGAGTTCTTGCTATGTCTGGAAAAGCGGGCCGATTAAACGCCACCAACCGATGAAACCGATCCGCCGGCTCGCGTTCGTGGTCAATGCCCAGAAGGAGGGCGCGGATCAGCTCGCCCGCGAGTTGGCGGCGATCGCCCGCGCGAACGGCGTGCGGCTGCGGCGCACCTCGCGCTTTCCCCTGCCCTCCGGCTTCTTGCGCGGGGTCGACGCCTGCTGCGTCATCGGAGGTGACGGCACCCTGCTGGGAGTGGCGCGGGAGGCGGCCCTCGCCCGGGTCCCGATCATCGGAGTGAATCGCGGCAGCCTCGGCTTCCTCACCACCTTTTCCGCCGAGGAAGCACGGGCGCGGTTCAGCGAGCTGCTCAAGGGGGCCTTCGGCATCGACCATCGCGCCGTGCTGCAGTGCGCGGCCAAGGGCAGCCGGCCGGAACTCGCGCTTAATGACATCCTGATCAAGGACGAGAAGAACTCCCGCTTGGTGCGTCTGGAGGTCCACGCCGACGGCGAGCTCGTGACCGACTACCTTTGCGACGGCCTCATCTTTTCCACCCCGACGGGCTCGACGGCCTACAATTTGTCAGCGGGCGGCCCCATCGTACACCCGGGGGCCGGGGTGATCGCGATGACCCCGATCTGCCCCCACACCCTGAGCAACCGGGCGATCATTTTCCGCGACAGCGTGCGCTTGACCGTAATCAACCGCTCCCCGGGCGCCCGGTTGTTCGTGCTGGCCGACGGCAGGCATAAACTCCTCCCCGGCAAGGACCTGCCAATTAACATCACCTTGGCCAAACGGGCGCTTCCGCTGGCCAAGCTGCCCGGTTACTCCCACTTCGCGATCGTCCGCCAGAAGCTCAGCTGGAGCGGCGGATTCTCTTCGAAGCGCTGAACCAACGTCGCCCATTAGCCGGCGCGTGGCCGCCTGTAACCTTGACGACCCCAGACCGTCATCCTGTGCTCCCACCGGAGTTACTCCACAACAACCTATGAAAACCAAAATCGTCTCCACAGCGGTTATCGCCGCTTTCAGCATGGCTCTCGCGGTGAACGCCGCCGAGGGTGAGAAGAAGAAGGGTGGCGGCTTCGCCTCCCTCGATAAGAACAACGACGGCTTTCTCTCCAAGGAGGAGTACATGGCCTCCCCCGCCGCCCAGAAGGACACCGGCAAGGCCGAGGCCCGTTTCAAGAGCCTCGACAAGAACAACGACGGCAAGCTCTCGAAGGAAGAGTTCGAGGCCGGCCAGAAGAAGAAGAACTGAGCTTCCCGCTCTTTTGAAAAAGGCGACCCGGATTCCGGGTCGCCTTTTTTATTTCCCGCGCGGCACCGGGTGGGATCAGGCCAGCGCGGCGGCGACCTCGAGCCGGACCGCCTCCACCCGCTTGTACTCGGCCATCGCCGCGGGCATCGAGCGCAACGCGCGGGCCAGCCCCCGGCCAGGGCCGGTACCGGCAAGACCATCCAAGCGGTGCAGGGAAATCCGAATCCCGAACATCACTCCGCCCGAGCGCGGCAGCGCGATGAGCGCCTGATGCTCCAACCGGAGCCAAAGGCACGCCAAGTCCACCGGCGGCAGCGGAGCAGGCAGGCGCCGCGACGGATGCAGGTTCAATTCGTCCGTTGCGGCCAATCCCCAATTCCACCGCTCAATGGTGGTGTCGGAGGATAAGTGACCAAGCACCTGGTTGATCGACGGCCCCAGCGCCGCGTTGAGTCCCGGCACCGGACCGTGGATCGCTTCCAAACTTCGTCCGAGTTTATCCTCGAGCGCCCAGCTCGTCGGAAAGCAAAGCGCCCCTCCCCGCAGTCGCCAAACGCCGGTTTCGTCACGGGTGAGAACCAGCAGATCCGGCTCCAGCAAACCGCCCAGCGCAGCCGGAAGGACGGTGTCACCGGACGGCACGGTTGCGACACCCCACTCCACCGCGCGTTCGCCGAGTTCCCGCCAAGGCGCCTCTCCGGCGGGCTCCAATCGGGCGTAACATCCGCGATCCGCGCCCAGCCACTTCCGGCGTTCCGCCAGCACCCGGCCCGCCGTATCCCGGTTCCGCAGGAATTCCCGCGGGTCGCCGCGACGCAGCGTGAGGTGATGACGAAAATCCTCGTCTGGGAAAAGGCGCTCAAGCTCGCTCACGCCGGACACACGACCAGCTGTACCCGCTTGCCCGGCGCAAGCCGCCGCGCGGCGAACTCCGCGAGCGCCGGGATGGTGACCGCCTCGACGCGCCCGTCGTAGTTCCGCCAATCGTTGATCGGCTGTCCTTGAAGCGCGTTGAGTCCCGCCTGCATCGCCCGCGAGGAATTCGTCTGCATGGACTGCCGCCGCGCCGCCTTCAGTCTCGCGACGCAGCGCGCCAGCTCGGCCGCCTCGACTCCGCCCGCGGCCACCCGCGCCACCTCGGCGTCGATCTCGGCCAGCACCTCCCGCTCACGGCCGGGCTGTGTGCCGGAGATAAAATAGAACATACCCGCGTCGAGCCCCGTCACCCGGCCTGAGCGCACGAAATAGGCCAGCCCCTTTTCCTCCCGCACCCGTTCGAAGAGACGCGCGGCCATGCCGCTGAACAACTCGTCGGCCACTTCGCCGGCGTAGAAATCGTCCGCGTTCACCGCCGGTCCCGGGAACCCCTGCAAAACCACCGCCTGCTCCCGCGGCTGGTGGAGCGTGAACTCCCCCGGTTCCGCCGGAATCGTCCGCGCGCCAACCTCAGGCGTCCGTCGGGAAACGCTCCCCGCCGGGAGCCGGCCCAGGATCCGCGACAACTCCCGCGTCACGCGGTCCGGATCGAAGTCCCCGGACACCGCCGCGACGACGTTGCCACCCACGCTCAGCGAACGGTGCAACGCCGCGATGTCCGCGGGGGTCAACGCCTTGGCTCCGGCGATATCGCCGGCCGCGTCGAGCGCCATCGGGTGGTGACCGAAGAATTTTTCCCGGAGCCGCTTCCGGGCGAAGGTGACCACATCGTCCTCGTCCTGCTGAAGGCCCGCAACGAGAGCCTCGCGCTCCACCGCGAAGGTGGCGGCGCGGACCGCCGGTGCGAGCAAAGCCGCCCCGAGCACGTCGAGCGCGCGACCGACATCGGGGGGCAGCACCTCGACGCCGAAACCCACGCTGTTGTTGCCCGAGAAAGGAAAGATCGCACCGCCCACCTCCTCCACGAGTCGCGCGACGTCGGCCGCTGAGCG
>JBJTCH010000046.1:0-4023 GCA_046091745.1 Opitutaceae bacterium
GCACGAGAAGGCCGCGACCGGGCGCCTCACGCACCTCTGTCTCTCCCACAGCCGCATCATCAGCGGCGTCGGCTTCGATGGCGACGAGGAGGTGCAGGCCATCCTCCGCGACCCCGCGAGTTTTCCCGTGCTGCTCTACCCCGGCCGCGAGGCGGTGAACCTCTCCCCTCCCGAAAGTCCGCCGGCCAACGGCGAAAACCCGCTCGCCCGCTTCCGCGAGGCGCTGGGCGATCGCACGCTCACGGTGTTCCTCCTCGACGCCACCTGGGCGCTGGGGCGGAAGATGCTCCGCCTGAGTCCGAGCCTGCAGGCGCTTCCGCGCGTGATGTTCACGCCGTCCGCCCCGAGCCGCTACATCATCAAGCAGCAGCCGCACCCGTCGTGCCTCTCCACGCTCGAGGCGACGCACGAGCTGCTCCTCGCGCTGCAGCAGGCCGGGCTCGACCACTACCCGCTACCCGACCAGCTGCTGTCGCTCTTCCAGCGGATGCAGGACTACCAACTGCGCTGCGCGTCCGACCCCGCGCTGGCCGGTTACCGGCGCGGACGCTACAAGCCGCCCTCGGAGCGCACCCTGCCTCGTGGCCGGAGCGGCCGGCGGCGACGTAACGTGTTCCGGATGCCCGACGCCTGACGTCTTTACCTTCCCCACCAACCGGCGCGGCGTCGCGCCGCCTCAAAATTCACCCCACCCCGCCCCGCATATGCGCCTGCTGAGATTCCTCGCACCCGTCCTGCTCGCCGTTTCCGTCGCCACCGCGGCGGACAGGCTGAACGTCGTGTTCATCCTCGCCGAGACCTCGGCTGGGGCGAACTCGGCAGCTACGGCCAGAAGAAGATCCCGACCCCGAACCTCGACCGGCTCGCGGCGCAGGGCATGCGCTTCACCCGTCATTACAGCGGCGCCCCCGTCTGCGCACCTTCGCGCTGCGTGCTGATGACCGGAAAACACCTCGGCCACGCCGAGGTGCGCGGGAACCTTCAGGCGAAAGTCACCGACCCGCGTTTCGACGAGGGCCAGCATCCGCTCACCGCCGGCGCCGTCACGATCGCGCAGGTTTTCCGCGAGGCCGGTTACGCCACCGGCGCGATGGGCAAGTGGGGACTCGGGCCCGTCGGCAGCACGGGCGACCCCAACACCAAGGGTTTCGACCTGTTCTTCGGCTACAATTGCCAAGCGGTCGCGCACAGCTTCTTCCCCGCGACGCTGTGGCGGAATGCGGAGAATGTGACCATCAACCCGAAGCCGGTCCGCGGACACGCGAAACAACCCTCCGGCGAGGTGCGCCTCGAGGACTGGCAGGGCCGGACCTACGCCTCGCTGCCGATCATCGCCGAGGCGGAGAAGTTCATCGAAACGAACCGGGCGCGTCCGTTCTTCCTTTACCTGCCGTTCACCGAGCCGAACGTCGCGATGCATCCGCCGCCCGAGTGGGTGGAAAAGTGCCCGCGCGCCTGGGATCCCGTGCCGTACCGCGGGGAGTCGGGCTACCTGCCGCACCCCCGACCCCGCGCCGCCTACGCGGCGATGATCGCGCTGCTCGACGCGCACGTGGGCAAGGTGCTCGCCGCGCTCGATCGCACCGGCGTGGCCGGGCGGACGCTCGTCGTTTTCTCCAGCGACAACGGCACGACGCACGGCGGGCCGGCCGGCACGAAGTTCCACGTCGGCGGCGCCGACCCCGCCTTCTTCAACAGCACCGCCGGCCTGCGCGGCTTCAAGGGCAGCGTCTTCGAGGGCGGCATCCGCGTTCCGATGATCGCGCGCCTGCCCGGGCGCATCCCCGCGGGCACCGTCAACGCGACGCCCGGTTATTTCGCGGATTGGTTCCCCACCCTCTGCGACGCCGCGGGCCTGAAACCGCCGGCGGGGCTCGACGGCGAGAGCCTCTGGCCCGCGCTCACCTCGGGAAAAACGACCCCGCGGGCAAAACCGATGATCTGGGTTTTCCCCGAGTACCGCGGCCAGGCGGCCGTGCAATGGGGCGACTGGAAACTCCTCCGCCAGGATCTCTCCACCAAGCAGCCCGGCCCGTGGCAGGTGTACGATCTCGCCGCTGATCCGGGCGAGACGCGCGACCTCGCCGCCACGCAAGCGGACCTCATCCGCCGCACCGAGGAACTGCTACGCCGCGAGGTCGCGCCCAACCCCGTCTTCCCGCTCGCCATTCCCGGCGTGAACGCCCCGGGCCAGTAAGCCGCGCCCCGCCCAAGTTCCTTCGCCCCTACATCGTTTTCCCCGACCATGCGCCTCCCCTCGTTTCTCCTCGCCCTGCTCACCGCGACCGCCGCGTTGGGCGCCGCTCCCCGCGCGCCCAACATCGTCATCTTCCTCGCCGACGACCTCGGCTGGGGCGATCTCGGCGTGCAGGGCCACCCGGTGATCAAGACACCCAACCTCGACGCTTTCGCGCAACAGGGCGCGCGCCTCACGCAATGCTACGCGGCGAGCGCCGTGTGCAGCCCCTCGCGCTCCGCCATCCTCACCGGGCGCACGCCGTACCGGAACGGCGTCTTCACCTGGATCCCCGAGGGGCGCGACGTGCATCTCCGCACCAGCGAGCTGGCGCTGCCGCGCCTCCTCCGGGAGCGCGGCTACGCGACCTGCCACGTCGGCAAATGGCACCTCAACTCCCACTTCAACCAACCCACCCAGCCGCAACCCGGCGACCACGGCTACGATTGGTGGCTCGCCACCCAGAACAACGCCGCGCCCTCGCACGAGAACCCCACGAACTTCGTCCGCAACGGCCGCCCCGTCGGCCCGGTCCAGGGCTACTCCGCACCGTTCATCGTCGACGAGGCCGTGACATGGCTCCGCCAGCACCGCGATCCCGCGAAGCCGTTCCTCCTCTCGGTCTGGACCCACGAGCCGCATTACCCGATCAAGTCCGACCCCGCGTTCAAGGCGCTGTATCCGGATCTTGCCGACAACATCCAGCGCGAGTACCACGCCAACGTCACCCAGCTCGACCACGCCTTCGGCCGGCTGATGCGCGCCCTCGACGAGCTCAAGCTCGCGGGTGACACGCTCGTTTTCTTCACCTCCGACAACGGCCCCGAGGGCGACGGCATCCGCACGCCCGGCCGCGGCTCGACCGGCGGGCTGCGCGGCCGCAAGCGCTCCGTCTACGAGGGCGGCATCCGCGTGCCGGGGCTCGTGCGCTGGCCGGAGCGCGTCACGCCCGGCGCGGTCTCGGATGAGCCGGTGATCGGCTCGGATATTTTCGTGACGGCCCTGCGCGCCGCGGGAGCGCCGGTGCCGGCGGACCGCGTGATCGACGGCGGCGACCTCCTGCCGGCTCTCACGGGCCGGCCGGTCGAGCGCGCGCGTCCGCTGTACTGGCGCTGCGTGATCGCGCCGGAGCCGCTGAAGACGGCGATGCGCATCGGCGACTGGAAGATCCTCGCCGACGAGGGTTTGACCCAGTTCGAGCTCTACAACCTGCGCCGCGACCGCGCCGAAAAGACGGAACTATCCGCGCAGGAACCGGCGAAACTGGCGGAGATGACGGCGGCGCTGCGCAAACTTAACGCCGAGATCGAGGCCGAGGGGCCCGACTGGTGGCGCACCTACAACCAAGGCGGCAACGGCAAGGCCAAGGGCAAGAAGGCCAAGGCGTCCGCCAACTGATACCCGGCCCGCATGAAAACCCCGACCCTCCTTCTGCTCGCGCTCGCCGCCGCGACCACCTCCCCGCTCTCCGCCGCCGCGCCCGCGTCGCGGATGAACATCGTCTTCTTTCTGGCCGATGACCTCGGCCAGCGCGACCTCGGCGCCTACGGCAGCACATTCTACGAGACGCCCCATCTGGATCGCCTGGCCAAGGAAGGCGCACGCTTCACCGACGCTTACGCCGCCTGCCCCGTTTGCTCTCCCACGCGCGCGAGCATCATCACCGGGCAATGGCCGCAGCGCACGGGCATCACCGATTACATCGGCGCGCCGCGCACGCCGGCGGATTGGAAACGCAACACCCGCTCGCTGCCGGCCCCGTACGAGGACCGCCTCGCGCTCGACCG
>JBJTCH010000047.1:0-14957 GCA_046091745.1 Opitutaceae bacterium
GAGCTTGGCGGCGGCGTTGAGTTCGCTTCCGCCGCCGGCCAGCAGCGAGAAAGCCAGCGCCGCCGCCGCGGCCGGGGCGGCGGATTTGGCGGTGCGAAGGGTGACGGCGCGGGATTTCGGACGCACGGGAAACTCGTGGTAGAGGCTGACGAGCAGGCACCAAAACGCGAGCGCGAGCGGCCACTGGAAGCGTTCGACCTGGCGGACGGTGTTGGTCTCCACGAACTCACCGCGCCGGCCGCGCTCGATGGTCTCGTTCACCAGCCCCGCGACATCGATCCACGCGCTCGCGTCGCGGTAGACGCCGTCGGTCGCGCGCGCCAGTTCCTGCAAAGTGGCGGACTCCAGCCGGGACAGCACGACCGCGCCGCGGTCGTCCTTGAGGAAGCTGCCATCGCTCTCGGGGATCATGCCGCCGCCGGCTGAGCCGACGCCCAGCCCGATCACGCGCACGCCTTTTTTCTTCAGGGGCTCGATGCGTTCCTTCCAAGCGGGGTCGGTCGCCTCGCCGTCGCTGAGGACGATGAGAAAGCGATCCGCCGCGCCGGTGGCGCCGAAGGCCTGGGTCGCGGCTTCGAGCATCGCGCCGTAGTTGGTCCCGACTTCCGGGAGAAAGCCCGGGTTCAGGCCCGGCAGGAACTCGCGCAGGATCTCGTAGTCGGCGCTCAACGGCGCCTGCAGGAACGAGGTGCCGGCGAACACCACCAACCCGACGCGCTCGCCGGCGAGTTTCTCCAGCAGCGACTGGATGAGGAGCTTGGCGCGATCCAATCGCGACGGGCTGACGTCGGTCGCGAGCATCGAACGGGAAAGATCCACGGCCAGCAGGATCTCGCGCGATTGGTCGAAGACCGGCTCCTCGATGCGGCCCCATTGCGGCCGCGCGAGGGCGACCACCGCGAACGCGAGTCCGAACCACAGCCACGGGCGAAGGCGAGGGGAGCCGGCGGTCGCCCGCGCCGTGCGTTCGGTCGTGAGCGTCACCGAGGACGGGCCCGCCTCGGCGCGCAGGATGTTCGGATGGTCCGCCGCGCCGCGTCGCCGGCGGCGCGCGAGGTCCCAGACCGCCAGGCCGGCGGGCACCAACAGGAGCCAGAGCAGTTTCGGAACGGCGAAGATCATGCGGCGGCTTCCCGGCGCTGGAAGGGACGGGCGAAGGCCGCGCCGGCGAGCAGCGCGGCGAGCCCCGGGGCGGCGAGCCACCAGAAGAGCTCCGTCGCCACGAGGTAGCTCTTGGCTTGGAACTCGATCTTCTGCGCGCGGTCGATCTCGCGGAACGCGCCCTCGATCGTGCCGGTGTCGGCCACGCGGAAAAACTTCCCGCCGGTCTGGTTGGCGATCTCCCGCAGCGTGCCCTCGTCGAGGTCGGACAGCATGCGCTGATAGCCGCGCTTGCGGCCTTCGTCGTCGTAAACGGGCACGGGTACAATGCCCTCCTTGCCCGAGCCGATCGTGTAGACGGGGATGCCGCGGGACTTCGCGATGCCCGCGGCGTCGAGCGGCGCCAGCGCGCCGCGGTTGTTGGCGCCGTCGGTCATCAGCACGACGAACGCCCCGATGCGCCGGCCCGCGCGGTCGCGCTTGGCCTGCTCGAGCCGGGTGAGGGCCACGCCGAGGCCGTCGCCGATCGCGGTGCCGTCCTCGATCATGCCGATCCGCACGCGCGAGAGCTGCCGCGCGAGCCAGCCGTGGTCGAACGTGAGCGGCGCCATCGTGTAGGCGCGGCCGGCGAACAGCACGATGCCGATGCGGTCGGTCGGCCGGCGCTCGATGAAGGCCTGGATGACCGGCTTGATCGCCTGCAGGCGGTTGATGCGCTCGCCGTCCTTCTCGAAGTCCTCGGCGCGCATCGAGGTCGAGAGGTCGATGGCGAGAACGATGTCGTAGCCCTCGGAGCGCACCTCGCGCTTGTCCTCGACGCGTTGCGGACGCGCGAGGGCGACGATGAGCAGCGTGAGGCCGAGAAACGCGAGCCCGGCGGGCCAGCGGGCGGGCGCGGCGAGCGAGGGCCGGTGCCACGCGGCGGCGAACGGCACGATCAGCACGGGGGTGCGGCGACGGCCGCGGAGCCACGCGAGGACCGGCAGCGCGGCGAGCGCGAGGAGCCAGAGCGGGTCGTGCAGGACGATGTTGTCCATCGCGGGTTTCAGCGGCCGCCGGTCTGCATGCGCGCGTGGAAGAAGCGCACCAGCGCGTCGAGGCGGTTCTCCCGCGTCGTGAACGCGAGGCGCGAGAGCGGGTCGGGGAAAAGTTCCAGCCACGCGGCCTCGCGTTCCCGCACCCACGCGGCGTGGGCGGCGCGTTCCGCGGCGCCGCCGTCGAGCGTCACGAGGCGGCCGGCCGCCGGGTCGTAGGCCGCCAGCCGCTCGGCCGGGAACTCGCGTTCCCAAGGGTCGTCGACGCGGAAGCCCATCGTCTGGTAACGGCGGCGCAGCACGGGCCAGCCCTCCGGTTGCGGGCCACCCCGCGTCCCGCGGGCGGCCGGAGGGAAATCACCGAGCCAGATGAGGATGCTGTGCTTCGGGGCGGCGCGCGCGAGGAAGCGCCACGGCGGAACCGGCGCGGCCTCCGTGGGGGCCGGCGCCGGCCGCGAGAGAAGACTCGCGGCGAGATGCATGATGCGGCCGCGGCCGCGCACGGGTTCGCGGATCAGCGTGCCTCCGGGGGCGGCGTGGACGAAGCCCACGCGGTCGCGGTTCACCGCGCCGAGCAGCATGACGAGCCCCGCGATCTCCAGCAGCGCTTCGCGTTTCGATTGCGCGCCGGAACCGAACAGGAGCGACGGCGAGTCCTCGAACACGAGCAGCAGCGTGACCTCGCGTTCCTCCACGAATTTTTTGCGGAACGGTTCCCCGAGGCGCGCGGTGACGTTCCAGTCGATGTCGCGCACGTCGTCGCCGAACTCGTACTTCACGACCTGGTCGAACTCCATGCCGCGGCCGCGGAAAGCGGAGCGGTACTCGCCGCTGAGCACGTTCTCGACGGCGTGGCGCACCCGCCACTCGAGCCGCCGGAGCAGCGCGAGCGGGTTTCCCAGACCGGGAGTCGGGCTCGTGGTCGCCATCGTGCGCGTGCGGCGGGCGCCGCGCTCAGGCCGCGCCGGCGGGCACGGGCGTGCGCTCGAGCACCTGCGCGATCACGCGGTCGGCGGTGATCTCCTCGGCCTCGGCCTCGTAGGTCAGGCCCACGCGGTGACGCAGGATGTCGGGCGCGAGGTCCTGGATGAGGGCGGGTGAAACGAAGTCCTGTCCGCGCAGCCACGCGAGCGCCCGTCCGGCCTGGTAAAGGGCGAGGGAGGCGCGGGGTGAGGCGCCGAAGGTGAGGTGGCGTTTCGCGTCACCCGATTTCTCGGCCATCGCGCGCGTGCCGCGCACGACCGCGAGGATGTAGCCCTGCACCGCCGGGGAAACGTGCACCTGGTCGACGGCCGCGCGGAGAGCGAGCAGTTCCTCGCCGTTGGAGACCGGGGCGAGCGCCGGCTGGCGCGTCACCTGACCCCAACGCTCCATCATGGCCGATTCCTCGGTCTGGGAGGGGTAGTCGACGAGGAGCTTGAAAAGGAAGCGGTCCGTCTGCGCCTCCGGCAGCGGGTAGGTGCCTTCCTGCTCCACGGGATTCTGCGTCGCCATCACGAAGAACGGCTTCGGCAACGGATGGGTGTGCCCGCCGATCGTCACCTGGCGTTCCTGCATGCCCTCGAGCAGCGCGCTCTGCACCTTGGCGGGGGCGCGGTTGATTTCGTCGGCCAGCACAAGGTTGGCGAAGATCGGTCCGCGGTGGGCGGAGAACTCGCCCGTCTTCGGCTGGAAGATCATCGTCCCCACCACGTCGCTGGGGAGCAGGTCGGGGGTGAACTGGATGCGCTCGAATTGCACGCCCAGCGCCGTGCCGAGCGACCGGATCAGCAGCGTCTTGGCGAGGCCGGGCATGCCCTCGAGCAGGACGTGGCCGTTGGCGAGCAGCGCCACGAGCAGGCGCTCGACGACGGCATCCTGGCCGATGACGGCCTTGCCGATCTCGTCGCGGAGCTTGCGGGACCAGGCGGGACCGGCGTTCAGGGAGGCGGGCGTTGGTGACATGCGGTGAGAGGCGCGGTTTGACCCCGGCGGGGCCGATAGGTTTCCATGTGAGGTAAAGGAGCGCCCTGTGGCTTTACCAATCCAAATCGAGGAACGGCTCGCGGTGCTCGGTTGGAGCGTCGCCGAGGTCGAGGAGGCGTTCGTGCGGGGGGCGGGACCCGGCGGGCAGAAGATCAACAAGACCAGCTCGACCGTCTGGCTGCGGCACCGTCCCACGGGCGTCGAGGTGCGCTGCCAGCGCGAACGCTCCCAGGCGGCCAACCGTGAACTTGCCTGGCTGACCCTCTGCGACCGCCTCGAGGAGCGCGCGCAGGACTTCCGGCGCGCCGCGATCGATGCGACCGAGGCCGAGCGACGCCGCACGCGCCAGAAATCGCGGGGCCAGAAGCGGCGGATGGTGGAGGGCAAGCGTCGCGAGTCGCGGCGCAAGGCCGGCCGCGGACGCGTCAGCGACTGGTAGACCGCGGGCTCAGGCTTCCACCACCACCGGATCCCCGACGCGGATCACGCCGGTGGAGCCTTCCGGGATGACGTTCTGGCCGAAGTTCACGTCCTCCGGTTTGCGCGCGTCGCGCCGGTAACCCGCCAGCGTGCGCAGGGGTTCGACCCCGCGTTCCGCCGTCGCCTGATCGGTGGTCGTGACGAGGCAGCGCGCACAGGGGCCGGCGCAGCGAAACACCACGGACCCGATCCGCACCCGCGTCCAGGTGTCCTCCGCGTACGGCGTGGCGCCGGCGACCACGAGGTTCGGCCGGAAACGATCCATCGGCACCGGTTCCTCACCGCGCTCGCGAAGCCGGTCGTTCAGATCCGCCCACGACGCTTCCGTGAGCAACAGTCCGGGATAGGCGTCCGCAAAACCCACCTCGGCGCCCGTCATATCCACCGGCGCCTTGCGCACGGCTCGGGTAAAATCCTCCCCGGCGCGCACCAGCCGGCAGGGCGTCGCGAGGAAATCCGACAACCATCCGGCGACTGTGTCACCGCAGTCCTCCGCGATCAGTCCCTCGCTGCTCCAGACGGAGACCTTTGCGCGGGCCGCATCGGGTTGGCTGGCACGCGCGACCCGGATCATGCCGTGTCCGGGGGCCTCCAAAGTCAGTTCCAGGTCGTCGAGCTTCGTCGCGATGAGCGCCATGCGTGGCAACGTGCGCTGGGTGAGAAAGCGGCCCGCGGGGTCGGTGACGAGGAACCGCCGGTCACCCGCGATGCCCCGCCGATCGATCACCACGCTCTCCACGGCGCAGCCGCGGAGTGATTTCACGGGGTGGAGGTGGAGGGCGGAAACGTGCACGGCGCTCGAGCCGAACCTGCCGCGCCGGCGGCCCGGGGCCGAGTCGAAACGTGCTCAGGCGGTCGCGGGCATCGCCGGGCATTCCAACCGCCGCGTGCGGCTGCGCGGCTGGTAGGCGGCGGCGAGCAGACCGTAGCCCGGGCGCTCCACGCCGGCCGGTGTGAACCGCACGTAGCCCTTTTGCGCCGCCATCCGGACGAGCTCCCCGCGGTGCTGCACGCCGAGTTTCCGGTGGAGCGTACGTCGCACCGTCGAGATCGTGGCCGGGCTCAGGCCCAGCTGGCCGGCGGCGGCCTGATCATCGGAGCCGTCGCCGATCACGCTCAGCACCACCTGCTCGAAATCGGTGAGGATGCGAAAGAGCGCCCCAGGCGCGGCCGCGAGTTGCCGCAGGCGCGCCGCCGCGCCCGGGCTCCAGTAACGCGAGCCGCGGACGATCGACGGGAGTGCCGCGGCGAACGCGGCCGGGGAGTCCTCGGAGGGGTCGAAGATGCCGTCGACCGGCAAGGTGCGCAGCACCGCGAGCACGCGGTACTCGTGGCGATCAAGCAGCACCACGACGCGGCGGGCGCGCAGCGGCTCGCGTTTGCATTGCGCCACCAGATCCAGCGCGTCACCGCCGGCGTGTTCGCCGAGCCCGGTGATGAAAAGGTCGAATGTGACGCGGCCCAGGAGTTCGCGGGCCTCGGCGATGGACGTGGCGATCGTGGGCCGGGCGTGCGGGAACGCCTGGCCGGCGTGCTGGCGCAGGATGTCGGCGTAAAGCCGGTCCGATTTCAGGATCAGGATCTGCAGCGGGGCGGTGTTCACGCTCCCGTTCGTAGCGGTGTTCGCGCGGAGGCCCACGGAGCCGCCGTAATTTTTCCGTAAGCGAGCCGTCGATCCGGCCCGCGTCGCGGGTCACGGCCGGCGCCGGGCATGCAGGCGGTAGCCCGACTTCGGGATGACCTCGACCCACGCGCGGAGATCCCCGCCGATCGCGGCGCAACTCGCGGCCAGTTTGCCGAGGAGCACGCGGAGGTTGCTCGTGTCCCCGCGGAACCGGCGCCCCAGCACCTCGGCGTAGAGCGTGTCGTAGGTCGCCACTTCTCCGGGACGCGTCGCGAGCGCCTCGGCCAGCCCCGCCTCCCGGGGCGTCAGCGTGCGGACCCGTTTGCCGAGGCGCAGCGTGCGGTCGTCGGGACTCAAATCACCTCCGGCGAAACCCAGGCGGGTGGCCGGACGCGCGGCCGGGTGGCGGTCGGCCTCCTCCCGGCGTAGGTGGCGGGCGAGGTAGGCGAGCAGCACCTCGGACCGCACGGGGTCGCGCAGCACGCAGTCGGCGCCGAGCGTGACCTGCCGCGCTTCCTCCGCCGCCGGCAGGCCGGGTCCCGCGAGCACGATGAGGCGGGATGGCCGGCCGCGGTCGGCGGTCGCCCGTTCCCGCGCGAGATGATCGGCGTAGCCGTCGGCGAGCGTGTGGCGCGTGACGAGCACGCGGACCTCCTGGCGCCGCAGGATCCGGCGCGCCTCACGGAGCGAGTCGGCCCCCGTCGCCACCCAACCCGCGCTTTCCCCGAGGGCGATCAGGGCCGAACGCTCCCGGCTTGAACTGGAGACCACCAGGATCACGTCGCCACGGTTTCCCTTCACCTCAGGCCGGCAGGGCGAGCAGGAGCTGGAATTTCGCCGCCTCCGGCGCCACGGCCGCGCCGAACGCGCCGCGGCACTTTTCGATGCCGCTCAGCAGGCCGCGCGGGGTCACCGCCGTCAGCGGCGCATGCTCGCCCTTCAGCCAGTCCTCCACTTCCGTCGGCGTGAGCGAGGGGCCGTCGGCGGAGAGCGTGATCACGAGCACCGGGTGGCTCGAAAGCGCGCGCTTGCGGTTGATCCAGAGGAGCCGCCGGTGCCGGGGATCGCGCGTCACGGCGTCGAGTCGCGGCGCGAACTCGAGCGTGACGCCGACGGTTGTGCCCGGCGAGGCGCACGCGAGGGTGGCGCTGATCGCCGGGATGATCATCAGCAGGAAATCGATGCCGGACAAACCGCGGACGAGCGTGGCGCGTTCGGTCGGCTGGAAGTCGACGCGTTTGCCCTCGGACTCGGCGCGGCTGCTGCGCAGCGCGATATCGATCGCGTGTCGGATGCCCTCGTTGGGCTGCGCGGGCGAGGCGTCGCGGCTGCCGTAAGAGGAGTCGAAGAAGCCGCCCGTGGCGGACATGGAAGCCTCGGCGGTCTTACGGGCCTCCTCGAGTCCCCGCACGATTTGCGCGAGGCCGGGATCGGAGCGGCTGCGGGCGACCAGTTGCGTGATCGCCGAGATGAGGTGCGCATGGACCGTCGTCTGGAGCCCCGCCGTTTGACGGAGCACCTCGCGCGCGGTCTCCGAGAAGACGATCTCGACATCACGTTCGAGGCGGGCGGCGTCGCGGTCATCGGCGATGGTGCCGGCCGCGCGCGCGAGGTCCTGCTCCCGGCGGCGCTCGCGGGTGCGCTCGATCCAGCCCGGGATCCGTTCTTCCAGGTCGGCGCGGGTGCCGAGGGGTTTCGGCAGGAAATCATAGACCGCCAGCGGGATCGCCCGCTTCAGGTTTTCCGCCGTGTCGAACGCGCTCAGCACCACGAATCCGAGGCCGGGATCGAGATCGCGCGCCGCGTCGATGAACGCGAGGCCGTCCATCCGCGGCATGTGGATGTCGGTGATGCAAAGGTCGAACCGGGTTTGCCGGATCCGGGCGAGCGCGTCGCGGGCATCATGGGCGGAGACCAACTCGCATTGCCCGCCGATGCGCAGACGCAGCGAGGCGTGGATCTGGCGCTCGTCGTCAACGATGAGCACGCGGGGTGTGAGCAGCTCGGCGGGGTCGGTCACGGGGTGCCCGATCTCAGAAGGCTTGCGCGGCGGGGTCAAGGTGTCCGCCCGCTTGCGGCGCTAACCTAAAGGAAGCGCGGACAGCTCATCGCCGGGCGTGGAGAACCTGGAACTTCTGGCCGAGTCCGGCGGGGTGAAGGAGCTGCATCAACGCGAGTTTGCGCGTCGTCATACCACCCGCCTCGGCCGCGCTGACCGCGGCGAGCGCCGGCAGGGCGTGGCGGACGAAAAACGTCTCCTGGAAATCCAGCCGCGGTTCCGTGAACCCGTGCCGGCTCAGCGCCGCTTCCAGCCAGTCCCAGCACACGTGGCAGGTCAGGTCCTGATCGCCGGGCCGGGCGAGCAGATCGTCTGACATTTGATGCCGGAAATAGGCGCGGGCGGTCCCACCCGGCGTGTGCCCGGTCAGCTCGGCGAGGGATTTCCCGTAGTCGAAAGCGACGAACAGGCCGCGCCACGGTTGACGGGCGATGCGTTCGGCTAGATCGGCCGCGGCCAGCGGGCGGTCAAAACGGTAACCCTCCGCGGCCGGTGCTCCGCCCTCTTCGAACGGGAGCTCGAGCTCGACCAAGCGGTCCGCTTCCAGCTTCACGCCGGATTCCCGCCAGCGGCCGTCGCGGAATACCGTCCGGGCGAAGGGCTGCGCGTCGAACAGCTCGTTGGAGAAAACCACGCAATCCCCCGCGAGTTCGAGCGGGTCCCCGCTGCCGATGGTGCGGACGGCGCCGAACGGGTGCGCCACCCCCGTGAGCACGCCGCCGCCGGGCTCCGCGCCGATCTCGACGAAGGTGTGCGCGCGCGGGTCGCGGTCGCCGAGCAGGCGCACGCAGGCGGCGGCGACGAGTTCGCCGAAGACGGGGCCGAGGCTGGTCGCGGTGTAGAAGTCGGCGTCGCGCCGGCGGCCCACGCGGGGCCGGTCGCGCCGGTAGTAGCCCGCCACCGGGTGGTAGAGCGCGAGCTCCATGAAACGCGCGAAGGTGAGCGTCCCGTCCGCGCCCGCGGCGGCGCGGAAAGCGGCGAGGAATTCCGGTGACGGCGGCGCGGACGACGAACCCATTTACAAGGCGTTGCCGATGCCCACAGTGGCGCGGATGTTCAAACGCATTCTCACCCTCGCGGCCGGGGTCGCCCTCGGCGCCGCGCTGGTGGAATCGTGGCCGCGCGTCGCCGCGGCGTGGAACTTCTGGCCCGACCGCAGCTTGTCGCGGGCCTCGTCGCGGGTGCGCGAGGTGATGCGGCTGGTGCATGAGAACCACGTCGATCCCGGTGCGGCGGCCTACGACCGGCTCGCGCGGGAGGCGTTGCACGGGATGGTCGAGTCCCTCGACGCCCACTCCGAGTTCCTCGAGAAGGATTCGCGCGCGGGTTTCGAGGAGGACCTCTCCGGCGAGTTCGGCGGCGTCGGCATCCAGGTCGAGACGCGGCAGAACCGGATCATCGTGATCGCGCCGACGGCCGGGGGTCCCGGCGAGCGGGCCGGCATCCAGCGCGGCGACGAGATCCTGAGCATCGACGGCCGCGCGGCCGAGGCCGGCGGGCTCGACAACGTGGTTTCCCGTCTGCGCGGCGCGCCGGGCACGCGCGTCGAGGTCAAGCTCCTGCGGCCCGCCACGCGCGCCAGCCTGGCCCTCACGATCACCCGCGAGGTGATCCGCGTGGAAAGCGTGCGCGGGGCCCGCCTGATCGGCGACGGGGTTGGTTACCTGCAGCTGACGGAGTTCACCGACCACACGGGAACCCAGTTTCGCGGGGCATTGGAGGATCTCCTGAAGCAGGGCGCGCACAGCCTGGTGCTCGATCTGCGCAACAACCCCGGCGGGGTGCTGGAGGCCGCCGTCGAAGTGGCCGAGGTTTTCTTCCGGAAGGGCGAATTGGTGGTGTACACGCAGGGTCGCTCGGCGCGTGACCGCGAGGAACTCCGCGCCGCCGCCGAGGGCGCGCCGGTGGCCCGTCCGATGGCGGTGCTCGTGAACTCCGGCAGCGCCAGCGCGGCGGAGATCGTGGCGGGCGCGCTCAAGGACACCGGCCGCGCCGTGGTCGTCGGTGAGCGGACGTTTGGCAAGGGATCGGTGCAGACGATCTTCCCGCTCGACGGCGGCGAGGGGGTGCGGCTCACGACGGCGCATTATTTCACCCCGGGTGGCGAAACGATCCATGAACGCGGGGTGACGCCGCACGTCGAGGTGGTGATGACGCCCGAGGAGGACGCGAGGTTGGCGCGCCAGCGGGCGCGGCCCGATCTGGCTGATCCGGTCGAGTTCAAGGCCCGCTTCGGGCAGGAGCCGATCACCGACCGCCAGCTCGAGACGGCTTTGGCGATGCTCGAGGGACTGCGTGTGGCCGGCGGTCGCGGCGCCGGCGCGGGAACGCCATGACGTCATGATTCTCGCGATCGAGAGCTCCTGCGACGAGTCGGCCGTCGCGCTTTTCGATCCCGGCCGCGGCCTGGTCGCGGAGCTGATCCACAGCCAGATCGCGCTGCATGGGCGCCATGGCGGTGTGGTGCCGGACCTGGCCACCCGCGAGCACCTGCGTCACGTCGGGCCGTTGCTGGAAAAACTGCGCGACGGACCGGGGTTTTCGGGAGTGCGGGAGGTTGCCGTCACCAGCGGTCCGGGGCTGGCCGCGTGTCTCGCGATCGGCGTGGCCGCGGCCAAGGCGCTCGCCCTCGCGCTGCGGGTTCCCGTGACGGGTGTGAATCACCTGCGCGGGCACGTTTGGTCGCCGTTCATTCCCGTGCACGCGCGGGCGCCGGTGGAGTTTCCCGGCGCGCTGGCGGCCGCCTTGCCGCACCTCGCCCTGGTGGTCTCGGGCGGCAACACTCTGCTGATCCACGTCGGCGAGGACCGGGCGCTGCGGGTGCTTTCCTCGACGCGGGACGACGCGGCCGGCGAGGCGCTCGACAAGGGCGCGAAGCTGCTCGGTCTCGGTTATCCCGGGGGACCGTTGATCGAACGGCGCGCGGCGGGCGGGAATCCGGCGGCATTTGATTTCCCGCGGGGCATCGGGCGTCGCGACGAACTCGACTTCAGCTTCTCGGGTCTGAAGACCAGCGTGCGGTACCTCATTGAGGAAATGACGCCGGCGCAGGTGGAGGAACGGATGACCGACCTTTGCGCGAGCTATCAGGCGGCGGTGGTCGATGCGCTGGCCCGCAAGACGCGGGCGGCGCTGCGGCAGGGGGAGGGTGGCTACCGCAGCCTCGGGATTTCCGGCGGCGTGGCCAACAACGGCGCCTTGCGCGCGGCCCTGGCGAGGGAGGCGGCGAAGGCGGGCGTGGAATTCCTGGCGGCCGAGCCGCGGCACACGGGTGACAACGCGGGGATGATCGCGTTCGCCGCTTGGACCGATCCGGCGGGTTGCGACCGGTCGGGCGTCCGCGCGCTGCGCGTCGCGCCGGACGCGCCGCCGGCCTGAGGGGAGGTCTACTTGTAGTCGCGCCGCAGGTTGCTGGGCAGAATGCCGAGCTCCTCGCGGTATTTGGCGACGGTGCGCCGCGCGATCGTGATGCCGCGTTCGCGAAGCTTTGCCACCAGGTCCTGGTCGCTGAGCGGACTGGAGCGGTCCTCCAGGTTGATCAGGTCGGCGATCATCTCCTTAACGCTGGTGTTGGAGACCGACGCGCCCCCCTCCGATTGGTAGCCCGGGGTGAAGAAGTACTTGAAGTCGAAGACGCCGTGCGGCGTGCGGACGTACTTGTTGGCGATCGCGCGGCTCACCGTCGTCTCGTGCACGCCCACCACATCGGCGACCTGCGTCATGGTGAGGGGCTTGAGCGAGGACACGCCGTTCTCGAAGAACTCGCGCTGGGCGTTCATGATCTCGCGGGTGATCCGCTCGATCGTGCGCTGGCGCTGCTCGATCGAGTCGATGAGGAACTTTCCCGATCGCATGCGCTCCCGGAGGTAATCGCGGTCCTGCTTCGAGAGGGAACCCTTGGCGATGAGGTCGCGGTAGGCCGACGAGATGCGGAGGCGGGGAATGTAGTCGCTGTTGAGGATGATCTTCCAGTCGTCGCCGTCGCGCTCGACCGTCACGTCGGGCACGACGACCCGGTTGCTGTCCTCCGCGAAACGGCGGCCGGGGGCCGGGTCGAGCCGGCCGATCTCCTCGATGGCGGATTGCACATCCTCGGGGTCGGCCGCGAGTTTGCGGGAGAGCTCGGGAATGCGGCGGCGCTTCAGCAGCTCGAAGTGGTCGCGGATGATGCGCGCCGCGACGGATTCGCCCCGGCCCTTGGCGGTCAGCTGCGCGAGCAGGCAGCCGGCCAGATCCTCGGCCCCGATGCCGGGCGGATCGAAGGTGCGAAGGATCGCGAGGGCGCGCTGCACCGCGTCGAGCGGTAGTCCCGTCTGCAGGGCGACGTCCGGCGGGGTCTGGGTCAGGAAGCCCCGGTCGTCGATCCCGCCGACGAGGTGGCGCATGGCCGCCATCTCCGGTTCGGCCAGATCCGAAAGCTCCGCTTGCCACATCAGGTGCTCCTGCAGGGACGTCTCATTGACGAGCGAATCGAGGAAATGCTGCCGGCGTTCCGCATCCTCGGACGTGTGCGGCTGGCCGCCGGCCTGTGAGAGGTGGTCGCGCCAGTCCTGGTCGATCTTGCCCAGGATCTCAAACTCCCGGTCGCGCGTGAAATCCATCTCGTCATGGCGTTTGCCGGGCTCGCCGTCGTCGGCCGGGGCCTCGCGGATTTCGCCGCCGGAGGAATCCGCTTCGGCCGGGGCGCCGTCCTCGCCGGGCTCCGCCTCGCGATCAAGGCTGACCCCCTCCATCGGCAACTCCTCGAGGGTGGGGTTGCTCTGCAGTTCCTCCTGGATGACCGAGCGCAGGTCGAGCGCCGCGACCTGGAGGATCTTCAGCGATTGGCGCAGCTGAGGCGCCAGCACCAGCGACTGCGTCTGGCGCTGCCTCAGCTCATGGCTGAACCCGGGTCCGCTCATGCACCGACGACGGCGATTAGGCCGGAGGGCGTGTGCCCGGGGCGGGGATCACGGGGTCGCGGATGCCGAAGAGGTTCTTGAGGTAGACGGCGAGCTTCTCGTTCGTGGGACCGTAGCCGTCGCCGTAAATGTACATCTCGAGCTCCGTCAGCATCTCGAGGGCCGACTGGAAGCGCTGGTCGCGGTCGCGCGTGAGCGCGCGCTGGATGATCGCCTCGAGTTTCGCGTCGATGTCCGGCCGCAGCGTCGCGAACTTCGGGATCGGCAGGTTGAGGATGTTGCGGCGCGACTGGGCGCGGTCCGCGGAGCGGAAGATGTTCCGGCCGAGCAGCAGTTCGGTGAGCACGATACCGAGCGGGAAGAGGTCGGCGCGGGCGTCGGTGATCCCGTAGTTCGCCTGCTCCGGGGAAAGGTACTCGTCCTTGCCGGCGATCACCTTGCCTTCCTCGTTGTACATGAGGTTCAGGGCCTTCGCGATGCCGAAGTCCGTGAGCTTCACGTCGCCCTCGAGCGCCATCAGTACATTCTTGGGTCCGATATCGCGGTGAACGATGTTCAGGTGGACGCCTTCCCGGTCGCACTTCGTGTGCGCGTAGGCGAGCCCGCGGGCGACGCGGGAGACGATGAACACCGCGAGGTCCACGGGGATCGCGACCTTTTGGCGGCGGTGCTGCTCGATGAACTGCTCCAGGTTAACCCCGCGCACGAACTCCATCACCATGAAGTACTGCCCGCCGATCTTCCCGAGGTGGTAGGTCTGGACGATATTGGTGTGGATGAGGTCGGCGACCAGGCGGGCCTCGCCGATGAAGTTGTTCTGGAACTCCTCGATCGCCGAGTACTCCTCGCGGATCAGTTTCACGGCGACGAACTTCCGGAAGTTGCCGGCGCCCAGTTGCACCGCCTCGTAGACCACGCCCATCCCGCCTTCCGCGAGTTTGCGGGTCATCTCATAGTGGAGCTCATTGAAGATGTGTTGGAGGGCCGGCATGCGGGCAGGTGATCGCCTCGCGCCGAGGGTGGCAAGGCATCTTCGCGGAAACGGCGCGGAAATTGCTGCAGGGTTCGTTGACAGTCATTTGTGCAGGGCTAATCTCTCCCGCGATGATCTCTTTGACCGCCCGCGCGGCCCAGCAGGTGCGAAAAATGCACGCCGAGCTCAATGCTCCGGAGAAGCTCCTGCGCGTGCTGGTCGAGTCTGGCGGCTGTTCGGGTTTCCAGTACGGCATGTCCTTCGACGAGCCGAAGGCGGACGACGCGCGTTTCGAGAGCGAGGGCGTGCCGCTGGTGATTGATCCGACGAGTCTCGCCTACCTCCAAGGCTCGCACATCGACTTCGACGACGGTCTCCATGGCAAGGGGTTCGAGATCAAGAACCCCAACGCGCAGAGCACCTGCGGCTGCGGGAAATCGTTCAGCTGAGCGACCGGCCGCTTACGCGGCGGCAGGCTTTCGCGCCGAGTGAAGCGCGACGATCCCGAACGTCATCGGGACGGCCTCCACGGCCTCGAATCCCGCCGCCGCGATCTCCGCAGAAAGCTCGGCGCGCGAGGGGAACGCGCCGATGCTGTCTCCAAGGTACAAATACGCGTCCCGGTCCCCCGTCAGCCCGCGCGCCAGCGCGGGCAGCAGGCGGCGGAGGTAGAAATAGTAAAACGGTCGGAACCACGCGCTGGGTTGCGAAAACTCCAGCACGTGGAGCATGCCGCCCGGTTTCAGCACCCGCCGCATCTCGGCCAGGCCCCGGGGGCGGTCCGCCAGGTTTCTCAGGCCGAAAGCGATCGTCACCGCAT
>JBJTCH010000048.1:0-10882 GCA_046091745.1 Opitutaceae bacterium
CGCCGCGAAACGATTTTCCCCGCCCGCGCGCTCGCCCCGTTCATCGCGGCGGCGGTGGCGTCGGTGTTCTGGACCGGCTGGCCGCATTTCCGGTTCAACTTCGACTGGCTGAGCTACGTGAACGACGACTTCGTGAACTACTGCCTGGCGGCGGAGCGGTTCAAGGACTTCGGGTTCTGGCGCGTGCCGAAGCTGGAGGAGCTGGCCGGGAAGGACATCACGCAGTACTACTGGTTCATGCACGTGCCGGGGCTGATGCGCTTCGGCGCGGAGCTGACCCTCTCGTGGTTCTCGGCGCTGACCGGAATCAAGTCGCTGCGGATTTTCATGCCGGTGATCATCGGCCTCGGCGTGATCCAGCTGTGCTCGGCGGCGGCGCTCGCGCTGCACCACGCACGCTGGCGCCGACGCGCGTGGGTGGCGATGGCGCTCCTCGCGGCGAGCCCGCTCTTCATGCTGGGCACGCTGTACCAGCTGATCGCGCAGGTGGGCGGTCTCGGGCTGATGCTGGCGGCGATGGTCTTCCTCACGCGGCGGCTGCCGTCCGGTCGCCGCGCGATCGCGCCGACCGTGGCCGGATTGGCGCTGGTCGGCGCGGCGCTGGCGGTCTTTTACCCGGAGGTGACGGCTTTCGCGGTGCTGGTGGGCGTGGCGTTCGCGGGCCTCGAGGCGGTGCGGACGCGGGCGTGGCCGATCGCGAGGGCGCGGCTTTTCCTCTGGGGGATCGTCGGCGTGCTGCTGCTGCTGCACACCAACGTGCTGACGTACGTGTTCACGATCATGCTCCAGATGGGGCAGGGCTTCCGCAGCGTGGACCTGAGCCTTTCGCTGTTCCCGTACTTCATGATCCCGACGGGGCTCGCGAACCTGCTCGGCCTGATGCCGCTGGCGGTGGTTTACGCGGAACCGTGGACCTCGATCGCGATCGTAGCCGGCCTCGGGGCGCTGCTGGCGTGTCTCTTCTCGGCGGCCCGCGAGGCGACGCGACCCGCCCCGATGGCGCTCCTGCTGCTGGTGCAGTTCGCGCTGGCGCTGCGCCTGATGACCTCGGGCAACGACTTCGGCCTCTACAAGGTCGCGATGTTCATCCAGCCCGCGCTCGCCGCCGCCGGCGCGGCGCTGCTCACGCGCGGCCGGCCGGGTTGGGGCGCGCCGGTCGCCATCGCGTTGGTCGCCCTCGCCTGCGCGCCGACCGCGTTGCACTACACCCGCGTTTCCCAAGGCGAGCAGGCGGGCGGACTCACGGAAGCCAAGCTGGCGTCGGCGCTCGGCACGACGTCGCCCCCGGTCGCGCCCGGCACGCGCGTCCTCGCCGACATCAACAACCTCGTGGCGGCGAAAGTCGCGGCGTTCGAGCTGCGCGGCCGGGACCTGCGCTTCCTCTCGCGCGACTACTACCAGCAGATCGCGCCGATCGAGTACGAGCGCCTCGGCGACACCCTGCTCCGCCTGCACCCCCGCTTCGACGACCTGCTGCGCACACGCCGCATGCTGGCGGATCGCGACGCGGCGATCACGCGCACGCACACGCTGTTCGACACCACGTTCCTCGCGCCGGCGACCGGGTTCGCCCCGGCGGCCGGCGGCGACACGTACGTGCAGCTCGATCCCGCGCTGGGACTCTTCAACAAGTTCGCGGTCGAGGGGTCGGCGCGGCCCGGCGGTTTTTTCCGCAGCCGTCCGGCGGCGGAGGTGCGCAACCACCTCGTGTTCGTGCACTCGGGCCGCGGCAATCACTACTACCTCGGCGACCGCAACCGCATCGCGATCTTCCAGCCCGAGGCCGACCTCTACACGGACCGGCAGGACATGACGGGCATCGGGCGCTTCCTGCTGCTCCGCGTGGAGCGGGCCGACGAGGAATTTTTCCTGCGGATCGCCGCGACCAAGACGTTCATGGGCGCCGGCCACACCGCGTGGTCGCCGGGCGCGCGGATCCTGGCGACCCGCGAAGTGCCTCTCCCCTTCAAAGGCAGCGGCGCGGTCAACCGCATCGTCGGCCCCATCCGGCCCGTGATCCTGGACGGAGCGGCCTACCTCGCGATCGACTTCAACGAGTCGCCGGTGCAGTTCCCCTCGCCCCGCGCGGGCCTGCAGGCGCTGTACAACACCGTGGTGCCCCTGGATTCGCGCAAGCTGGTCGCCTACGGCCGCGACCTCTCCGTCATCTCGCGCGCGGAACTCGCCGCGCTGCGCCGTCCGGCGGCGGTGAAGAACTTTCCCGATGACCTCGTGTTCGCGCGCGGCCTCGAGTTCACCGGAATCTACGAGGACGCGTGGCTCTCGCCCGAGAGCGAGTTCACCCTCGCCGCCGGATCAGCGGGCGGCGTCGTGCGCTTACGGGGCGAAGTGCCGGAGTTACCTGGATCGGGCCTCGGCTCGGGCACACTGCGCGCCCGGCTCAACGGCCGCGAGTTCACTCTCCCCGCGGCCGCCGGGGAATTCGACTGGCTGCTGCCACTGATGGAGGCGGGTGACGCCACGCGGCTCAGCCTGCACTTCAGCGCGACGACGAAGCTCGCCGGCGGTGACGGACGCCCGATCGGCGGCAAGCTCCGCTCGATCGAGGTGCTACCCGCCCTGCCGCAAAAGGAAACGAACTTCGCCGCGGTTCCCGGCCAGCCGCGACTGCCTTCGGAAGGAATCGATGCGGACGGCTGGATGCAGCGCGTCGCACGCCTGCACGTTCCGGGTGGAGGACGGCGCGTGCTCTCGCTGAAGGTGGAGTTTCCCGATTGGAGCGGAAAAAAGACGGCGTCCCTCCGGTCCGGCATCGCGGGCGCGGCCGGCACCCGAGAGCACCCGCTCACGGCCGGCCAGTACGCGATGATCGAGATCGCTCTCCCGCCCTCGGCCGGGCTCCAGACCGTGGAAATCTCCGGAGCGGACGACTTTCCGCTGCCGGCGCCGGACGGCCGGCGCCGCACGGGGCGCCTCGTATCCGCCGAATTGATTCCCGCCGCACCATGAGCGCGCCCTCCCTGCTCGTCATCAAGGCCGACACGCTGGGCGACCTCGTGCTCTTCACGCCCGCGGTCCGCGCACTCCGCGCCAACCTGCCCGGTGCCCGCATCGGGGTGGTCGTGCGCGAGGCATACCTCGACCTTGGCGCCCTGATCGAGCCCGGCGTGGAATGGATCGGCACGTCACTCGACCCCTTCACCGAAGGACCGGAGGCCCGCCGGGACGAACTCGCGCGGGTCCGTGACGCGGCCGCCGGGATCGGGGCGAAGCTCGTGATCGCGGCGAGTTCGCGGAGAAACTGGCTGGAGACCGTGCTCGCGGCCGACGCGCGAACCGCACGTCGCTTCGCCTTCGCCAGTGACGACGACGCGTTCTTCGCGACCCAGCTGCGCGTCGCGCTGGGCGTGGACGCGACCGGCCTATTCGAGGAAGTCGCGCCCGCCCCGGCGGACGAACCCGACTGGCGCCGCAACCTGCGGCTGGTATCCGCCGCACTAGGACGCGCGATGGAAGCCGCTGCGCCGAAGCTCGCGCCCGGAGAGCGCGGCCAGACGGAGCTCCTGGCGCGATTCGGATTGGAGCGGGGACGTTACGCCGTCTGCGCGCCAGCCGGCTTCGCGAACGTACGGCTGAAGACCTGGCCGGCGGAACGCTTCGCCGCCGTGATCGCGGAGCTTCGCCAACGCCACGGGCTGCCGACCCTGCTGGTCGGATCGGAGGCGGAACGCGCCCATCTCGCATCGATTCCGGGCGCCGCGGCGATCTGGACCGGCGGGCGCGGGGATCTCGCCTTGCTGGCCGGCCTGCTATCGCACGCCGCGGTGTACGTCGGCAACGACACCGGCGCGATGCACCTGGCGGCGGCCACGGGCGTGCCGGTGGTCGGTGTTTTCGGCGGCGGCACCTGGCCGCGTTTCACTCCGGCCGCACGCACCGGCGCGGCGGTGGTGCACCCCTTGCCCTGCTTCGGCTGCGGCTGGGATTGCGCGTTCGGGCACGCCCATTGCCTGGATCGCGTCGCGGTCGAGGATGTGACCGCGGCGGTCGCGGACGCGCTCGCCAGCAAACCCTTCGGGATACGTGCCGTGGACCGGCTGGATGAGCGGACGCGGCGACTGATCGACGACACCGCACGCACGCACCGCACGGTCCAGGCCGGGCAACTCGCCCGCCAACGAAAGCTGGAGGAACTCACCGCGCTCGACCGCGAGAAGGACGCCGAGGGCGAAGCACTGCGCCGCGAGCTGGCCGTGCGGGAAAAGGAACTCTCGGCCAAGCATTCCGAGATCTCAGGGCTGAAGACGGTCTGTGACGAGCGGGAGAAGACGATCTTCATCCTGGACGGCCACGTGCGGCACTTCCAGGCGGAGAACGGCCAGCTGAAGGCGCGGCTGGAGGTGGTCGAAAAGACCCTCGCCGCGCTGCCGGCGGACGCCGGGCGGGCGGCGTCGGCGATCGCGGACCAGCTGGTGCACATCCGCAACCTTGAGGCCCTGCGGATCGCGCACGAGGCCGAGCTGGCGGAATTGCGCCGCCTGCGGTCGAACCTCACCGACGGACTCCACGCGCTCGAGGCGGCGAAACATTACGGCCGCCTCCTGGCGGAGAAGGAGGCGGTGATCCGCGGGCTGAGCACCGGCGTGGCGGAGCGCGACCGCGTGATCGCGGAACTCGCGGCGGAGTCGAGCCAATCGCTCGCGGAACTGCGCCGCCTCTGGCTGGCGCTGAAGCTGCGGTGGCGCGAGGGAGTCACGCGCCCGCTCGAGGAGTTCGCCTTCCGCCGCCTCGTCGAGGAACAGCCGATGCAGATCGGCGTCCTGCGCCACCATGATCCGCGACCGCTCGCCTGGGACCAGGCGCTGGCCCGCCGCGCCGGACCCGGCGCGGGTGGCCCGCGGATCGCGATGGTGACGCCGAGTTTCGGCCAGCGGGCTTTTCTTGAACGCACGCTCCACAGCGTGCTGGAGCAGGCGTATCCGAATCTCCTTTACGTCGTGCAGGATGGCGGCTCGACCGACGGCAGCGTGGACGTCATCCGCGGGCACGCGGGGCGCCTGCACTCGTGGGTTTCGGAAAAGGATGCCGGGCAGGCCGACGCGATCCGCCGCGGCTTCGCGCGGGTGGAGGGCGAGCTGGGGCCCGACGACGCGATGGCTTGGCTGAACTCCGACGACCAGCTGGCGCCCGGTGCGCTTGCCTTCGTGGGCCGGTATTTCGCGGAGCATCCGGAAGTCGACGTGATCTACGGCCACCGGATCATCATCGACGAGAACGACGGCGAAGTGGGCCGCTGGGTGATGCCGCGCCACGATCCGGAGACGCTCGAGTGGATCGATTACGTGCCGCAAGAGACGCTCTTCTGGCGCAAGCGCGCGTGGGACCGCGCCGGCGGCATCGACCCCACCTTCCAGTTCGCGCTGGACTGGGACCTGCTCGCGCGGTTCCAGCAGGCCGGCTGCCGGATGGTGCGGGTGCCTTGGTTCCTCGGGGCGTTCCGCGTGCACTCGGCGCAGAAGACCTCGCAGGCCATCCACACCACGGGTGCGGAGGAGATGCGCCGGATCCGCGAGCGGTTCCACGGCCCGCGGCACGACGACCACGCGACGATCGAACGGTTCGCGCGGCGCACCCGCCTGCGCGGGGCGCTGGCCGCGCGCCTGCTGGCGCTCGGGATCCGCTGGTAGGACGCCGCCCGCTGAACCTGGAATTCCGCTTCCGCGCCGCGACACTTTGTGTTTTCTCGCCGCATGCTCCTGAGCGTCGTCGTCCCGGTCTACAAGGAGGAGAAGAACATTCCCGAATTTCTCCGCCGGCTGCGCCCGATCCTCGGGGCGGTGACGGAGGACTATGAGATCATCTTCTCGCTCGACCCCTCGCCGGACCGCACGGAGGACGTGATCCTGGAGCACCGGGCGGCGGATCCGCGCATCCGGTTGCTGAAGTTTTCCCGCCGCTTTGGTCAGCCGATGGCGACGCTGGCGGGCCTGCAGTATTCCAGCGGGGACGCGGTGATCGTGATGGACGTCGACCTGCAGGATCCGCCGGAACTGGTCGGGCAGATGGTGGCGAAATGGCGCGAAGGGTTCGACGTCGTGTTGCCGCAGCGCCGCGAGCGCACGGGAGAGCCCTGGATCAAGAAGACGGTGGCGGCGACGGGCTACAAGGTGATCAACAAGATCGCCGACGTGAGGATCCCGCCCAATACCGGCGACTTCCGGCTGATGTCGCGCCGGGTGGTCACCGAGGTGGTGAAGCTGAAGGAGAGCCACGGCTTCCTGCGCGGCATGGTGGCGGTGGTGGGCTTCCGGCAGGCGATCATCCCCTTCGACCGGCCCGCGCGGTTCGCGGGCGAGACCAACTACAACCGCTTCATCGGTTCCCTGCGGATCGGTTTCAACGGCATCTTCTGCTTCTCGACCTACGCGCTCACGCTCAGCACGTGGCTCGGGTTCGTGGTGTCGGGATTCTCGTTCCTGCTGATGGCGGTTTACCTCTTCTACAAACTGATGGGATGGACGATCGTGTGGGGAAACCCGACGCTGGTGATCCTGATCTCGTTCCTCGGCGGCATCCAGCTGATCAGCGTGGGCATCCTCGGCGAGTACATCGGCCGGATCTACGAGGAAGTGCGGGGGCGCCCGAAGTTCATCGTGGAGCGGGCCGAGGGCTTCGGCGGACGCTGAGCGGGGACGATCCGAGGCGCCAACGCCGGCCTTCGCTGGAAAATGAGACGCGCGACGCTGCGCTGGCTGACCGGCGCGATCTGCCTCTTCGTCGCAGTGGCGTGGCTCGCGCGCCGGAGCTATCCGCCCGTGCCCTCGCCGCTGGAGCTGCGGCTTTCGCTGCCGCGCGCGGAGGCCGGCCGCTCCCAGCCGCTCATCGTGACCGGCCAGACCTCCGCGGGCACGCTGCTCTACGTCCGTTACACGGGACCGGAAACGGTGGTGTTCGGTTACGACAGCTGGGCGGTGGGCGGGCCGGAATCGCCGGAGATCCGGATCCGGCCCGAGGTGATCGAGGACTTCACGGTGGCGATGCCCGCCTTGGGGGCGCCGCCGCGCGTGGACCGGAAGGCCCGCGGGTCCCTGCGCGTGGATTACGCGGGCCGAACCGTGCTCGCCGGCGACGTGCATTACCACGGCCGCGAGCCGCAAGAGATCCACTTCGGCGAGAACCCCATCGGTGGAACCATCACGAACTCCCTCTTCCGCGGCCGGATCACGACCCGCGCCGGCGTGGAACTCCGCGGTCGGCCGGAGGCGCTCTTTCCCGCGGCCCAGAGGATCGCCGACTGGGGGCGACGTGAACCCATCGCGGCACTGCTGGCGCTCGTCGTCGCCGCGCTGGGCGGCTGGTGGCTTCCCCTGCTGGGATCGCGGCTCACCGCGCACTGGCGCGGACGGCGTGAACCGAAGGTGGCGGTGCGGAAACGGCCACCGCACGGGACCTTCGCCGCAACCGCATCCGTTTGCGCGATCCTTTTCTCCGCGGTGATCTCAGGTTGGAACTACGACCTGCTCGCGCGGGAGTCGTTTGGCCAGTTCTACGACTATCAGGCGGCGAGCCTCCGGGAGGGCCGGCTGGATGTGCCCAAGGAGGCGCTGGGCGAGGAGGCGTTCCTTTTCGAAGGAAAGATCTACGGCTACTTCGGTCCCACCCCGGCGCTGCTGCGGGTGCCCATCCAACTCGCGGGGGTCGGATTCGGCACACTGAGCCGCGGCTTCATGGTGGCGTACTTTATCGCCTGCCTGTTCGCCGCGTACGCGCTCCTCATCCACGCGGCGCGCCGGTTGGGCGGCAAGGATGCCTGGCCGGCCCGGCGGCACGTGGTGTTGCTGATCCTCGGCGCCGGTGCGGGAAGCAGCCTCTTCTTTCTCGGCAGCCGGGCTTACGTCTATCACGAGGCGATCCTGTGCGGCGCGGCATTCGCGCTGTGGGGCACGTGGGCCTCGTTGCGCTGGTTGGAGCGTGAAGGGCGCGGCAGGGCGTGGCTTCCGGCCCTCATCTGCGGCGTCCTCGCCGTGCACGCCCGGCCGCCCGCCGGCCTGTTCGCGCTCGCGGTGTTGGGTTGCACCGCCGCCCTGCTGCTTTTCCGGCAGATCCGCTCACCGCAGGAGCGGGGCACCGCCGGCGCCCTGCGATTCACGGCCATCGGCGCGCTCACCGTGGTCGGCGTGCTGAGTTTCAACATCCTGAGCTATCTCAAGTTCCGCTCCCTCGACGGCGCGCCACTGCGCTACCACGTGCAGTACGGACCGGAGCGACTCGCCAACATCGAGGGCCGCAACTTCCACGCGGGCAACGTGCCCTACGGCCTGGCGGGTTACCTGTGGCGTCCGAACGCCGAGCTGCGCCCGACTTTTCCCTACCTGTTCATCCACGGGAATGATCCGCTCGACTTCCCCGGCAGCCGGATCGATCTGCCCGAAAACACGCTCGGTATCCCTTGGGCGATGCCCACCCTCTCCCTGCTGGCGGCGCTCGGGTTCGGCGTGATGTGGCTGCGCTGGCCCGGCGCGACCGCGCCGCTGGCCGTGCTCGCGGGAGGAGTCGCGCCGATGGCCGCAGCCCTGCTCGCGGCGGTCGCGCAATCCCATCGCTACACGGCCGATTTCGTGCCCTTCCTCATCGCCGCGGCGGCCTTCGGTCTGGCGGGCACCGAGGCGCTTACGCCGATCACCAGGCGCTCCTGGCTCGCCATCGCCGCGGTGCTCACCCCATTGGCCATCGCGGTCACCTTGGCGATCACGGTCCACTACCAAGGCGAGGGCGTGTGGGGCGTATCCGAAGAGATCAAGGCGCGTTATCTCGCCATGCGGCGCTGGAGCGACCACGCTCTCGGCTTCAAACCATGACGCCCGACCGGCCGCCCCGCGTCCTCGTGTTCATCGTCGCCTACCACGCGGAGACGACGATCCTCGGCGTGCTCGAGCGGATCCCCCCGCTGGAGGGTTACGACGTCGAGGTGCTGATGATCGACGACGGCTCGACCGACGGGACCTTCGCGCTCTCGGAAAAACTGCGCCGGCTGAAGACCTACCGCCACCAGCTGACGGTCCTCGCGAACCCCGTGAACCAGGGCTACGGCGGCAACCAGAAGCTCGGCTACCACTACGCGATCGAGCACGGCTTCGACTTCGTCGTCCTCGTCCACGGCGACGGCCAGTACGCCCCGGAAATGCTGCCGGAAATGCTCGCGCCCCTCGCCCGCGGCGAGGCCGATGTCGTCCACGGTTCGCGGATGCTCGTCGCGCGCAACGCCCTGAAGGGCGGCATGCCGCTGTACAAGTTCGCCGGCAACAAACTCCTCACCTGGTACCAGAACCGCGTGCTCCGCAGCCGGCTCAGCGAGTTTCACACCGGCTACAAAGCCTACACCATCGCCGTGCTACGGCGCATCCCGTTCGAGCTCAACTCCAACGTCTTCCACTTCGACACCGAGATCATCATCCAGCTGCTGCGCGCCCGCGCCCGCATCACGGAGATCCCGATCCCGACCCATTACGGAGACGAGATCTGCCGCGTGAACGGCCCGCGCTACGCGCTCGATGTGATCAACGCGTCCACCGTCGCGCGCCTGCAGGACTACGGCCTCGTTTACCGCCGCAATTTCGACGTCGAGTCGCTCCACCCCCACAACGCGCACTACCACGCGAAACTCGATTTCCGCAGCACCCACTCGGAGGCTCTCGCGGAGGTGCCCGCCGGCGCCACGGTGCTCGACCTCGGCTGCGGCCCCGGCCACCTCTGCCCCGCCCTCCACGCCCGCGGTTGCCGCGTGATCGGGGTCGACCAGTTCAAGCCCTCCGTCGCCGAGGAACAATTCGACGAGTTCCACGTCACCGACCTCAACCGCGACCCGCTGCCCCGCGAACTCGGCGATGTGCAGGTCGTGCTCGTCCTCGACATCATCGAGCACCTGATCTCGCCCGAAGCGTTCTGCGACACCCTGCGGCGGCGCGCGCAGGAGAACCCGGCGCTCCGCATCGTGATCTCGACCGGCAACGTCGGATTCATCGTGACGCGCCTGATGCTGCTGCTCGGCCAGTTCAATTACAACAAACGCGGCATCCTCGATCTCACCCACACCCGGCTCTTCACGTTCTCCTCGCTGCGCCGGTTGCTCCGCGAAACCGGCTTCGTGGTGGAACGCGAGACCGGCATCCCCGCGCCCATCCCCCTCGTCGTGCGCAGCCCGTTCTGGCAACGCGTGCTCATGGGGCTCCAGTCGGCGCTGATCCGCGTCTCCCGCGGGTTGTTCGCCTACCAGATGCTCATGGTGGTGCGCCCGCTGCCCACGCTCACGCGGCTGATGAACGACGCCGAACGCCACAGCGCGCGCAAGGCCGCCGAGCTCACGCCGGTGTCTTGAGACGCCTCTCACGCGGACCCGGGAAAATCGCGGCGTGAAATCCACCTTCCTCCGCCGGTTCGCCGCCGGGATCGCCGCCACGCTCGGGGTTTTTCTGGCGCTGACGTCCCTCCGCGTCGACGAGGCCTGGGCGCTGCTGCCGAATCCGCTTTCGATTGATGTCACCGTGGCCGACCGGACCGGGCCGCGTTCCGACCCGCTGATCGTCGCCGGCGAAACCGGCCGCGGCGACTTCCTCACGCTGCGCATTGGGGAGAAAGGCGAGGCCGTCATCGTCTATGACAGCTGGGGCCACGCGGGCATCGCGTCGCGGCCCTTCCGGATACCAGACGACGGGCGCATGCGACTCACCGTCGCGATGCCGGCGCTCAACGGCGTGAAGCCGGTTCCGGAATCGGGCGACGCGAGGCTCGAGGTGACGTTGGGCGGCGAGGTCATCCTCGCGGAGAAAGTTCATTTTTACCCGCGCGACCCGAGTCGGATCTGGTTCGCGACCAATCCGATCGGCGGAGCGGCCTGCGGGCCGGTGCTGCGCGGATGGATCCG
>JBJTCH010000049.1:0-16356 GCA_046091745.1 Opitutaceae bacterium
CTCCCCGCCGGTGGCGCCGCCCGTGGAGGTCCCGCCGGCGGAAAAGACCGTCGCCCCGCCGCGCGCCGAGCAGAACCCGTTGTCGGGCGCGGAAAAGTTCGAAGGCGAGAACAAGGACGGCATCGGCGGCAGCCTGGCCAAGCGGCTGGACAACGCCCGCGCGGTTCCCGAGCGGGTGGAGGGGGTGCCGGATGCGAAGCAGGTCGACGGCGCCACCTCGATGCAGCCGGCGATTGATCCGCGTCGCCCGATGCCCCGGCCGCAGCTCGTGAAAACGGTGCAGGCGCGGCCGGCGATCCTGGCGGAAAACAAGTTTGGCACGACCAACATCGGCAACATCGCGGTCGACGCGCGGTGGAGTAATTACGGCCAGTACCTGCAGAAGATGATCGAGACCGTGCAAATCCAGTGGGAGCGCATCATCATCAGCCAGAAGGCCAACCCGGTGAACGGCAGCCGGGTCACGGTGAAGTTCATCATGGACGACCAGGGACGCATCGAGCGCATCGTCACGGTGGACACGACCGCCAACGAGGTCGCCACGGCGGCGTGCGTCAGCGGCATCTCCGACCCCGCGCCCTACGGGCCCTGGACCGACGACATGAAGGCGGTGCTCGGCAGCCATCAGGAGATGACCTTCACGTTCTACTACCAGTGAGCGCGGGCCTCGATTCTCCGGCAGCGCCGTGGCCGCTCGGCAACGAGGTGGGTCTCCTCCATCGCGACCCGAACGGGGTGGTGGCGCTCGCCAAGCCCGCCGGGGTGCTTTCGCATCCCAACGTGGCGGGTGACGAAGTTCGCTCCCTCCTCCGGGCGCGTTACTCGCTGGAGGAGGAGTGCTACGAATGGCCGGAGCCATCGGGGCAGCCGGCCGGCCGACTCTGGCTGTTGAACCGCCTCGATTCGGGCACCTCCGGCGTGATTCTGGCGGCGGAGAGCGGAGAGTTGGCGCGTGAGATCCGGGCGCAGTTCAAGCGGAAGCAGGTGCGCAAGGTCTATCAGGCGCTCGTCTTCGGGGTGCCCCGTCCGCCGGTCCAGCTCTGGAAGGACCTGATCTCCGTGGAAAAGCGCGGTGGCCAGATCCGCTCCAGCGCGCGGGGAGGGCAGGTGCCCGCCGAGAGCCAGATGAATTTGGTGCGCGTCGGGCGCACCGCCTCCGGGGTTTCCCTCGTGCGGCTCGAACCGCGCACGGGACGCAGCCACCAACTGCGCGTGCAATGCGCGAAGCGCGGCCTGCCGATCGCGGGCGACCAGACCTACGGTGACTTCGCTCGTAACCGCGAGTTCGCCCGCTCGGCCGGCACGCGCCGGATGTTTCTCCATTCGCTGGAGACGCAGTTCGGTTACGAGTGGGCCGGAGCACGGCACACGTTCAGCGCCCGGGCGCCGCTGCCGGTGGAGTTTGAGCAGGCGCTCTCGGCCTGAGGCGCGCCGGGGATTCACGACGATGCGGGAATTCCTGCGCGGACGAGCCCCGCGGAACATCGCGCTTCCGTTTTGGTAAAAAGCCCGCACGATCCGCGACCCTCTTCCGCCGTGAGCCAGCCCGAGAAACCAGCCGACGACACGTACACGCCCGCCGAGGCCCAGGTCTCGCCGCGCGAGAAGCCGATGGGCTTCTGGCAGCACATCGAGGAACTCCGCGGGGTGCTCATCAGGAGCGTGGTCGCGTTCGTGATCTGCGCCGTGATCGTGGGCTGTTTCGTCACGGAATCCATGGAGATCCTGCGCTGGCCGCTGGATTACGTCGCGAAGGATTATCCCGATTTCGACACCAAGCTCGGCACCGTCTCGCTGATGGAGGTGTTCAACATGATCATCCAGCTGTGCGTCTTTGGCGGACTCATGCTGGCGTCCCCGTTCATCCTATATTTCATCGGGCAATTCGTCTCCCCGGCGCTCACTGAGCGGGAGATGAAGGCGGTGAAACCCCTGTGCTTCTCGGCGTTGGTGCTTTTCCTGATCGGCTCGGCCTTCAGCTTCTTCCTGCTCATGCCGAGCACGGTGCGGATCGCGATCGAGCTCAACCAGGCGATGGGCCTCGAGACCCGTTGGACCGCCGGGAATTATTTCACGACGCTCACCTGGCTTGTGCTCGGCACCGGCGCGGTGTTCGAGTTCCCCCTCGTGATCGTGCTGCTCGTCTGGCTTGGCGTGCTGACGACCGATTTCCTCCGCAAGTACCGGCGTCATGCGATCGTGTTGATTTTCGTGATCGCGGCCGTGGTCACGCCCACGCCCGATCCGGTGACCCAGTCCATCTTCGCGGCTCCGCTCTACGCGCTGTTCGAGATCTCGATCCTGGTCTCCTCGCGCGTCGAGAAGCGCAAGCGTGTGGGGCGCGCCGCGGTCTGATCGGCCTCCGGCGGCGTGCGCCGGCAAATGGCAGTTGCGCCGCAAACGCGCGACTGTTGCATGGCCGGAATGTCCCTTAAGTCCCTCGACTCGACCGCGCTCCGCGCCGTCGCCTCGGCGTTCCGGCTGGGCGGCACCCACTGCGGGGGTGCGCCGCACGGCAACGGCCACATCAACGACACCTACGTGGTCTCGTTCGAGCAGGGCGGGGTGACGACGCGCTACATCCTCCAGCGCATCAACGAGAACGTCTTCCGCAACGTCGAGGTCGTGATGGAGAACATCGCGCGGGTCACCGCCCACGCGGGCCGGCGCGCGATCGCCTCCGGCGCCCCCGACGCCATCCGCCGCGCACTCACGCTCATCCCCACGCGCGCGGGCGGCAACCTGCACCGCGACGCCTCGGGCGCGTGGCGCTGCTACATCTTCATCGAGGGCGCGCAGTCCTACGACGTCATCACCGACCCGTCCATGGCCCGCGAGGGCGCGCGGGCTTTCGGCGAGTTCCAGCGTCTGCTCAGCGACCTGCCCGGCGGGCGCCTGCAGGAGACCATCCCGCACTTCCATGACACGCGCCGCCGTTTCGAGGCCCTGCGCGAGGCGGTGAAGGAGGACCGCGTGGGCCGGGTGAAGGAGGCGCGCGCCGAGATCGCCTTCGCCATGGAACGCGAGCCGATGGTCGACGTGGTGCTCAACCTGCTGGCGCGCGGCGAGATTCCCGAGCGCGTCACGCACAACGACACCAAGCTGAACAACGTGATGATCGACGACCGCACGGGCGCCGGCATCTGCGTGATCGATCTCGACACCGTGATGCCGGGGTCGGCGCTGTACGATTTCGGCGACATGGTGCGTTCCGCCGTCAACTCGGCCGCCGAGGACGAGCCCGATGTCTCCCGCGTGAACGCCCGGCTCGATCTCTTCGACGCGCTCACCGAGGGGTATCTCGCCGCCAGCCGGTCCTTCCTCACCGAGGCCGAGATCGCCCACTTGGCGTTCTCCGGGCGGCTCATCGCGCTCGAGATTGGTATCCGTTTCCTCACCGACTTCCTGCAGGGCGACGTGTACTTCAAGGTCCGGCGCCCCGCGCATAATCTCGAGCGAGCCCGCAGCCAGTTCGCGCTGCTGAGCAGCATGGAAGCCCAGCGCGAGCGCATGGAGGAGATCGTGCGCCGCCACGCCGCCAAACCGGTGCCCTCCGCCGCCGGCGCCGGCGCGCCGATCCTGTCCACGCCGGAGTCCCAGCAGCGCGAGCGCATCGCGACGGAGGTCTTCGCCGACGCCGACGAGGCCTGCGCGCGGCTGGCGGATGAGATCGCCGAGTTGATCCGCAAGAACGACGCCGCCGGCCGGCCGACCGTCCTTGGTCTGGCGACGGGTTCCACTCCGGTCCGGCTCTATCGCCAGCTGATCCGGCTCCACCGGGAGAAGGGGCTCAGTTTCCGCCGGGTCATCACTTTCAACCTCGACGAGTACCACGGCCTCACGCGCGAGCATCCCGAGAGCTACTGGCGGTTCATGCACGAGCAGCTCTTCCACCACATCGACATTCCGGCGGAGAACGTGAACGTGCCCGACGGCACCGTGGCCCGCGCGGAGGTCTACGGCTGGTGCCGCCGCTACGAGGAGAAAATCCGCGCCGCGGGTGGCATCGATCTTCAGATCCTGGGCATCGGACGCACCGGGCACATCGGTTTCAACGAGCCCGGCTCCTCGCGCGAGTCGCGCACCCGTCTGGTCACGCTGGATGGCCTTACCCGTCGTGACGCCGCGCGCGACTTTCTGGGCGAGGCCAACGTCCCGCGTCACGCGATCACGATGGGCGTGGGCACGATTCTCGACGCCCGCCGGATCGCGCTGCTCGCTTGGGGCGAGGGCAAGGCCGGGGTGCTGGCCGAGGCGGTCGAGGGTGCGCCGAAGGACTCTTTGCCGGCCAGCTTCCTGCAGGGCCACCCGCAGGTGCGCTTCCTGATCGACCGCGCCGCCGCCTCCGCGCTCACGCGCGTCCGCTACCCGTGGTTGGTCAGCCCGATCCGTTGGACGCCGGCGATGATCCGCCGCGCGGTCATCTGGCTTTCCCGCCAGGCGCAGAAGCCCGTGCTGAAGTTGCTCGACGAGGATTACGGCGAGCACGGCATGGCCGATCTCCTCACCGAACACGGGCCGTCCTATCAGCTGAACATCCGGGTCTTTAACGAAATCCAGCACACGATCACCGGCTGGCCCGGCGGCAAACCCAACGCCGACGATTCCTCGCGGCCTGAGCGCGCGTTCCCGTTCCCGAAGCGGGTCATCGTCTTCAGTCCGGAGCCGTCGCACGACGTGCTGGGCATGGGCGGCACGCTCCGCCGGCTCAAGGACCAGGGTCATATCGTCACCGTCGCCTACCTCACTTCCGGCAATCTCGCGGTTCCGGATGAGGAGGCGGCGATGGCGGCGGAGTTGGTGGGCGAGATCGCCGGAACCCTCGGGCAGACCAAGGACCCGGTCGCGGATTTCACTGAGGGCGTACGGCGGGAATTGGCGGGCAAGAAGGCCTTTGCGGCCGACTCGGCCGGCATCCGTCGGCTCAAGGCCTTGCTGCGGCGCGGGGAGGCCCGCGCCTCCCTTCGCGACTGCGGTCTCGCGCCCGGGCAGGCGACGTTCCTTGACCTGCCGTTCTACGAGCGCGGACGGTACCGCCAATTCGCGCCGGGAGCCGCCGATCTCGACGCGGTGGTGAAGCTCCTGCGCGAGGCCATGCCGCACCAGATTTTCCTGACCGGCGATCGGGATGACCCCACGTCGATCACCGCGGTCTGCCATGAACTTCTGCGTCGCGCGTGCCGCGAGGTCGCGGGCGAGGCTTGGTTCAAGGATTGCCGCGCCTGGGCCTACCGCGGCGTCGACCAAGGGTGGGAGGCGGCGGACGTCGAGATGGCCGTCCCGCTCAGCCCGCGCGAACTCGCGCAGAAGATGCAGGCGGTCTTCCACCACAAGAGCCAGCGGAGCCAGACGCCGGTGGCGTCGGGATTGCGCGAACCGTGGCAACAGGCCGAGCAGCAGAACCGTGCGCTGGCGGAATTTTACGACGGGTTGGGACTTGCCGATTACGAGGCGATTGAGGGTTTTGCGCGGTTGCATCTCGCCTGAGCCGTTGGTTCCGCCCCGCTGGTTTTTACCGTCATGATTGACGTCCGTCCCGCTTTGCCACCGCCGCTGGAGCGCCATTTCGCCCCCGCCGCCCTCTGGAACCGCGCCTATCGCGCCCTCGTCGCCCGCGACCCCGCGGCCCGCCCGTTGTCGGTCGTGGTTTCCTCAACCGGCGGCGCGGTGTCGCGTCACGACACGCGCGTGCTCGGCGCCGGGCATCCGGCGGCGGCGCTCTCGCTCACCTACGTGGAGCGCCTGGTGAAGTTCCTGCTCTGGCAAAAGGGCGGCAGCCACGTGCGGATCGCGGGAGCCGACGAGATTGTCGCCGCGTTGCAGCGGATCTATGCGGAAACCGGGGCGCGCGCGTTCGACTTTCGGTTCATGGGTGCGACCACGTACCGCGAACCATTCACAATCGAGGCGGCCCCGCTGGCGGCTTTACCCGAGGGCAGGGTGGCCTCGTTGGCGATTGGACGTCATCTCGACGGTTGTCGCATCGGGTTCGATCTCGGCGGCAGCGACCGCAAGGCCGCCGCGGTGATCGAGGGTAAGGTCGTCTTCTCCGAGGAGATCACCTGGGACCCTTATTTTCAAAAGGACCCCGCCTACCACCTGGAAGGCGTGCACGATTCCCTGCGGCGAGCGGCGGCTCACCTGCCGCGGGTCGATGCGATCGGGGGCAGTGCGGCCGGGGTGTATGTGAACAACGAGGTGCGGGTCGCTTCCCTTTTTCGCGGGGTGCCGCCGGACCCGTTCGACCGGCACGTGCGCCGGATGTTTTTCACGCTGCAGGAGCGCTGGGGTGGGGTGCCATTCGAGGTCGCCAACGACGGAGAGGTCACGGCCCTGGCCGGGTCCATGTCGCTCGGCGATGGCGCGGTGCTGGGTATCGCGATGGGCACGAGCCTCGCCGCGGGTTACGTTACGCCGGAGGGCGGCATCACCCCGTGGCTCAACGAACTCGCCTTCGCTCCGGTGGACTATCACCCGGCGGCGCCGCGCGATGAATGGTCGGGCGACATCGGTTGCGGCGTGCAGCACTTCTCACAGCAGGCCGTCGGCCGGTTGGCCGCGGTCGCGGGTTTCACGGTTTCCGCCGGCATGCCGCTGCCGGAGCAACTCATCGAGGTGCAGCGGGCGATGGCGGCGGGCGATCCGCGCGCCCGCGCGATCTACGAGACCATCGGCGCGGATTTCGGCTACGCGATCGCGCACTTCGCCGATCACTACGAGCTGCGCCACGTGCTGCTCCTCGGACGGGTCTCCTCGGGTGCCGGCGGCGAGATCATCCTCGACCGGGCCCGTGCGGTCCTGCGCGCGGACTTCCCGGAACGGGCGGAAAAGATCCGTCTGCACACGCCTGACGAGAAGGACCGCCGTCACGGTCAGGCCGTCGCCGCGGCCAGTCTGCCGGCGCTCCGGCGCTGAGCATCGCTCCCTTTTGCCATGAAGCTCTCCAACCCCCAGGCCGACATCTATGTTCCCGGCAACGACGCCACACCCGAGCAGGCGCTCGCACGTGTCACGCACCTCTGCCTTGGCGCCCACCAGGATGATATCGAGATCATGGCGCACGCCGGCATCTCCGATTGCCTCGAGAACCCCGGCAAGGCCTTCGGCGGCGTTGTGGTGACCAATGGCGCGGGCTCTCCCCGCACCGGTCCGTACGCGCATCTCACCGACGAGCAGATGCAGGGCGTGCGGCGCGACGAGCAGCGTAAGGCGGCCCAGATGGGTCGTTACGCGATTCAACTCCAACTCGCGCATCCCAGCTCCGTCGTAAAGACCCCGGGACACGCCGGCGTCGCGGCCGATCTCGCCGCCATCTTCGGCGGCTGCCGCGCGGAGGTGGTTTACCTGCACAATCCAGCGGACAAACACGACACCCACGTCGCCGTGCTCCACCGTTGCCTTGAGGCGATAAGGGCGCTGCCGGCCGACCGTCGTCCGCGGCGCGTGCTTGGCTGCGAGGTTTGGCGCGATCTCGATTGGATGGTCGATTCCGACAAAGTCGCGCTCGACGCCGGACGTCACCCCGAGCTGGCCCTTGAACTCCTCAAGGTCTTCGACTCGCAGGTCACCGGTGGTAAGCGCTTCGACCTGGCCACGATGGGCCGGCGCTCGGCGCACGCGACGTACCACACGTCCCACGCGACCGATCGCGTGACCGGCATCACTTGGGCGATGGACCTCACGCCCTTGGTCTCGAATCCGGCCCTTTCCTTGGAGGAATTCACGGTTTCGTACATCCGGCGGTTGCAGGACGACGTGCAGACCCGCATCCGTCGCTTCGCCTGATTCGGGCCGGAGTGCCGCGCGTTTCAGCGCGGTGAAGTCTAGGCTTTCCAAACCCTTTCGGCCGCCTACTTTAGGCCGTTCCTATGGAAAAGACGTTCATCATCTGTAAGCCGGACGCGATGCAGAAGCGCTTGGTGGGCACTGTGATCAGCCGCTTCGAGGCGGCCGGTTTCGACGTGATCGCCTGCAAGATGGCGCGCCTTTCGCCCGCGTTGCTCCGCGAGCACTACGCCCACGTCGCCTCCAAGCCGTTTTATCCGGAAATCGAGCGTTTCATGAGCTCTCGGCCGGTCGTCATGGTCGCCCTGCAGGGCGAAAACATCGTCCAGCGCGTGCGTGACCTGCTCGGGCCCACCGACTCCCGCAAGGCCGCCAAGGGCACCCTGCGCGGAGACTTCGGCACCGATATGATGATCAACGTCGTCCATGCGTCCGACAGCGTGGAAAACGGCGTCGCCGAGATCGCGCGCTTCTTCCGTCCGGAAGAGGTTTTCGCCTGAGCATTGGCGGGCTTTGGCCCGTTGGGACCGGCCGAATGTGACGGTCCGGTAAATCCGTCGGTCGGCCGCTGGTGCGTTGGCCTCCGATCTGCTAGGCTTGGGCTCGTTTGGGGAATCAGCAACCACCCATCGTCATGAGCGCATCCAAGAAGAAAACCACCACCCGCAAGTCGTCGCCCGCCCCAGCGACCCAGTCCGCCGCGCCCGCCCGCAAGGCCGCGCCGCGTTCGAAGGCCCGCGCCGTTCAGGCTCCGCCGGCTGCACCCGCACCCGCGGTCGTCGCCGCGCCGCAGCCCGCTGTCGTGAAACCCGCGGCCCCGAAGCCGTCGCTCACCACGATCACCGCGCAGGTGGACGTCGGCTTCGGCAACACCCTCTACATCCGCGGCGCCGGCGGCGGCCTCAGCTGGACGGTCGGCCTGCCGATGACCTGTGTCGCCGCCGATCTCTGGCGCATCTCGCTCGACGCCGCGCGGCAGGACATCGCCTTCAAGGTGCTGGTGAACGATGTTTCCTGGAGCACCGGCGCCGATTACGCCGCCGTGCCGGGAGCCAACGTCACGATCCGGCCCTCGTTCTGAAGGCGGGTTAGCGGTCGGGGTTGAGCGCGAGCAGCCGGGAGCGAACGAGTTCGATCCCGGCGTCGCGGTTGGCCAGCTGCTCCGGTTCGATGATCTCGCAGCGCATGCGCACGCGGGAGAAAGGCTTGGGCAGGTGGAACCGGTCCCAGCTCTTCAGGCGCCACGACGAGGTGAACTCAGCGCCGACGAGGAGCATCGGGGCGCGCGTGCGCCGGGCGACGATGATCGCGCCGGGTTTGAACTCATAGCACGGTCCGCGCGGTCCGTCGGGTGTGATACCGACGTCGCGGCCGGACTGCAGTACCTCGACCAGTGCCGACGCGGCTTCGCGTCCCAACCGGCTGCTGGAGCCCCGCACGGTGCGGAGGCCGCCCATCGCGAAAAACGCCGACAGCCAGGCCCCGTCCTCGCTGGCGCTCACGAGCGCGTACGCCGGCCGTCCCGTGCGGTAGCGGCGCACGATCTCGGCGGCGAGAAACAGCCGGTTATGCCACAGCACAATGGCCACCGGAACATCGTGGCGCGTGTAGTTGCGGACGTCCTCCGGCGTGGCTTCGAAGCGCAGGGAGCGGCCCCAGGCGCGCAGCAGCAGCCCGAACGGAAGGAGCGCAAGCCAGCGCCACCAAGCGATGCGGTGCACCCGCTGATCGACGGGCGGGGGAGGTGAAACGACGTTTTCTTCGGCGGAGCTCAGGCGCGGGTTTGTCTTGGAAACAGCGGGCTGCGCCAAGCGCAACCTGGGCCGGCTGGGAAATCCAGCTCCTCCTCGTGACGCCTGCCTCCGGCGTAGCCGCGGCTCTTTCTCGACTCGCTCTTGGCGACGGAGGATAGCCACGGTGGCTGCCGGGGTCCATTGGGGGAGACGCCAAAGATGCTCCTCCGACGGGTGCCCGGAACGCAGTTCAACTGCGACGGGGGTTCAGGGCGAAATGGGCGACGGGATGAACGGATCGCGGGCGAGATAGTAGGGCGCCGGGCCCTTCACGTGGGTTTCGGAATAACCGATCGCGAGTGACAGACCGGAGGCGGGGTCCTCGTGGGTGAGGAGGATCGAGCCGGTGCGTTCGCTGTAGCCGCCGCGGCCGAAGGTGTAGCTGAGCGAAAACGCTCCGTGCATCCCGCGCTCGGGTCGGCGTTCCTCCGTCGTGATCCGGCCGCGCGGCGCCGCCAGCACCAGGGGCGCCTGCAGGGAGCGCGCGGCGCGGGCGGATTGGTGGCGCGCCACGGCGGCATCGAGCCGGGCACGCTCGGCGGCCGTCAGGGTGTCGATACCGGCCGTCCGGCGTTCGTCGGCGGTCAGGCGCGCGGAGAAATCCGCCGGGGCTCCCGCCACCGCCGGCCGGGAGGAATCGCGCCGCACGAGGGCGTCGATCACGGCGACGCGGTCGGCGTCGAGGCGCGTCAGCCCGGCCGCCGCCCTTTCCTCCGCACCGAGCGACGTGGAGAATCGGAGCTCATCCTGCGCCCGCGCGTTCGCGACCACCATGAAGGTGGCAAGCAAGACGAGGCGGAGCAGGGAGGAGAAGTTCACCGGCGACGCTTATCAGAGCCGGGAGGGGCGGCGTCTCAAGCGCGGCGTTGCGTCGGCGCCGCGCGTCGTCCGTCATCCGCGTTCGCTGGTCCGCAACCTCCGTCCCTTTCGCCCCGTCCTTTCCGCCTCATGCTCCCCTTTGCCCTGACCATTTTCACCGGCGCCTTCCTGCTCTTCCAGGTGCAGCCGCTCATCGGGAAGTTCATCCTGCCCTGGTTCGGCGGCGGGCCCGGGGTGTGGACCACGTGCCTGCTTTTCTTCCAAGTGGTGCTGCTCGGCGGGTACGCCTACGCGCATTTCTCGACCTCGCGGCTCAGCCCGCGCCGGCAGGTGATGCTGCACGCGGTGCTGCTGCTGGTCTCGCTCGCGTTGCTGCCGATCACGCCGGGCGATGGCTGGAAGTCTGATCTGGGGGGAGATCCGAACCTGCGCATCCTGCTGCTGCTCGCGGCGACGATCGGCCTGCCGTACTTCGTGCTCTCCTCCACCGGGCCGCTCATGCAGCAGTGGTTCAGCCAGACCAACCCCGGGGTTTCGCCTTACCGCCTCTACGCTTTGTCAAACGTCGGCTCGCTCCTCGCGCTCCTCAGCTACCCGGCGTACTTCGAGGTGAAGTTTTCCCGTCAGGCCCAGGCCGTGATGTGGTCCGCGGGGTTGGCGATGTTCGCGATCCTGTGCGGGGTCTGTGCCTGGATCTTGTGGCGCCGCTCGCCCGGAGCCGTCGCCTCCGCGTCCGGGCCGGCGACCGCGGATTCCGTTCCGGCCGAAACGGAAGAGGCGCCTTCGGCGACGGACCGCTTTCTTTGGATCGTTCTGCCGATGGTCGCGTCGGTGCTGCTGCTCGCGACGACCAACAAGCTTTGCCAGGAGGTCGCGGTCATCCCGTTCCTCTGGGTGCTGCCGCTCGCGCTCTACCTCCTGTCGTTCATCATCTGCTTCGACCACGCGCGCTGGTACCATCGGCCGACGTTCATCGCGCTGCTCGTGATCGGGATGGCGGCGGCCGCGCAGATCCTGCCGGCGGGCACCGACGTGCCGATGCGCCTGCAGATCGCGGCCTATAACGTCGTCCTGTTCCTCGCGTGCATGGTCTGCCACGGGGAGCTCTACCGCCTGAAACCGGCGCCCAAGCGGCTCACGTCGTACTTCCTGCTGATCTCGCTCGGTGGCGCCTTGGGCGGGTTTCTCGTCGCGATCGTCGCGCCGGCCGTCCTGAGCGACTACCGCGAACTGCAGCTCGGTCTGTGGCTGCTGAGCTACCTGCTCGGCGTGCTCTGCTTCCGGCACGCGAGCCGCGAGATCGCGTACGCCGCGGCGATCGGGGCCGTCGGCGTGATCGCTGCGCTGCCGGGCCTGAACACCCTTTTCGATGGCGGGCGGCCGATCGGCGAGGAGTACCTCACGTTCCTCAAGGATCGCTGGCCCTACATCACGGCGGCCGTCGTGGCGTTCATCCTTGGCGCGGTCGATTTCCGCCGTTTCCGGCTCAGCGCCGAATGGCAGCCGCGGCTCGCCGGGTTCGTCATGGCCCTGAGCGTCGGGCTCGGCGCGGTCTTCGTGCTGACGTGGGAGGATCGCCGCCGCGACGACATCCTGAGCGCGACGCGCAATTTCTACGGCACGCTCAAGGTCATCAATTACAACGCCGACGACGAGGACGACAACTACCACCTGCTGCTCCACGGGGCGACCACCCACGGATTGCAGTTCGTGCGCGCCGACAAGGCCGTGATGCCGACGACCTACTACGCCGACGCCAGCGGCGTGGGGCTCGCGATCAACAACCTGCCGCAGTCACCGCGCCGTCTCGGGTTGGTGGGGCTCGGCACGGGCACGCTCGCCGCCTACGCGCGCGCGGGCGATTACCTGCGCATCTACGAGATCAACCCCGACGTCGAGCAGCTCGCCCGGAAGCACTTCAAGTATCTCGATTACTGCCAGGGCAAGGTGGACATCGTCATGGGCGACGCGCGCCTGATGATGGACCGCGAGGTGGCGGCGGGGAACACGCAGAAGTTCGACCTGCTCGCGCTCGACGCGTTCAGCAGCGACGCGATCCCGGTGCACCTCCTCACGCGCGAGGCCTTCCAGACCTACCTGCGGCAGATCCGGGACGACGGCGTCATCGCCGTGCACATCTCCAACCGCTACCTTGACCTGCGGCCGGTGGTGGAGCGCCTCGCGGCGGAGTTCGGCCTCTCGACGGTCTGCATCTCGGAGGACAGCGAGGCCAATTGGTGGGTCTACGCCACCACTTGGGTGCTGGTTTCGCGCGACAAGACCTTCCTCGCCGCCAAGGACATCGCCGCGGCCGCCGACACCGCCGCGAGCACGAAGGCGGGGCCGTTGTGGACGGACGATTTCGCCAGTCTCTACGCCATCCTGAAGTGAGGCGCTCGCGGATCAGCCGCCGCGCTCTGCTCGCCGGCGGGTTGTTCGCGCTGGTTTTTCCGTTCGTTGCGCCCGGCGCCTCGCCGGCGGTGGAGCCGCTTTTCGACGGTCGGTCGCTCGCGGGCTGGGTGCCATCGGGGTTCGAGGGCGAACGCGGCGTCCGCGTGGAGCGTGATTTTGAGCTCGGTCAGGCGGCGATCGTGATCGAGTCCGGGACGACGCTCGGCGGGATCACCTCGACGTTGGGCGTGCGACTGCCGCGCATGAACTACGAGGTGGCCTTTGAGGCGATGCGGGTGGCGGGAGGGGATTTCTTCGGGGCGCTGACCTTCCCGGTGGAAAACACCGCGTGCACCCTCGTGCTCGGCGGGTGGGGCGGCACGGTGGTGGGGATTTCGAGCGTCGACGGGCTGGATGCCTCCGGAAACGAGACGACGCGGGAGAAGGAGTTCGCGGATCGGCGCTGGTACCGGGTACGCGTGAGGGTCACGCCGGGACGTATCGCGGCGTGGATCGACGAAACCAACGTCGTCGATCTGGCGACGGAGGGACGCCGGCTGAGCCTGCGGCCGGGTGATATTCAGAAGGCCCGGCCTTTGGGAATATCGACTTACATGACAAAGGCGGCGGTGCGGGCGATCACACTCACGCGCTGGTAGAGCCCGCGGGGTAGGTTCGGCAGGCCGCGGCGGTTTGTCCGCCGCAGGTCCGTCGAACGTGGGATGCCGCGCCCGGTTGCGTTTCCGTACGCGGCGAAGCGAATCACTCGTTCCACCCGGGCTAGGTTTCGCCCGCGGCCGGTCGTCGACGGTGACCTCAGATCGTCTTCAGGTACGCGACGATGTCGGCGACGTCCTGCGCGCTGAGGCCGAGTTGTTCGGCGCTCAACATGAGCGAGCGGCCGAGGGGCTTGCGCGAGGAGCCGCGGATCTTCGCCGCGGGGATCATCTGCGTAAGGCCGCCCATCGACTGCACGACGACCGGGTCGCCGCCGCTGAGGAGGATGCCATGCACCTGGCCGCCGTCGTTGAGGTCGATGGCGACGCCGTCGTAGCCGTGGGCGATTTCCGCGGAGGGGTCGATGATCGCATTGATCACCACTTCCGTCGCCTGGCCGCGCGCGAAACCGTTGAGCGCCGGGCCGTATTCGTTGCCCTTGTCGCCGAGGCGGTGGCAGAGGAGGCAGGCCTGCGAGGTCGCGGCGCCCTTCACTGCGTCGCCCTTGAGTTTCGCGACCTCGGCGGCCGGAGGGAGTTTGGACGGCGCGGGCTCGGGCACGATGCTCGGGGTGATGGAAATGGTGTCGGGGTCGAAAAGGCCGCGTTGCTTAAGGGCGGCGGCGACGCCGACTTCCTTCCAGCGGGTGTCCTTGTAATTCATCAGCCACCAGAGCGCGTGGGCCTTGGTCATGCCGCTGGCGGAACCGGCGAGGTCCATCAACGCGTCGGCCGCGGCCTTCGTCGGCGTGAAGCCGAGCGCGGTGACGGCGGCGATGCGTTCCTTTTCGGGCAGGGCCGCCGCGGTGGCGCGAGCGGCGAAAGCACCCTCGGCTCCGGTGGGCGTGAGGCGCCAGATGAGGTGCGCGTAGTTGGCGGGCCACTTCGTGGCGTCCTTCCCGGGCGCGGCCGCGAGCAGGGCGGCGGCGATCTCCTTTTCCTTGCCGCTGCAGCCGGTGCCCCACGCCTCGAGGTAGGCGCGGTCGTGGCCGTCATAACCCTTGCCCAAGGTGAGCAGGATTTCGCGCGAGGCCGCGAACGGCACGTCGCGCATCGCGACCGCCACCTCGCGGCGAACGGCGGCGGAGAAGTCGGCCGCGAGTTCGGCCGCGTGCTCGAGCACGCGGTGGTTGACGCGGCGCAGGGCGCGGAACGCGGCGACGCGTGTCATGCCGTCGCGGCTGCGCAGCTGTTCCTCGACCTTGGCGACGCCGGGCGCGCCGAGTTGCGCGAGCAGGAAGAGGGCGCGGGCGCGAATGTACGGGTTCTCGTCCGAGAGGAGCGCGGCCACCGGAGCGACCGCGGCGGCGCCGGCCTCGCGGAGCTTCATGAAGCCGAGGGCGCGGACGTGGACGGCGGGGTTGCGGAGCGCCTCGATCTGGCCCGAGGTGGTGGTCACGTCGATGCGCGGGCGTGTGAGTTTACGGCCCTTCGGGGTGATGCGGTAGATGGTGCCGGCGAAGCTGGAGTCGAGCGCGGCGTGACCGCCGGTGCGCGGGTCAAACCAGTCGGCGACGTAGATCGCGCCGTCGGGCCCAACAGCGACGTCGGACGGGCGGAACCAGGTGCGGATGTCCTCGCTGCGGAGACGTCCGCGCTGCGAGTCGATGCCGGCGAAATCGCGGCCCGGGTTGGAGGTGAGGAAGTCGAAGCGCTCGAGGCGGTAGCCGGCGCCGTCGGCCTTGGGGAAGTAGCCGAAGACGACATTGCGGGAGGTCTCGCAGCTCAGGAGTACGCCGCGCCACTTCGCGCCGAGGGCGTCGCCCTCGTAGGAAACGATGCCGGTGGGGGCGCCGTTGCCGTACACGTCGCCGGCCGGCACGGTGCCGGGATCTTCCTGGCGCCACTCGGCGACCTGAGTGGATTGGCCGGGCCGGCGGTCGGCGGCCCAGGCGCGTTTCCCGTCGCGGGAAGCGAAGCCGAAGTTGCCGTACTCCTGGAGGAAGGAGGTGCGCGCGGCGGGCGGGTCGTCGTTGTCGTTGTGGAAGACGTCGCCGAAGGAGGTGACGGTCTGCTCGTAGGAGTTGCGGTAGTTGAAACCGATCGGCTCCACCTGCGTGTCGTCGGGGTTCATGCGGAACGTGGTGCCGCCGATGTAGACGTGCCCGTCGTCGCTCTTCTCACCCGCGAACTCGGGCGGGCGCCGCTCGGTGATCGGGGTGCCGCCATCGCTGCGTCCGCCATCGTAGGGGCTGCCGATGCGGAAGGTACGGCCGGAGCGGTCGGTGAAATAGGAGCCGCAATTGCCGTGGTTGAAGTACCATTTCCCGTCGGGGCCCATCGTGACCGAGTGCAGCGAGTGGTCGTGGTTGCGTCCGTCGAAGCCGGTCAGCAGCACCTCGCGCTTGTCCACGGCGGGATCAAATTTCCCGTCGCGGTTGACGTCGGTGTACACGATCAGGTCGGGCGTGCAGGAGACGATGATCTTGTTGTCGATCACGGCGACTCCCATGGGGGCGAGCAGTCCGGGCTCCTGCGTGAAGACCTGGCTGCGGTCGGCGACGCCGTCGCCGTCGGTATCCTCGATCACCACGATGCGGTCGCCGGCGGGATCCTTCCCGGCGTGACGCCGGTAGTTGTACGACTCGGCGACCCAGACGCGGCCCTGCGCGTCGACGTCGATGTTGGCGGGGTTGCGGAAGAGCGGGGTGCGGGCCCAGAGCGTGACCTCGAGGTCATCGGGCACGCTGAGGGCGGAGATCGGGACGAACGGTTCGGGCGGGTCGTAGCTGGTGGCGGCCTTGGCCTTGGGAGCGGCACTCTCGCCCTTGGGCTGCGCGGCGCCGAGCAGGTTGCAGAGAACGAATCCGGCCGCGACAAGACGCGCGGCCGCTGAGGTGGAGCGAGAAACA
>JBJTCH010000050.1:0-10060 GCA_046091745.1 Opitutaceae bacterium
CGCGGCCGCGGCCTATACGAAATTCACGGCCCTCCGGTTCCACTCCGCCTGTTCACTCCTGTCATTCCTTCGGAAGCGCCAGACGCCCGGCGGTTATCATACGCGCCATCGGCGAAATCCGCGGTCAAAAACGCGGAGCGATTCAGGCATGCCTTCGGCCGGTCGCAGATCCGGCATGGCTCACGGCTCCACCGAGGAGGCCTCCCGTCTTTGCGTCTTTTGCGGGTTGTTGCGGCCATCCAGCGGATTGGCCGCGAAAAAGCTCAAAACGCGCGGCGGGAAAGTTTGAACCGGAAGGCCGGAAAGTTCGGGGAGGCATCGTCCGCGGCAAGCAGCCGCGGCTACAGCAGGCCTTCGCTCCCTCGTCCGTGTCCATCGGCGTCCATCCGTGGTTACTCACCCGCGGAGCGATTCGGATGCACGTTACAACCCGAGGCTCGGGCCCCTGTTCCCTCTGTGTTCCAACTCCACGCTCCTTCGGTCGCGGCTTCGTCGCGGCAGGATCTTTTGCGGAGTCCAGGTGCGGTGGTCCTCTGAAATTCCCTCGCCGTGCGCGGTCGCGGGGCCAACCTCCGCGCGGGGAAACCAGTGAACCTGCTCGACCGCCACATCTTCCGGAGCGTGCTCTTCACCTGCGCCGCCGCGGTCGGCCTTTTCGCGTTCGTCGTCGCCCTGCCCAACGTGCTGCGCGACCTGCTCGGGCCGCTGCTCGCGGGGCAATTCGGCGCCGCCACCTTCCTGCGGCTGGTCGCGCTGCTCTTTCCGTTCGCGATCTCGTTCGCGCTGCCGATGGGGATCCTTACCGGCGTGTTGCTGACGCTGGGGCGGCTGTCCGCCGACAGTGAGATCACCGCCATGCGCGCGGCCGGCATCAGCCTCGCGCGGATCGCCCGCCCGGTTTTCATCCTGGCCGCGCTGGGCACGCTGCTCGCGTTGTACGTCAACCTGGAGTCCGCCCCGTGGGCGCGGGCGCAATTCCACCGCGAGCTGCCCGCGGCTATCCGGGCCAATCCGCTCGGGGTCATCGTGCCGCGGACGTTCATCCGCGATTTCAAGGGCGCCGTGATCTACGTGGGTACCCGGGACGGCGATGTGCTGCGCGACATCTGGATCTGGGACCTCGACCGCCAGGCGCGCGTGCGCCGCCTCGTGCGCGCCGAGTCGGGCCGCGTGGAGTATGACGAGGCGACCAACAGTCTCATCCCGGCGCTCACGCGCGCGACGGTGGAGGAGCGGGACCCGGCCGATCCGGAGAACTTCGGCAAGGCGCCGCGGGTGGTGACGGTCGGCCGCTTCGATGAGATCCGCATCCCGCTCGACCGTTACATGGGCGAGCACTTCGTGCGGCTGAAGGAGGAGTGGCTGCCCTACGGCGAATTGCAGGCGCTGCGCGCGCGCCAGGCGGCCGAGGCGCCGGTTCCGGAGAAAAGAGCGGAACACGCGCGCGCCGGCATGCGGCTGGCGATGATCTCCATGGAGAAATGGGCCCAGGCGGCCGCCGTCCTCTGCTTCGCGCTCGTGGGCGTGCCGCTCGGGATCCGCGTCTCGCGTCGGGAGACCTCCGCCAACCTCGGGCTCGCGCTCCTGCTGGTGCTCGGGTTCTACCTGCTGACGGTCGCGATCAAGTGGCTCGACAAGCGGCCGGACCTGCGGCCCGACCTGCTGCTCTGGGTGCCCCACGTGGTCTTCGCCGCCGTGGGGCTCGCGTTGTTCCGCCGGGTCGAGACCCGTTGACGGCCCGGGCAGCCTCGCGGGCCGCCCGTCCGGTTCAGAACGTGCCCTTGAGTCCGAAGCTCCAGAGCGAGCCGTAGTCCACGCGACTGCGGAAGCGCGCGACCTCGGGCGTGCTGGGGCCGTAGACCTTGATGTCGTCGGGTGCGGAGCCGATGTTGCGGATGCTCGCGTAAAGCGAGAGGCGCCGCGTGAGCGAGAACTCGCCGTTGAGGTCGAGGTAGAGACGTTTCGACCACCAGGTGTAGGTGCCGGGCTCGATGCTGGCGCCATTGGCGATCGCGGCGCGGCGCTGGAGGCTGCGGTAATTCCAGTTCGCGCGCAGGCTGAAGCGCTCGCGGTTGAGGCTCACGCCCCAGCTGTAGGTGCGCGGGATGAAGCCGGGGAAGTTCGCGGAGCCCTGCGCGCCGAGCAGGCGCTGGGTGGACGCGTTGGCGAAGACCTGCACGCCGCGCGCCCAGCGCGGGAGGAAGGTGAGCGCCTGCTTGTAGCCGAGATTCAGGCCCTCCATGCGAACGCTCGTGGCGAGGTTGTACTGCGTGACGACCGGGTAGCGGCCGTAGACGTTGGGATCCAGGCTGTAGAGCTCGAGGAAATCGGCGGTCGCCGGCAGCGTCGTGCTCCCGAAGAAGTTCTCGAAGTCGCGGCGGAAGCCGCCGACCGCGAGCTGGCCCACGCCCTCGAGGTAGTACTCGAGCCGGGCGTTGAAGGTCCGCGCGCTCCAGGGCTTGATGCTCACGTTGCTCACCGTGATCTGGTCGCTGGGCGAGGGATTCTCCGGATCGGGCAACGTCACGCCGCCCGAGTACTGCGAGAAATCGGGCCGGCCGACCGAGGTGTACCACGCGCCGCGCAGAATGAGGTTCTCGCGGATGTTCCAGGCCGCGTTGAGGCTGGGGAACCAGCGCAGGTACTCCTTCTCGGCGGTCGCGGCGCGGTCCAGGAAGGTGAGGCGGGAGACTCCCAGCGCGTCGGTGGCCGCCACGACCGGCTGGGGCCTTCCGTTCGCGCCGAGCACCGGCCGGCCGGAGGCGTCGCGCAGGACGTTGCGGGTCGGGTCCGAGAGCGGCCCCTCGGCCTGGATGTTGGTCTGCTCGACGCGAAGGCCGGCGACGAGCTTCAGGCGGTTGGAGAACAGCGGGAGGTCGCCGCGCAGGTAGGCGGCCGAGACGAGCTCGTCGGCGAACTTGGAGTTGGTGACCTCGTTGCGGTAGGTGGTGTTGGCGTTGGTGGTGAACTGCGCGGGGTTCGCGACGAAGTGGTTGTAGAAGAGCTCGCTGCTCACGCCCTGGAACTTCGGGAATCCGTACGACGGCTGGCGGTCGGAGAAGCTCGGGTCGAGGAAGGGCAGCGCGAGATCGTCGCTCGTCGCGGTGAGCGTGGTGCTGGCCACGCCGTCGCGGCCGACGTAGGTGTAGTTCGGCACGCTGAAGCGCTGGTCGCGCTCGGCCTGCCGGAAATCGACGCCCGCGCGGAGCGAGAGCGGGAGGGCACCGGCCAAGTCGCGCCGCACGTTGGCGTAGAGGGTGCGCTTGATGTCGTCGGTGCTGCGGGTGTTGCCGCCCGCGGCGGTGAGCACGTAGTTGCGCAGCGCGTACGGATCCACCGGCGCGCCCGCGGCGTCGGTCACGCTGATGATGGCCGGCCGCAGGTAGAAGATGTCGGAGAGGCCGATCGTGACGCCCGTGCGGCGGGAGGTGGTCGAGTCGAAGAAGCCCGACTCGACGTTGCGGTTGCGATTGCTGGCGCGGGAGTAGGCGAAGCCGGCGTCGAGCTTCCACCCCGGGCCGTCGTGCCGCCAGGTGAGCGACGGCATGAAGGTCCAGTTGCTGCGCGTGTTGCCCGTGGTGGCGAGCTGGAGCGTGCCCTGGCCGGCGGCGCCGCGGACGGCGGCGAGGCTGAAGTCGCCGGGATTCACGCGGCCGACGTCGAACGTGAGCTCGTTGTGGTTGATGTTCACGTTGAACGTCGAGTACTGCAGCGACGCGGAGAAGCGGTCGCGCGGCGTGAGGCGGTAGTCGGCGGTGAAGCCGAACGAGGTGCGCTTGGTGTCCTTGCCGCTGTTGCGGACGGAGACGGACGTGAGGTACGGCCGATCGAACGAGGTGTGCGGGAAGGTGGTGCCGTTCGTGGCGGCCTGCGCCCCGCGCCAAGTGTTCACGATCTGGGGCTCGCCGGAGTACTGGCGGTTGAACCCGCCGGAGAGCGTGAAGCCGAAGTTACGGCTGACGGGCGCGACGTAGGAGAAGTCGACGCCGGGATGGATCTTGCGCGTGGGGTGGCGCGGCGCGGGGGTCTTGCCGAGTTTCTTGATGTCGTCGCGCAGCATCAGGTACGTGCTGAAATTGCCGGCGGGGCGCACGCGCTCGAACGAGCTGCGTGGCACAAGGTTCACCGAGCCGGCGAGGGCGTTGCCCTGCGAGTCGGGCGTGGGCGAGAACGACACCTCGATGCGCGACAGGTTGTTGATCGAGACCTGGTCGAGTCCCACGGAGCGCGCCGTTCCGCCGGCGCCGCCGCCCACCGCGCTGGCGAGGCCGAAGCCGGCGAGCGTGACGGGCACGTGGGTCGAGGGCACGCCGTTGAGCGAGATGTCGCGCGCGTTGCCGCCGGCGTAGTCGATGTTCACGCCGGGCATGAACTTCAGGAACTCGGCCACGTTGCCCTCGGCGATGTCGCCGAACTCGTCGGTCGCGACGACGTTCCGCAGGTTCGGCGCGTAGCGCTGCTCGTTGATGGCGAGCGCCGCGCCGCTCATTTCCCGCGAGGTCGCCACCACGAACTCGTCGAGTCGCACCGTGGCCCCCTCCGCGGCCGCGCCGTGGGGTGAAAGCTGGAAGTCGCGTTGCGCGGTCCGTCCGGCCGCCACCTCGATCGTGGCGGTCGCGGCGGGGAATCCGGAAAACGTGGCCCGCACCCGGGCGGCGCCGGCCGGTACGGCGTCGAGCCGGTAGTAGCCGTCGGTGCCGCTGAACGCCTCGAGGGTCGTTCCCTCGACGGCGATGCGGGCGCGTTCCACGACAAGACCGGTCGTGGGATTAGTCACGCGGCCCTCGATCGCACCGGTGGCGGGCGCCTGGGCGGAGAGCTGTCCGGTGGAAACGGACAGGCTCAGGAACAGGGACAGGAAAAGGCGGTGCAGCACGCCACTCCGGCGGAGGAATGTGATGTTCATGGGGTCGTGAAAAAACTTCGTAGCGTGAACCGCGTGTCAACGCCTCCAACGGAACGCGCGGGGGCATCAGTCCGTGGCGGGCCGCCTTCGCCTAGGCTTCCTCCTTCGCCGAGCCTACGGAGGACAAATCAAAGTACGGGTCGGAGGGTGAACCGCAGATGACTCGGATATCACCGATCCGGCACCACTGGCCTTCACGGTCTTCGTGTTCTATTCCGGCCGTTCGCTCCGGCCGTTCGGAAGCGCCGAACGCCCTCCGGTCTTTATCCGCGCCCTCTGTGAAATCCGCGGGTAAAAAATCAGGGGCCACCACGAAACACGCGAAAGGCGCGGAAAAATCGAGCCACTGCTGCCGCTGGGAAACCGGCTCTTGCGCCATTTGCGCCTCTTGGCGGCCATGCCCGGAGTTGGCCGCGAAGAGGCGCAGGAGGCGCAAAAGCGGGGAAGCGGGGGAAGACGTGGGAGACTGGGGAGACGGGGAAAACCGGGGAGACTCCGCGCCGCAGTTGAGGTTGGAAGTTTAGGTTTTAGGGTCGGGGGACGGTAACGTTTCCATTCCTCTTCAACTTAAACCCTCAACTTACACCCGGTCGCCACCGGCGACCGTCATCTCCTGTTCAAACCCGGACCACCAACAGGAGCCAACCGAGGGAACGGAGACTTGTCCCATGGCTTGGAGGTTTGAACAGGAAGGTCGGGGAGCGCGGGAAGAAGAAGGCCGTTTCCTGCCCAATCCGCGCCCTCTGTGAAATCCGCGGTTAACAGTCAGGGGCCACCACGAAACACGCCAAAGGCACGAAACGGGGGGAAGACGTGGGAGACTTGGGAGACCCCGCACCGCGGTGGAGGTTGGAAGTTTAGGTTTAAGGGACGGGGGACGGTAACGTTTCCATTCCTCTACAACTTAAACCCTCAACTTACACTCGGTCGCCACCGGCGACCGTCGTCTTGCTCTCTCACTCTCTCGCCCGTCTCCCACTCTTTTCCCATTCGTGGTTGTCCCTGGTTGGGGGTTTGAACAGGAAGGCCGGGGAGAGCGGGAAGAAGACGGCTGCACCGAGCCGAGCTGATGCGTGTTCATCGGTGTTGATCCGTGGTTGAACCCTCGCGGAGCTCTTCGGCAACGCGTCACGATCCCACGACGGGTTAGCCTGAACCCTACATCGGTGGCGGCCGAGCCGCGCTGGTTTCGCGAGCGCGCCGCAGGCCACGTCCGTTTCGAGTCTTTCGTCACATCCGTGCCCTCGCTGTTCCGGCTGGGAGAGCCGCTTGCGGAATGATCGCGGCTGGGCTTCCTCCCGCATGCCCAACGCCCCTGAATCCCCCCCGGCCAGACCGTCGCCGTTCCAGACGTTCCTGAACGGCGTCGAGCGCGCCGGAAACGCCCTGCCCCACCCGGCGACGCTCTTCGCCGGGCTAGCCGTCCTCGTCCTGGTGCTTTCGTGGCTGCTGCACGCGCTCGGCGTGGCGGTGCAAAACCCGTCGACGGGCAAAGTAGTGACCGTGGTCAACCTGCTGTCGCTCGAAGGCCTCCATCGCGTGCTGCTCGATCCGGTGAAGAATTTTTTGGCGTACCCTCCGCTCGGTATCTCGCTGTTCTGCCTGCTCGGCATCGGGATCGCGGAGGTCTCGGGCTTGATGGGCGCGTGCCTGCGGCTCGCTGTGCTCGCTTCGCCCGCGCGGCTGATCACGCCGATGGTGGTTTTCGCCGGCGTGATGTCCAACGCCGGCAGCGAGGTCGGCTACGTGCTGCTCACGCCGCTCGCCGCCGCCCTGTACCACGCCATCGGGCGCCACCCGCTCGCCGGTCTCGCCGCCGCGTTCGCCGGCGTCTCGGGCGGCTACAGCGCCAACCTGCTCATCGGCTCGGTCGACGTGCTCCTCGCCGGCCTGTCCGAGGCCGCGGCGCATCTCATCAACCCGAAGTACACCGTGGCGGCGACCGCCAACCTCTACTTCATGTTCGTCGCGACGTTTGTCGTCACCGCCGCCGGCACGTGGGTGACCGAGAGGATCGTGGTGCCGCGCCTCGGCGACTACCGCGGCTCGGCCCCGCGCGAGGAGTTGAAACCGCTCTCCGCCGCCGAGCGCCGCGGACTGTGGGCGGCGACCGCGAGCGTCGTGGCGCTGACGGTCATCGTGCTGTGGGGCGTGCTGCCGGCGGACGGATTCCTGCGCGACCCGAAGAACCCCGCGTTCGAGCAGTCCGTCTTCATGCGCGGTCTCGGCACGTTCATCTTCCTGTACGGGCTCCTGCCCGGCGTGGCCTACGGGCTGGCGGCGGGCACGCTGAAGGGGGACCACGACATCATGGCGGGGATGTCGTCCACGATGAAGTCGATGGCGACGTTCATCGTCCTGGCGTTCTTCGCCGCGCAGTTCATCTCGTACTTCAACTGGACGAACCTCGGGATCATCCTCGCGGTGAGCGGCGCGGAGTTCATCTCGCACCTGGGGCTGCAGCAGATGCCGATCGTGCTGATGGTGGCGCTGGTGTTGTTCGCGGCGGCGGTGAACCTGCTGATCTCGAGCGCGTCGGCCAAGTGGGCGCTGCTCGCGCCGGTCTTCGTGCCGATGTTCATGCTGCTCGGCTATTCCCCGGAGCTGGTGCAGGGCGCGTTCCGCGTGGGCGACAGCGTGACGAACATCATCACGCCGCTGATGAGTTATTTCCCGCTGATCCTGACCTTCGCGCAAAAGTACGAACCCAAGGCCGGCATCGGCACGATGATCGCGACGATGCTCCCCTACTCGCTCTGGTTCACGCTCGCCTGGACCGCGCTCCTCATCGTCTGGATCGCCCTCGGCGTGCCGATGGGCCCCGGCGCGCCGCTGTTCCTGGCGAAGTGATCCACCCCGCTGCCGAAACTTGGAGGCCGGCCATTCGGCTGGAATGACAGCGGCCGTGCCGCGCCTCCGACTCGCTCCGCGGATGAGTAACCACGGACGGGAAAGGAGTGGGAGACGGGCGAGGGTGGGAGAGAGCAAGACGACGGTCGCCGGTGGCGACCGAGTGTAAGTTGAGGGTTTAAGTTGAAGAGGCGTGGAACCGTTACCGTGCCCGTCCCTTAAACCCACACTCCCAACCTCAACCGCGGCGCAGAGTCTCTCCAGTCTCCCCCGTCTCCCCAGTCTCCCACGTCTTCCCCCCGTTTCGTGCCTTTCGCGCGTTTCGTGGTGGCCCTGTCTTTTCCTCCGCGGATTTCCCGGGATGGTGCGGTTGCCGGGAAAAGCGTCCTCGCCGAGGAGTACTGCGCCCGGAAAACACGAATCCGGGGCGCAGTGGAGGAAACCCGTTGGGCGGGCGTGTGCTATCAGTTGCGCGGAGGGACGGGCGGCAGGGGACGGAACTCGTCGCGGGTGAGTTTGCCATCCTGGTTCGCGTCGAAGGCGCGCAGGCTGGCGGCGGCGTTGGCGATCTCCGCGGCGGCGAGGCTGCCGTCGGCGTTGGCATCGAGGGCGAACATCACCGGGTCGACCATCGCCGGGCGCTTCGCGCCGTCGGGTGGCGGCAAGCGGCCCGCGTCGCCGGCCGGCCGGCCGCCGCGCAGCTCGTCGGCGGAGACGACACCGTCCCCGTTCAGGTCGAGCATGGGCAGCACGCTTGGCGCGAGGGCGATCTCCTGCGCGGAGATCTCGTGGTCATGGTTGGTGTCGAGCGTCCGGATGACCGGGCTTCCGCGGCCGCCACCAGGGCCACCGGGCCCGCCGGCGCGACCGGGGCCCGAGTCGGGTCCGCCGCGCGGCGCGGGGCGGGCGGCGGGTTCGGCGGTCTGGGCGAGGAGCGCGTTCGCGAGGGCGAGGGCGGCGACGACGATCAGGCGTTGATGGTATTTCATGAGCGGGTGGTGGTTCTGCCGGCCGCCGCTCCCGGGATGGGAGCGGGAAAACGACCGGCGTTGATCACGCCGCCCAGGATGCCGCGGACACGTCAGCGAATGATGTGCCCGCGCGGCCTTTTCTGTGAGGCTCCGGTAAAACTTTTGTAAACGCGGCTCAGCTTCCGCCCGCCGCGCCGCGCAGGTGCGTGACCAATTCCGCGGTGCCCGCGGCCATGGAGACACGCGGCGTGTAGCCCAGCACGCGCCGCGCGGCGGCAAGGTCGAACCAGTGGTCCTTCGCCAGTTCGGCGGCGACGAATCGCGTCATCGGCGGCTCGCCGCGGAGCCGGAGCGCCCGCCAAGCGAGTTCGCAGGCGGCACCGGCGGCGGCCGCCACGGGGAGCGGGACGCGCCGGGTGACGGGGCGTTCGCCCAAGGCGGTGAGCAGTGCGTTGATCCAGTCCCAGAGCACGACGGGTTCGCCATTGGTGATGAAGAAGGCGCGGCCGTTGGCGCCCGGTTCGCCGCGGGCGAGGGCCGCCTCGGCGAGAAGGTGCGCGTCGACCGCGTTGGCGACGTGCACCATGTCGACGCGGTTGCGGCCCGAGCCGACGATGCGCAGCCGACCGGCGCGCGCGCGCGCGAGCACACGCGGCACGAGGTGCGGATCGCCGACGCCCCAGATCAGGTGCGGGCGCAGGGCGGTCACGCGCAGGGCATTGCCAGCGGCCGCGAGCGCCTCGCGTTCCGCGACGGCCTTGGTGACCGGGTAGGGGCTGGGGCAGCGGGTGGTGAGCGGGAGCGATTCGTCGACGCCGGCGAGGTCGCGGCCGTGGTACACCACGCTCGGCGAGCTGGTGAAAACGAGCCGGGACACACCGTGGCGGCGGCAGCCGGCGACGACCGCGCGCGTGCCGAGCACGTTCACGCGGAAAAATTCCTCCCGCGGACCCCAGACGCCGACCCGCGCGGCCACGTGGAAAACCGTGCCCCTTCCCGCGCACGCGGCCGCCACGGCGGCCTCGTCGTCGAGCGCCGCCCGGATGAAACGCACTCCCCGCCGCTCAAGGTCCGGCGCCGCGTGGCGTGCCAGGACGGTCACGGCGCGGCCTTGCGCGAGCAGCCGCTCCACGAGGTTGCGCCCGAGAAAGCCGGTGCCACCGGTCACCAGCACGGGGCGGGCGTCGGGCGGCGGCGGTTCGAACGGCGCGGTCATCGAGATAAAGCGTTCAGCAGGGCGTTACCGGTGCGGAAACCACGGATGGACGCGCGTGGCGCCGGTGAGAACCACAAACGCCCGGCGCGGAAGCCAGAGGGGATAACCACGAAACAC
>JBJTCH010000051.1:0-13510 GCA_046091745.1 Opitutaceae bacterium
GACGACCTGATCGCCGTCGACGCCCGCGGGCGGCCGGCGGGGCTCGTGGATTCACAGGACTTGCCCAAGCTGAAGCTCGTGTGAAGACCCCGGCCCGCGTCGCGATCATCGGGATGGGTGGGTTCGCGGGAGCCCACCACCGCACGATCGCCTCTCTCGAGGCACGCGGGCTCGCCCGGCTGGTGTGCACCTGCGACCCCCGGCCCGGGGACTTCGCGCGCGAGGAGCGTGAATGGCGGCTGACCGAGCGGCGCGTGCGCGTCTTCACCGATTACCGCGAGATGCTCGAGGCCTGCCATGGCACGCTGGATCTGGTCGTGATTCCCACTCCCATCCCGCTGCACGCCGAGATGCACGCCGCCGTCGCGGCCCGCGGCCTCGGCGCCTATCTGGAGAAACCGCCCACGCTCGACCACGAGGAGTTGGAGAGGATGATCGCCGCCGACACCGGAACGCCGCGGCGCGCGCTCGTGGGATTCAACTTCATCATCGAGCAGCACCGCGTGGCGCTGAAGGAACGCCTGCTCGCGGGGGAGTTCGGGGCACCTCGCGTCGCGACGCTGCAAGCGCTCTGGCCGCGCCCCACGGCCTACTTCCGCCGCAACCCCTGGGCCGGCCGCCTGCTCTCGGAGGACGGACGCATCGTGACCGACTCCTGCTTCGGCAACGCGATGTCGCATCACGTGCACAACCTCCTCTTCTGGGCCGGAGGCGCCGGGCTCCATTCATGGACACCGCTCGCCGCCGTGAGGGCGGAACTCTACCGCGCCCATGCGATCGAGGGCGCCGACACCTTCTTCGTCGAAGCAGATACGCCCGGAGGCGTGACGCTCCGGCTCGCGACCTCGCACGCCTGCGCCGGCGCGAGCAGCCAATGCGAGACCGTGCTCTGCGAGCGGGCGCTCATCCGCTACGTGGTGGGAGGAAATTGGGAGATCCGCTGGAACGACGGCCGCGTGGAGCGCGGCGCCCTCTCGCCCTTCGATGCGCTGGAGGCGAACCACCTTGAGTATCAACGCTACCTCCGCGGGGAGGCAGCGCGCCCGGCGACGACGCTCGCGGACTGCCGGCCGTTCGTGGCGTTGAACAGCCTGGCGTACGTGTCGAGCGGAACGATCCACCGGTTTCCGCCCGACGCGGTGGTGCCGGTGCGCGACGAAAAGGAGCAGTTGGATTATCTGAACGTGCCGCACCTGCCGGCGGCGCAGGAACAGTTCCTCGAGCGCGGCGTCTGGCCGGGCGGAACCCGCTGGGGTCGCGCTCCCGGCGAAGTTGCGACAATGCCCGACCTGACGCGTTTCGGCGCCGTGGTCCGCGCGATGGCCGGGCGCTGAAACGCCAAGCCTCACCCGCAGCCGGTTCCAGGTTGGCCGCGAAAAGGCGCCCGATGCGGAAAGGCGGAGTTTGAACAGGAAGAACGGGAAGGGCGGAAAGATGCGTCCTTTGCGCGTTGCTGCGGCCATCAAGCCGATTGGCCGCGAAAAAGCTCAAAACGCGCCGCGGGGGAGTTTGAACAGGAAGGCCGGTGAGTTCGGGAAGGCTGGGCCGCTTTTCATCATCCGCGGTATCGGTGGAATCCGCGGTTAGCTCCGGGCTGTTCGGAAACGCCTTCCTCCTTCGCCAAGGCTTCCTCCTTCGCCAAGCCTACGGCGGACGAGACGGCGGACGAGACCGAGGACACGATTTCGAGCCAACCACAGATAACTCAGATATCACAGATCTGGCGCCGCTGGCCTTCACGACCTTCCCGGGCTTGGCGTGTCAAGATCCGGGGCTTTGAACAAAAGGTCGGGAAGTTCGGAGAGGGAGAGCGGTTTTCTTCATCCGTGTTGATCCGTGTGCATCCGTGGTTGTTCCCCCGCGGAGCGATTCGGCGCCCGTCACGGAGCCGCGTCTTGCCCTCTCACACCCTCACCCGTCTCCCGCTCTTTTCCCATTCGTGGTTACCCACCCCGAAGCACTTTCGCCGAGCCTTGCCCGCCCGCTTTACACGGCGCGGGAACCGCGCGACCGTCTTCCACCATGGCCACGCCCTCTTTCGTCTATCAGGATCCGTTTCCGCTCGGTCCCGACACGACCGGCTACCGCTTGCTCTCGCGCGAGGGCGTGAGCACGTCGACCTTCGAGGGTCGCGAGATCCTGAAGGTGGCGCCGGAAGCGCTGAGCTACCTCGCGCGCCAGGCGTTCCATGACACCTCGTTTTTCCTGCGGACCGATCATCTGCGTCAGGTGGCGGCGATTCTCGATGACCCCGAGGCCTCGGCCAACGACCGCTACGTCGCCCTCACGCTCCTGAAGAATGCCGAGATCGCGGCGGAGGGAATCCTCCCGATGTGCCAGGACACCGGCACGGCGGCCATCATGGCGAAGAAGGGCCAGGAAGTCTGGACCGGGGCCAACGACGCCGAGTGGTTGTCCCGCGGCGTGTACGAGTGCTACACGCGCGAGAATCTCCGCTACTCGCAGACCGCGCCGCTCGACATGTGGCGCGAGGTCAACACCGGCACCAACCTGCCCGCGCAGATCGACATCCTCGCGACGGAAGGCGCGAAGTACGACTTCCTGTTCGTGGCGAAGGGCGGCGGCTCCGCGAACAAGATGTACCTGTTCCAGGAAACGAAGGCCCTGCTGAACCCGCGGAGCTTCGAGAAGTTCGTCGGCGACAAGCTGCCGCTGCTCGGCACCTCGGCCTGCCCGCCGTACCACCTCGTTTTCGTGGTCGGCGGCACCAGCGCCGAGTCCTGCATGAAAGTTCTGAAACTCGCCTCCGCGCGCTACCTCGACGCGCTGCCGGTCACGGGCAACGAGCACGGCCGTGCCTTCCGCGACCTCGCGATGGAGGAGCAGGTGCTCAAGATCGCCCGCGCCACCGGCATCGGCGCGCAATTCGGCGGCAAATACTTCGCGCTCGATGTGCGTGTCGTGCGCCTCCCGCGCCACGGCGCCAGCTGTCCCGTCGCCATGGGCGTCTCGTGCAGCGCCGACCGCAACATCCGCGGCAAGATCACCCGCGACGGCATCTTCCTCGAGCAGCTCGAGACCAAGCCGGGACGCTTCATCCCGGCCGCCAGCCGGATGTGGAAGGACGACTCCATCGTGCGCATCGATCTCAACCGCCCGATGCAGGAGATCCTCGCCGAGTTGTCCCGCCACCCGGTCACGACGCGCGTCTCGCTCACCGGGCCGCTCATCGTCGCCCGCGACATCGCCCACGCCAAACTCAAGGAGCGCCTCGATGCCGGCCAGGGCCTGCCGCAATACCTCAAGGATCACCCGGTCTATTACGCCGGCCCCGCCAAGACACCCACCGGCTACGCCTCGGGGTCGTTTGGTCCGACCACGGCCGGCCGCATGGACAGCTACGTCGAGCTCTTCCAATCCCATGGCGGCTCGATGGTGATGCTCGCCAAAGGCAACCGCGGCCCGTCCGTCACCCAGGCCTGCCGCAAGCACGGCGGGTTTTACCTCGGCAGCATCGGCGGCCCGGCGGCGATCCTCGCCAAGGAAAACATCCGCAAGGTGGAGCTCCTCGAGTATCCCGAACTCGGCATGGAGGCGGTCTGGAAGATCGAGGTGGAGGACTTCCCCGCGTTCATCCTCGTCGACGACAAGGGCAACGACTTCTTCGTGAACGGCTGCGGCGCCTGCTTGCCCACGAAGGGCTGAGCGGCCCGCGCGCACCGGGCAGGGCGCAGGCGGCTCCGGCAAACTCCGGCTCGCCGGAGCGCCGCTCTTTTCGCAAGCATCCCGCCATGCGCACCCCCGCCCCATCCCGTCTGATCCGCTGGTTCATTCCTTCCACCGCGCTGGCGATCCTGGTGCTCGCCGCCGGGCACCTCCCGGCCGCAGGGACCCAGCGCACCGGCGCCACCACCACCGCGCTCGACCGCTACGTCGCCGCGCCGGATCCGAACTTTTCCTGGAAGCGGGCCGGCGGTCTCGAGGCGGAGGGCGTCAGCGCCGACGTGCTCGACGTCATTTCGCAGCACTGGACCCCGCCCGGCGGCTCGCAGCCCGTGCCGTGGCAACACTGGGTGACGATCATCCGGCCGCCGTTGATCGAGCATTCCGCCGTGCTGCTCTTCATTTCCGGCGGCTCCAACCGTCCGAGGCCGGCGCCGAAGCCGTCGCGCGAACTCGTCGAGATCGCGAAGGCGACCCGCTCGATCGTCGCCGAGGTGCGCAACATTCCTAACCAGCCGCTCACGCTGGAGAGCGACGGCAAGGAACGGAAGGAGGACGACTTCATCGCCCGCACGTGGCTGCGTTTTCTTGAAACCGGAGACGAGCGCTGGCCGGCCCGGCTGCCCATGACCAAGGCGGCGGTCCGCGCGATGGACGCCGTCACCGCCTTCCTCGCGACGCCGGAGGGCGGCGGACGCCCGGTGGAAAAATTCGTCGTGGCCGGCGCGTCGAAACGCGGCTGGACCACCTGGACGACCGCGATCGTCGACTCCCGCGTGGTGGCGATCTGCCCGCTCGTGATCGACATCCTGAACGTCGAGGCGTCGATGGACCACCATCACCGCGCCTACGGGTTCTTCGCGCCCGCGGTTGGCGACTACTTCCGCCAAGGCATCATGGGCTGGAGCGGCACGCCCGAGGCCCGGGCGCTCTACACCATCGAGGACCCGTTCTCGTACCGCGACCGGCTCGCCCTGCCCAAGCTCCTGATCAACGCCTGCGGCGACCAATTCTTCCTCCCCGATTCGTCGCAATTCTACTTCGCCGACCTTCCGGGACCGAAGTACCTCCGGTATATCCCAAACACCGACCACTCGCTGAAGAACAGCGACGCCCCGAACACCATCGCCGCCTGGCATCACGCGGTCCTCACGGGCGCCCGGCTGCCGCAGCTTTCGTGGCGGCAGGATAACGGCGCCCTCGTGGTGTCCACCGGAGACCGCCCGCGACAAGCCCGTCTCTGGCGCGCCACCAACCCCGCCGCTCGCGACTTCCGTCTCGAGACCTTCGGCGCGAAGTGGACTTCGGAACCACTCAACGCTTCCGGAGACGAGATCCGCGCCAACGTGCCGGAACCGGCCGCCGGCTGGACCGCCTACCTCGTCGAGCTGGAGTACGACCTCGGCGGCCCGGCGCCCTTGAAACTCACGACCGAGGTCACCGTCACGCCGCGCAAGCTGCCGTTCGGCGCCTTCCCGTCCCCGCGGCCCAAGGGATTTCTCTCCCAATGAAACCGGAACGCGCCACCGCTCCGGGTATCCGGGCCCTGGTCCTCGCGCTGGCGGGCGCCCTGCTCCTTTCCGCCTGCACGACCGTGCGGGTCCCGACCGCGCACGGCCGCGCCCGCGAATGCTGGATCGACCTCGCGCGCGGCGAAGAGGCGGACCACGCCGATGTGATCGCCGACCTCGCCCGGGCCGACGTGGTCTACGTGGGCGAGGCCCACACGATCCGCCGCCACCACGAGCTGCAGCTGCGGCTGCTGCAGGAGCTCTTCGCCCTCGGCCGGCCGCTGACGCTCTGCCTGGAACAACTCGAGGCACGAGACCAGCCGGCGGTCGACCGCTACGCCCGCGGCGAGATCGGCTTCGCGGCGCTGGCCGCGGAAATCGAGTGGGAGAAGAAGTGGCGGAATTACCGCGACTACGAGGCGCTCTGCGAGTTTGCCCGCGCGCACCGTCTGCCCATCCGCGCCCTCAACGCGCCCGCCGCCGTCATCCGCGCCGTGAGCCGCGGCGGCGGCCTGGCGAAGCTCCCGGTAGGGGATCGCGCGCAACTGCCGGCTGAAGTTCACTTGGATGATCCGGCCTACGAGCGCCTGATGCAGCTCGAGCTCGCGGTGCACATGGCGGTCGATCCCGCGAAACTGCGCCCGATGTTCGAGGCCCAGGCCAGCCGCGACGAGACCATGGCGGCCAACCTCGTCGCCGCGCTCCGGCCGACGGACGCCCCGAAACGCGTCGCCTTGGTCGTGGTTGGCGCCGGCCACGTGCGCTACGGATTCGGCACCGCCGAGCGGGTGCGCCGCCGCCTGCCGGAGGTCACCGAACGCATCGTGCTCATCACGGAGAGCGGCGAACTCACCCTTTCCGCCGCCGACAAAGCCGCGAGCCGCGAGGTGACGATCTCTCACGAAGACCTGCGCGCGCTGGGCCGGCCGCCGGGCGATTACGTCCGCGTGCTGCCGAAGATCACGCTGCCGCCGGGCCACCCGCCGGTCGCGCGTTGAAGAAGCCCGGCGAGGGTTGAGCCGGAAGAGCGGGAAAGCACAGGGACTCGCCTCCGGTCCGCACCATCCGCCACCCTCCGGAAGCGCGGCGGCCAGCCTCGTGGTAGTGATGTGGAACGGCCCAAGCGTGGAAACAGGAGCAATCGGAGGTATCGGAGAGCGGAGGATATCTGGAGCTCAGGGGTTCCGCGGAAGGTGGATGGGATACGCGGTGACCCGCGCCCAACACCCTCCCATTTCTTATCCGCGAAATCCGCGGCGAAAAACGCGGAGCGATTCGGAAAAGCATTCGCCGGTAGGTCTATCGGCATAGGCCGGGGTCGGCGACCCCAGCTACAGCAAGCCCTGAACTCCTCATCCGCGTCCATCCGTGTCCATCCGTGGTTGAGACCGGCTCGCGTGGTTTGAACCACCCTCCTCCTACCCTTTTACTTTCCCTCATTTCTCCGAGCGCGCGCGTGCAGGGCGGAAAGCATCTGCTCGAGGCGCGTCGTGATCTTCTCCGCGGCGGCCACCTCGAGGTAGCTGCTGCGGGCGCGCCAGGTCTCGTAGCCGCCGGCCGCGTGATGTTCGGCGGTCGGCAGGTATCCGTTGTAGCCATTGGCCAGTGAAACCGTGAAATGCCGCTCGAACGGCGAGTTCCGTTTCAGGCGCAGCCCGATCTCGACGAAGACCTCGCAGGGAATGCTCGCGACGCTCAACGCGCCGATCCGGTGGACCTGCAGCGTCACCGGCACCTGGTCGGGATAATCAGCCAGTTTCACCGCCTCGCGCGCGTAGATGGCCTTCCGTTCCGAGAACTGGCCGTCCTTGTCGCGCGGCGTCTTTTCCAACGTGAGCCGCGCCTGCTCCAATTCCGCCGGCGTGGCCTTGCGCACGCCGAGCCGCAACTCGGCCTCCTCGGTGTCGAGCGTCGTCGCGGGCTGCCACTTGATCACGGCATAGGCCGACATCGCGGCGTCGGCCACGCTGCGCGCGACGAGGCGGATCTGCTCGCCGGGCGCCCGGTTGACGCGGCCGGGCAGCGCGAAATTGACGTTGTTGATGTCACCGCTGGTGCCGTTGGACATGATGCCCACGAACGCCGGCCGGCCCGACGGCGGTCCCGACGGCTCGAGACGGCGCGCCATTTCCCGCGCGAACTCACCGAAGTAGTCCGCGCTGATCGCGGGATTACCACCCACGTAGTGCAGGCTGTAGTTGGCCAGCAGCCCGAGGGGCCGCTTGTCGGCCGCGGCCCGCACGGCTAGCACGGCCACATCGGGATCCACGGGGCCCATCGGCACCGAGGCTTTCGGATTGGCCTGTCCGGGATTCATCCACGCGCGGTCGGCGCGGCTGCCGAAGGGATTCTCGTAGTCCGCCCCGGCCTTCACCCACCAGCGGCGGTTGAAGACCTGCGTCGGGTCGCTGCCGAAGGCCCAGCCGATCTCGGCGGGCTCGAGATTCCGGAGCGCCTGGAGAATGCCCTTGGCGATCAACGCCGGGACCGCCCGCACGTAAGCGGGGTCCTCGTCGCTCTGAAAAACCGGGGTCAGCGCCGCCGCCGAGTGCGTGTGCGTGGCGGAGATCAGGATGTCCTGCGGCCGCACGCCGGCCTCGGCCTGCACCAGACGCTTGGCCTCCACGATGACCTCGCGCGGCACCATGCAGGCGTCGATCACACAGAAGACGAGGGCCCGCCGGCCGTCGTGCAGCGCGAGCACCCGCGCGTGCATCGGATCGTTCACCGCCTTCGCGAAGTTGCCCTTCATGCTCCCGTTCACCGGCGCGGGAAAGACCGTGGGCGAAATGTCCTGCGCGAACGCGCCGGCGCGGAACGCCGCCCGCAGCGGGGCGACGGCGAAAGCGAGACTCAGGGAGGAGAAGACGAGGCGGACAAGGGTCATGCTCATGGGGTTTGGGGATCGGAGCCGGCTGGCGGCGCCGCGGAAAATCGTCGACCCCGCCGGCGCCTCGGTCAAGGCGGCGGCCGGCCGCGGGCCAATTTCCTTGAGGGAAAATGCGCCCGGAGCTGTTGTTCGGATAACCCGGCGCCCGCGGCGAAACCCCGCGGCCGCGACCCACCAACCATGCCTCAGAAACCCTGCCTGTTCCGCTGCGTCCGTCACCTGCTGCTAACCCTCCTCGTGGTGTTCGCTCCCGCGACCATCTTCGCGCAGACCACCACCGGCGCCATTGAGGGCCGCGTGCTCAGCCCCCGCACCGGGGAGTACGTCGAGGGCGCGCGACTCACCGTCACGGGCACCACGCTCGAGGCTTTCACGGATTCCGGCGGCGCCTACCGCCTCACCGCGGTTCCCGCCGGCTCCGCGCAGGTGACCGTGTTCTACACGGGCGCCACGCCGCAGACGGCGCGCGTGGATGTGGCGGCCGGCCGGACCGTCTCCCAGGATTTTTCCCTCGGGGCGCCCGCCGCCCGCGCCGACGGATCCGTGGTGAAACTCGACGCCTTTCGCGTGGAGACCAGCCGCGAGATGGACGCCTCCGCCCTCGCGATCAACGAGCAGCGCTTCTCCTCCAACATCAAAAACGTCCTCTCCACCGAGGAATTCGGCAACGTGTCCGAGGGCAACGTCGCCGAGTTCCTGAAGTTTCTGCCGGGCGTCACGATCGACTACACCGGAGGCAACGCACGCGACATCTCCATCAACGGCGTGCCGTCGGACAACGTGCCGGTGACGCTCGACGGTTTCAGCATCGCCTCGGCGCCCGGCGCGGGAACGGGCCGCAACGTCCAGTCCGACATGGTCTCGATCAACAACCTGTCGCGCATTGAGATCTCCTACTCGCCCACGCCCGAGTCGCAGGGCTCCGCCCTCGCCGGCTCGGTGAACATGGTGCCGCGCAGCGCCTTCGAGCGCGTCCGCCCGGTGCTCAACGCGAGCGTCTACTTCATCCTCCGCGACAACGCCCGCGAGTTCCACAAAGTGCCGGGGCCGAAGCCGAGCCCGACGCGCAACGTCCATCCGGGTTTCGACCTCGCCTACGTGGCGCCGGTGAACCGCCGCTTCGGCTACACCGTCTCGCTCGGCACCTCCACGAACTTCTCGCCGCAGGACAACTCCACCATGACGTGGCGCGGTGTGCAGTCGGCGACCAATGGCACGACGTTTCCGCACACCACACCGGGGAACCCGTACCTCTCCCAGTACCTCATCCAGGACGCCCCGAAGGTCACCACGCGCCGCTCGGTCGGCTTCAGCCTCGACTACAAGTTCACCGAGCGCGACCGCGTCACCCTCGGGTTCCAATACTCCTCCTTCGACGGCCAGTACATCGTCTCGAACGTCACCTTCAACGTGGGTGCGGTCGCCCCCGGCGCGTTCAGCGTCGAGTCCGTGCGCGGCACCGCGGGCTCCGGCGTGCTGACGTCGGCCCACCAGGAACGGAACCGCTTCAACCGCACCCGCATGCCGACGATCGTCGGGCGCCACGACGGTCCCGTGTGGCGGGGCGACCTCGGCTTCGGCTACTCGCTGCAGGACGACGGCAACCCCGACCTGCGGCAGGGCTATTTCCGCAACGTCACGCTGCAGCGCTCCAACGTGACGATCGACTTCAACCGCATCTTCTACCTGCGCCCGGGCGAGATCGCCGTGCGCGACGGCCAGGGCGGCGCGCCGGTCGACCCTTACGCCCTTTCATCCTACGCGCTCGTGTCCACCACCACGCAGGACGACGTGAACGTTGACCGCCAGCGCTCCGCCTACGGCAGCGTGCGACGGGCGTTCGCCACCAGCCTGCCGTTCGCCATGAAGGCCGGGTTCGATCTGCGCCAGAGCATGCGCGACCTCCGCGGCGGCACGGGCACCTACAATTTCCTCGGCAAGGACGGCCGCGCCAGCACCGTGCCGGCGGGCGGGGACGACAGCCCCGTGCCGTTTTTCGACCCGATATATTCCCAGCGCATCCTGCCGTTCGGCTTCCCCCGGCTAGAGACGCCGAGCAACCGGAAGATCTACGAGCACTGGGTGGCCAACCCGGCGCAATACTCGATCAACACCAACACGTTTTACCGCAACCAGGTCGCCGCCTCGAAGCGCGCCGAGGAACTGATTTCCTCCCTCTACGTGCGCGGCGACCTCGGCCTTCTGCAGAACCGGCTGAAGCTCGTCGGCGGCGTCCGCGCCGAGCAGGCCAACGTCGAGGGCGAGGGGCCGCTGAACGATCCGACGCGGAACTACCAGCGCGACGCCCAGGGCCGGATCCTGCGCGGGTCCAACGGCGCGCCGCTGCTGATCGTTCCGACCACGAACGCCCTCGGTGTCTCCCAACTCACCTACCTCGACCGCGGCGCCCGCACCACCAAGGAGTACCTGCGGCTCTTCCCCAGCCTCAACGCGAGCTACAACGTCCGGGAGAACCTCATCGCCCGCGCCGCCTACTACCACTCGGTGGGGCGCCCCAACTTCAACCAGTACGCCGGCGGATTCACGCTGCCCGACACGAGCAACCCGCCCTCCTCCGCCAACCGCATCACGCTGAACAACGCCGCCATCAAGGCCTGGAGCGCCCGCACGGTGAGCGTGCGGCTCGAGCGCTACCTCGAGGGCGTCGGCCAGGTCTCCGTCGGCGCCTACCGCCGCAACATCGAGAACTTCTTCGGCTCGACGGTCTTCGCGCCGACCCCGGAGTTCCTCGCGCTCTACGGCATCGATCCGGGCGAATACGGCGCCTACGACGTCGCCACGCAGTTCAACGTGCCCGGCGCGGTGCGCACCGAGGGCCTGGACTTCAACTACAAGCAGGCGCTCACGTTCCTCCCGCCCTGGGCGCGAGGCGTGCAGGTCTTCGCCAACGCGACCTCCCAGCGCGTCATCGGCGACGACACCGTTTCTTTCGCCGGGTTCATTCCCCGCAGCATGAGCTGGGGCGTCAGCCTCACGCGGCCGCGCTACAACGTGCGGGTGAACTGGAATTACCGCGGCGCCTCCCGCAACAACCTCCTCACCGGCGCGAGCATCGAGCCCGCCACGTTCAACTGGACCTCCAAGCGCCTGTACGTCGACGTCGTCGGCGAGATCAACCTGCGCCGCGGCATCGCGCTGTTTTACAACTTCCGGAACATCGGCGACGCCACCGAGGACGTGAAGATCTACGGCCCGAGCACCCCCGCCGTGGCCCGCTTCCGCCAGCGCATCGATTACGCCGCGCTCTGGACGATCGGTCTCAAGGGGACTTTCTGATCCACCGTTTCTTCTCTCCCATGAAAATCCCCGTCCTTCCCTTCCTCCTCGCCGCCGCGACGGGCCTGCTGTCCGCCGCCACCCCCGATCTCTCGCGCCCGCACATCGTGCTCGTGATGGCCGACGACATGGGTTGGGGCGAGACCGGCTACAACGGGCATCCCGTGCTGAAGACGCCGCACCTCGACGCGATGGCCAAAGCGGGTCTGCGCCTCGATCGCTTCTACGCCGGCGCGCCCAATTGCTCCCCCACCCGCTCGACCGTGATGACCGGCCGCAGCAACGACCGCTGCGGCGTCGAGAACCACGGCTACGCGCTGCGCCGCCAGGAGAAGACGATCGCGCAGGGTCTCCGCGCGGCCGGCTACCTCACCGCCCACTTCGGCAAGTGGCACCTCAACGGTTACAGCGGGCCCGGCGCGCCGATCCTCGCCGGCGACGCCCACAGCCCCGGCGCGTTCGGCTTCGACGAGTGGCTCTCGGTCACGAACTTCTTCGACCGCGACCCGATCCTCAGCCGCAAGGGCAAGTGGGAGGAGTTCAAGGGCGACTCCTCGGAAATCATCGTCGATGAGGCGCTGAAACACCTCGAGCGCGCCCGCGGCTCCGGCCGCCCGACGTTCACCGTCATCTGGTACGGCTCGCCCCACGCGCCGATGATCGCGGCCGACGAGGACATGCGCGACTTCCCGCAATTGGAGCGCAACTCCCGCAACCATTACGGCGAGCTCGTGGCGATGGATCGCAGCGTCGGCACGCTGCGCGCCGGCCTGCGGCGGCTGGGGTTGGCCGAAAACACCCTGCTGTGGTTCTGCAGCGACAACGGCGGGCTGCCGGAGATCCGCCCCGGCACCGTCGGGCACCTGCGCGGCTTCAAGGGTTCCGTCTACGAGGGCGGGCTGCGCGTGCCGGGCATCATCGAGTGGCCCGCCGTCATCACCCAACCGCGGGTGACGTCCTACCCCGCCGGCACTTTCGACATCTTCCCGACCATCGCGGAGATCACGAAGCTTCCCGAGTCCGCCCTGCTGAAGCCGCTCGACGGCATCAGCATCCGGCCGCTTTTCACGACCGGCTTGGCGGAACGGCCGAAGGCGATGGTCTTCCGCCACACCCGTCGCGCCGCGCTGATCGGCAACCGCTACAAGATCGTCGCGCTCAACATCAACCAGCCGAAGTTCGAGGTGTACGATCTCCAGACGGATCCTCGGGAGGAGAAGGACATCTCCGCCGCCCAACCGGAGCTCACCGCGCGGTTGAGCAAGGAACTGCTCGCGTGGAACGAGTCGGTGCAGGCCAGCGTCGCCGGTCGCGACTATCCCGAGGGCCGCCTCGTGCCGGGAGACCAAACCACGCGGCCGTGGCCCACCTCACCGGAGTACAAGCCCTACCTCGAGCAGCTGCAGAAGCGCCCCGAGTACCGCACGGCCGCGACCAAGGCCGGGAAAAAGGGCGTCGACTGACCTGCCCCGCGACCTGGACGCAGGGCGCCGGGATATCTTCCAAGCATGCAATTCGCCGACCAAGTGGTCTGGATCACCGGCGCGTCGTCCGGCATCGGCGAGGCCTGCGCCCGCGCGTTCGCCGTCGAGGGCGCGAAGCTCGTCCTTTCCAGCCGGCGGCCCGACGAGTTGGAACGCGTGCGGCGCGCCTGCCGCAACCCGGAGCGGCACCTCACGCTGCCGCTGGATCTCGCCCGACCGGCGGAGTTCCCCGCGCTGACCGCCAGCGTGCTGGACCGGGCCGGCCGCATTGACGTGCTCGTGAACAACGGGGGCATCAGCCAACGGGCGCGGGCGATGGACGCCGACGAGGCCGTCGAGCGGCTGATCATGGAGGTGGACTACTTCGGGCCGGTCGCTCTCACCAAGGCGGTGCTACCGTCAATGCTCGCCCGGCGCTCCGGTCATGTCGTCGTGGTCAGCAGCGTCATGGGTTACATCGGCACGCCGGGCCGCTCGTCCTACGCCGCCGCGAAGCACGCCTTGCACGGTTACTTCGACTCCCTCCGGGCGGAGGTCTGGCGCGAGGGAGTGAAGGTCACACTTGTCTGCCCCGGCTACGTCCGCACCGCGATCTCCACCCACGCCCTCGGGCCGCGCGGGGAGCAACACGGCCGCACCGACGG
>JBJTCH010000052.1:0-3708 GCA_046091745.1 Opitutaceae bacterium
CGCCCGCCTACGCGAAGATCAGCTCGACCAACGCCTACGGCGTGCAGTGGGCCTTCGGCGTGAAGGGGACGTTCTGACGGCGTTTGTGCGGATGCCCCGGTTCTGAAATACCCGCGAACACCCACGGCCCATTCGCATCGATCCAACGATATCATGACCTCCCACATCTTCGCTCCCAGGAGCAGGCGTCTTCTGAAGTGTTTCCTGGTAATGACCGCCGCACTCGATCTTTCCGCGGCGGAAACCTTCCGACCCAAGGTGGTCGTGGTGACGATGTTCGAGATCGGTGAGGCGAAGGGCGACCGGCCGGGCGAACTGCAATTCTGGGTGGAACGCGAGGGCCTCGATCGAACCATCACCGTTCCAGCCGCGCCGCACCCGCTGCATGCCAATGCCGATGCCTCGGTCGTCGCACTCCTCACCGGCGTGGGCAACACCAACGCCGCGGCGGCCGTGATGGCGCTCGGCCTCGACCCGCGCTTCGACCTGCGCCGCGCCTACTGGCTCGTCGCGGGAATCGCCGGCGTCGACCCCGCCGACGCCTCGCTGGGTTCCGCCGCCTGGGCGCGCCACGTGGTGGAGGGCGATCTCGCGCATGAGTTCGATGCGCGGGAGATTCCCCCGGACTGGCCGACGGGCTACGTGCCGCTGGGAAAACGGAAACCCTACGAGCTTCCGCGCGCCACCCTCCGTCCCGGCCAGGTTTTCACGCTCAACCGCGGCCTCGTCGAGTGGGCCCACGCCTTGACGCAGGATGTGGAGTTGCCCGACTCCGAGGGTCTGCGCCGCCTCCGCGCGCGCTACGACGGCCTGCCGGCAGCCATGCGCGCCCCGTTCGTGCTCATCGGGGATGCGATGGCGTCGAGCACGTTCTGGCACGGAGCGCGGATGAACGCATGGGCGAACGAGTGGCTGCGCTACTACACCAACGGCGAGGCCAACTATGTCATGACCGCGATGGAGGACACCGGCACGCTTCGCGCGCTCGAACTGCTCGGGCAGGCCGGCCGCTGCGATCCGCGCCGCGCTCTCGTCCTGCGCACCGCCAGCAACTACGACTCACCGTGGCCCGGCGCCTCCGCGGTGGAGAGCCTGAACAGCGAGGCGCCCGGCACGTTCTCCGGACTCCTCCCGTCGCTGGAGGCCGCCCACCGCGTCGGATCGCGGGTGGTGCGCGAACTCGTCGCCGGGTGGGACCGCTACGAGACCACATCGCCCGGCTCACGCTGACCCCGGCCACACTGGCTGCCACCCCAACCGCGGATCCTGCGCCATCCGCAGGCTTGAGTCCCGCGCCAAGCTCCCTGCAACTTGAGGGAGAGACTGCGCCGGATTCCCCGGCTTCACCTTCCCCCACCACCACCATGCACCGTATCCTCGCCCTCCTCCTTGCCCTCGCCGTCGGCGCCCACGCGCAATCCGCGCGCACGGGCATCGTCACCGGACAGGTGATCAACCAGAACACCGGTGACGTGCTCACCAGCGCCTTCGTCGGAGTCGCCGGCGCCAGCGTGACGGAAACCACCGACAACAACGGCATGTTCCGCCTCGTGCTGCCCGAGGGTCCGCAGACGATCGTGGTCACCTACTCCGGCCTCGACGAGCAGCGCTTCGGCGTGGAGGTGAAGGCCGGTGACACCGTTCGTCGCGACGTCGCGATGACCTCGACGTTGTACAAGATGGACAAGTTCGTCGTGAAGACGATCCGCGAGGGCCAGGCCGCCGCCATCAACGAGGAGCGCTCCGCCGCCAACGTGAAGACCGTCGCGGCGATCGATGCGTTCGGCAACCCCGGCGCCGCGGTGGGCGAGCTCATCATGCGCCTCGCGGGCATCTCGGTCGACGGCTCCGGCGGCAAGGTCGACGCCATCTACGTGCGCGGCATGACGCAGGACTTCTCCTCGCTGCTGATGGACGGCAACCAGATCGCGGTGTCCGGCGGCTCCTCGGTGAGCCTCGGCAACGTCTACTTCGGCCAGGTGAGCTCGGGCAGCGTGGCCTCGCTCGAGGTGATCAAGGCGCCGACGCCCGACATGGATGGCAACGCGATCTCCGGTTACCTGAACCTGCGCACGAAGCGCGCCTTCGACCGCGCCCCCGGCCGGAACATCACGCTCACCGCCGGCTACACCTACATCAAGGACTACCAGGACAAGAGCGTGCCGTTCAGCACGCCGTTCGAGCCCTCGCTGATCGACTTGAACTACTCTGACGTGCTGAGCGTGTTCGGCGGAAAGAACAACCTCGGCGTCAGCGCCACCTTCAACCGCACGATCAACAACAATGTGATCAACGAGATCGGCCACCGCACGGCGGCGGGCAACAGCGACGCCTACTGGGTGCCGCCGGAGCTCTCGCGCGCGCCCGTGAGCGAGCCGTTGCTGCGCGCCGCCGGCGCCGGCCAATGGGGCAACCTCGGCACGCAGACCCCCTCGTACAACACCGCCCTCTCCCTCGACTACAAGATCAGCGACCGGGCCTCGGTGTACTTCAAGAACACCATCAACCTGATCCAGCGCCGCAGCGGCTCCAACAACTCCTACTTCCGCTGGCTGGCCACGGCGCCGCGCGCCGCGTCGAGCTTCAAGCCCGGATCGACCTTCAACGTCGTGAGCATCGCCGACGGCGCCGGCCAGATCGACACGCAGTCGGTCCTCTACCTGCGCGAGACCCGCGCCTCCACCTGGGCGGCGGGCTGGGAGACCAAGCTCTGGGACGGCAGCGGGCTGCTGAAGTTCGACGCGAACTACTCCCAGAACATGACGCATTACCCGAAGCTTCACCAGCTGGGCGCGCGGCTCAGCCGCGTGTCGTGGGTGCTCGACCGCGAGGACGGCGGACTCATGCCGCGCGTCACCCAGACCGGCGGCCCCGACTGGAGCAACCCCGCCAATTACATCATCCGCCCCGACGCCCAGCTCATCAATTACCAGGCCCCCGCGAAGCGCAGCGGCGCGAATCTCGACCTGCAGAAGACGTTCGCCACGCGTTTCCCGATCACGCTGAAAACCGGCCTGAAGCAGGCGAAGTTCGAGCAGGAACAACGGCGCGACCTCGCTTATTACACCTACGCCGGCAAGCCCACCACCCCGGAGAATGGCGGCATCACCCCGTACCTCGGTTACAACATGCTCGTGTCCGAGGGTAAGTACGGCCCCTTCCCGTTCGTGCAGCTCGCCGAGACCGGCAACCCGGGCGACCCGTTCGCGAACCGCAACAACTGGACGCAGACGCCCACCGACGTCTGGAATACCGTCTACCAGTCGCTCGCCAACGACGCGGCCTTCGACAACACGGTCAACGCCGCCTACCTGATGGGCGACGCGCGCCTCGGCCGGCTCCGCGTTCTGACCGGCCTGCGTTGGGAGGAGACCCGCTCCAGCGGATCGAACTATCTCCGCGTCTCCAACACGACCAACAACGCCAACGCCACCCTGTCGAACGAGCAGAACGCCGCTCGCGCCCGGGATAATTTCCGCAAGTGGACGACCCAGGGCACCAAGTACGACCACGTCTTCCCTGGCCTGCACTTTGTCTACCAGTTCACTCCCAACACGCAGGTCCGCACGAGCTACAACGCCACCATCACCCGCCCGAGCCCCACGAACCTTCTACCGGCGATCGTGCCGAACGAGCTCGCGCAGACCCTCTCGGCGGGCAACCCTGCGTTGAAGCCCTATACCTCCAACAATTACGAGTTATCGTTCT
>JBJTCH010000053.1:0-29128 GCA_046091745.1 Opitutaceae bacterium
GAAAATTTGACAGGCTTGGCTTAGAAGAGGTTTCATTAGAGGCTTCCACGGTATCTGATTCCAGCTTCAAAGCGCATTTTATAAGGAATAGCCTCACTCGAGGCGGCGGCTGGGACCGACGTTGTTCCCCTCGACGAGGACCTGTTTGGCCTGCTGAGCCGCAATCCCATGGTGCTCGACGGACGTCATTGGCCGGAGGGAGCCGCTCCGCGGGGGCGTTGGCGGTGGACAGTTTGCTGGCGCGGCGGGCGGCCCGTCTGATCGTGCCGGTGCACGAGAGCGGCCGACTGCTCGGAATTTTCCTGCTCGGGGTCAGGGAGGACGGGCGGGATTACGACGCCGCTGACCGCGCGCGTGGAGTGGAATTGGCCCGTTTGATGCGGCTCGCGCTACTGCGTTCGGAGGAGATGGCGCGTTTGCGTTCGGTGGAACACCGGGCCGCTTTGGCGGCGAAACACCTGTCTGGCGCACTCCTGCTCGAGCCTGGCGAGGAGCCCGCCCAGGATCTCCCGGTGGTGGTGCGCGAGGTGATCGGTGAATTAAGGCACAATGCGGGTGACGGCCGCCGCGATCCCGATGAAGGCCAGCCTCTGCGTATCCGTGCGGGAAAAACCGACGAGGCCGGCGGTGTCTGGGTGCGTTGGGAAGACGCCGCCGCGGAGCTCATCGAGTCCCGGGAGCGGGACCGCCGCGCCCGCCGGGAGCTGCTGCGCGAACTCGCCCTCACACTCAGTCACGAACTTGGCAACGCCCTGGTCTCGCTCACGACCTTCCGCCAGGCGGGTGCGGAGAGGCCCCTGCCGGTGGCGATGTTGGAGACCATGCGCGCCGACATCGGTCGACTGCAACGGCTCAACTCCCAGTTCGGTCTGATGCAGACGATGCACGAGGCCGAGACCGGCACGTTGGACGTGAAGGAGCTCGCGCAGGAGATCGGCCGGTCACTCGGTCTGCGGGTCGAGGCCAGCTCGGAATCGGCGGTGCTGAACGCCGACCGGCGGCTGCTGGACTTCGCCTTGCGTTCCTTCCTCGAGACGATCGGCGAGAACCGCGGCGAGCTGGGCCTGCGCGAATTTGCGCTCAAGGTGCGCCGTGCCGGCGACGGGCCGGAAACGATCGCGCTCGTTTCCCTGAAAGGGAAACCGCTCGAGTTGGAGGGCGTGCTGCCGCCTCCGACCGAGGACGCGGTGCCGAGCCACGGCCACCTCAAGGTCCTGCTCGCGCGCGAGATCCTCGCGCTGCACCACGGGGACATCCACGCGGGTCCGGGCATGGAGGGAACCGAGATTCTGATCTCCATCCGTCACCTGTGAACAGCGGCGATCTCGGGGAGCGCATCGAGGCCTGGGCGCAGCGGGAAAAACACGTAGAGCTTTTGGTCGCCATCGGCTCGCGGGTCCGGGCGCCCGGCGCGGACGGTGCGGCGGACCGTCGTTCCGACTGGGACTACCAACTCGCCTCCTCGCGGCCTGAGATTCTCGACCGCGGAGAGTGGCTCTCAGCGCTGGGCGTGGACGTCCACGCCTACGCGGTGCGCATCGGCCGCCTCGGATCCTCCGCGAAGATCAGTGTCGTCACGGATCGCGGCGAACTGGACCTCGTCATTTTGCCGGCGGAGGCCTTGCGCGTGCTGACCACGGCGATGAGCCGCCCCGCCGCGTCCTGGCCGCCGCAACTGCTCCCGGCGTTGACCGATCTCGCGACGGTGCTGGCCGGGGGCTTCCGGGTGTTGAAGGGTGAGGCGGCGCACGGCCCGCTGCTCGCGCGGATCGCGCGCGAAGTGCCGGTGACGCGGCTCGACGACGCGGCGGTGCGCCTCGAGGCCGAAGGCTTCGTTTGCGACTACGTGTCGACGTGGCGGAAGGTGGAGCGGGGCGAATGGATCGCCGCGCAACGCTGGCTGCACCACCAGCTCACCGAGGCAAACCTCCGGCTGCTGCACGAGCTGCGGCTGCGCCGGGGTGGGACGAGTTTTCCCGATGGCCGGCGGCTGGAGCGGCTCACGGAGCCGCTGGCCGACGAGGTGACCGTGCGCGCGACACCCGAGGCGGAAAGTGTGCGCGGGGCGCTTCCCCGCTGCGCGGCCGCCCACCGCCGGCTGGTGGAGGCCTTGCTGGGTGAAACGTGGCGCTGGCCCGACCTGAGCGGGCTACGTTTGGGCGGAGAATAACTCGGCGATGACATCCTCGAGCGGGATGTCCTCGATCGTGATGTCGGCCACCGGACCGGTGCCAAGGATCTCCTGGGAAACCGCGACGACGCTGTCGGCCGGGACCTGCAGCGTGAATTTGCCGTCCTCGCTCCGCGTGGTGGAGAGCGCGTGGTGTGAGCGCCAGTCGGCCGGGAAGGCGCGTTCCGCGCCGACGGACACGGCCGGCAGGAAGGTGATGTTCTTGCGCCGGGCACCGCCGGCGTGCTCCAGCCGGTCGAGGGCGCCATCGTAGATCTTCCGCCCGCGGTGGATGACGATGACCCGCTCGCACAGCTCCTGGATGTCGGCCATGTAGTGGCTGGTGAGCAGGATCGTGACGCGGTGGCGGCGGTTGTAGTCGCGCAGAAATTGCCGGACGTTCTTCTGCGAGACCACGTCGAGACCGATGGTCGGTTCGTCGAGGAACAGCACGCGCGGCCGGTGGAGGAGGGCGGCGATGAGTTCCATCTTCATGCGCTCGCCGAGCGAGAGCTCACGCACCATGACGTTGAGCTTGGGACGGACGCCGAGCAGATCGACGAGCTCGTCGAGGGTCGCCTGGTACTGGGCCGGCGGCAGGGCGTAGATGGCGCGCAGCAGGTTGAACGACTCGATGGCGGGGAGGTCCCACCAGAGCTGGTTCTTCTGCCCGAGCACCAGCGCGAAGATCCGGCGGTAGGCGTTTTCGCGGCGCGTGGGATCGTGTCCCGCCACGCGCGCGGAGCCGCTGGTCGGGAAGATCAATCCCGACAGCATCTTCAGCGTGGTGGTCTTGCCGGCGCCGTTGGGGCCGAGGAAACCGACAAATTCCCCCTCGCCGATCCGGAAGGAGATGTCCTTCGCGGCGGCGGTCTCATCGTACTCGCGGTGGAAAAGGCCGCGCACTCCGCCCCAGAAGCCGGGTTGTTTCCGGTAGGTGCGGAAGACGCGGGTGAGCCCGTCGACCTCGATCATGCGTGCAGCCGGCGGGCTCCGGCGGTCAGTGGGTGAAAGCGGGCAGCTTCACGATCTTCCCACCGGCCAAGGCGGACTCGTGCGCACACAGGCCGACGCACGTCCAGTTGGCGGACTTCACCGCGTTCGGGTACGGGTCGCGGTCCTCGACGAGCGCCGTGAGGAATTCATGGGCGAGGTGCGGGTGGGAGCCGCCGTGGCCCGCCCCTTGCGTGAAGCTGAGGTGGGTCTTCTTGCCGAGATCATAGACGCCCTTGGTCGTGAAAGGCCGGATGCCCTTGGGCAGGCGGTGCGCGTAGTCGGGCACCTGGACCTTCCGCGGGATTTTCGGCTCGGGGAGCTTGGCGGTGTGGAGGACGTGCGGCTCGTGCTCGATGAGTGTCCACTCGAACGACTTCTTCGAGCCGTACACGTCGATGCTTTCGCGGTACTGGCGCGCGACGTCGAACAGGGAGCGGATGATGCGCGCGGTCAGGTCGGAGTCCTTCAGCTTCACGTGCGCGGTCTCGACGGCGAACGGCGATCCGTACTTGCGGATGAGTTCCTTCCGGATGGTGCCGGAGCCGAAGCACGACACGTACTCGGCGGTGGCGTCGGTCAACGCGAGCATCGGCCCGACGCAATGGGTCGCGTACCACATCGGCGGCAGGCCGGGCCAGTAGTTGGGCCAGCCGTCCATGTCCTGCTGGTGGCTGGCCTGGAGGAACTGGATTTTGCCGAGGTCGCCCCGGTCGTGGAGCTCCTTGATGTAGAGGTACTCGCGGGCGTACACGACTGTCTCCATCATCATGTACTTCAGGCCGCTGCGGCGGCAGAGATCGACGATCCGGCGGCAGTCCTCGATCGAGGTGGCCATCGGCACCGTGCAGGCGACGTGCTTGCCGGCTTTCAGGGCCTTGATCGTCTGCGGCGCGTGGTCCGGGATCGGCGTGTTGATGTGGACCGCGTGGATATCGGGATCGCGGAGCAACTCGTCGTAGTCGGTGTAGCCCTTGGGAATGCCGAAGGCGTCCTGGATGGCCTTCAGTTTCTTCGGATCGCGCTGGCAGATCGCCACGAGGTTGGCGTTGGGGTGGGCCTGGAAGATCGGGATGAACTCGGCGCCGAAGCCGAGACCGATGATGGCGAGGTTGATCTTTTGGGGCATGATGGGAGGGAAGGTGCGAAGCTTGCGGCGGCGTGCGGCCGAGGAAAAGCCCGAACGTTGACCGGCCGCCGCGGCGAAGCGCGTCAGGCCGGCAGCACGACGATGTCGTCGGCGTGCAGGCGGCAATGCACCGCGTCGCCGGCGTGCAGGATGTCGCCGTGCGCGCTCTCGTTCGCGACGACGGCGCGGAGGCGGGTGCCGGCGCGCGTGGCAAGGACGAGGTGGTCGGTGGCGCCCTTGAAGATCTCCTCCTCGACGCGGGCCTCGAAGGATCCCGGCTCGCCGGGCGGCCGAGGGCTCACGTGGACCTTCTCCGGACGGATGAGGATCAGCGCGCGTCCGCCCCCGTCCGGCCAGCGGTCCGCCGGTACCGAGATCTCCAGACCACCCTCGAGCCGCACCCGCAGCGCGGCGCCGTCGCTTTCCACGGGTTCGGCGGAAAGCAGGTTGGTCTCGCCGACGAACGACGCGGCGAACGCCGTCGCCGGGCGGTGGTAGACCTCGTGCGGCGTGCCGAGCTGCTCGATGCGGCCGCGGTTCACGACCGCGATGCGGTCGCTCATGGTGAGGGCCTCCTCCTGGTCATGGGTGACGAACACGAAGGTCAGCCCCAGCTGCCGCTGCAGGCGCTTGAGTTCGAGCTGCATCTGCACGCGCAGCTTGGCGTCGAGGGCCGAGAGCGGCTCGTCGAGCAGCAGCACCTGCGGACGGCAGACGAGCGCGCGGGCGAGCGCCACGCGCTGGCGTTGTCCGCCGGAGAGCTGATGCGGCCGGCGCGACTCGAGCCCCGCGAGCGAGACCAGCGCGATCGCCTCCTCCACGCGCCGGCGCGCCTCGGGGGCCGCGACCCCCTGCATGCGCAGCCCGAACCCGACGTTGCCGGCGACGTCGAGGTGCGGGAACAGCGCGTAGCTTTGAAAAACCTGGTTCACGGGGCGCCGGTAGGGCGGCAGGTGCGTCACCTCGGCGTCCTCCAGCCAGACGGAACCCGCGGTGGGTTGCTCGAAGCCGGCGATCAGACGGAGGAGGGTGGTTTTGCCGCAGCCCGACGGCCCGAGGAGCGTGAGAAACTCGCCCGCTTTGATCTCCAGCGAGACGTCGCTCACCGCCTCGAACGCACCGAAGCGCTTCGTGATCCGCCGCAGCCCGACGCGCGCGCTCATCGAGAAGGCTCCCCGCCGCGTTCCTGGAAACGAACGAGGATCCAATAGCTGAGGACAAACAGGCCCATGAACACGACGCCCAGGGCCGAGCCGAACGGCCAGTCGCGCGCCTGCAGGAACTGGTTCTGGATGACGTTGCCGAGGAGCGGGACCTTGGCTCCGCCCATCAAGTCGGTGATGGCGAACATCGCGATCGACGGCACAAACACGAGCAGCGCGCCCGCGGCGATGCCTGGCAGTGTGAGCGGGATGATCACCGACGAGAAGACCCGCAATGGTCCGGCGCCGAGGTCGTGCGCGGCCTCGATGAGGGAACCGTCGAGCTTCTCCGCGCTGCCGTAGATCGGCAGGATCATGAAGGGCAGGTAGGCGTAAACGAGACCGATCATCACCGCGGTCGGGGTGTAGAGCAGGTCGAGCGGCGCCGCGCCGGGGACGAGCACGCGCAGCACGGCGTTCAGGAGCCCCTCCTGCTTCAGGATCATGATCCAGGCGTAGGTGCGCACCAAGAAGCTCGTCCAGAACGGCACCATCACGAGCAGCAACCAGCGGTCGCGCACGCGCGGTGGTGAGCGGCCGATCCACCACGCGACCGGGAAGCCGATCAGCAGGCAGAGCACCGTGGTGGCCGCCGCGTAGCCGACCGACCGCGCGAAAATCCCGAGGTAGATCGGGTCAAAAACCCGCACGTAGGCGTCCGTGGTGAAATCGAAGACGATCCGCCCCAGCTCGTCCCGATCGCAGAAACTGTAGACGAGCAAGAGCCCGGCCGGGGCGACCACGAAGATGCCGACCCAAGCGAGCAGCGGGGCCAGCAGCACCCAGGCCCGCCACCCGGGCGACGACGCTCCGGCGGCAGGCGTCACTTCGCGCTCTTCAGGTCCGTGATGAGGCGGTCGATATCGGCCGCCACCTTGCCGATGTCGCGGAAGGTCTCGAGCTTGCCGTCCTTCGGGTAGCTGGCCGGGTTGGCGAGTTCCTCCGGGGTGAGCAGTTTGCGGGCCGCGGCGTTGGGGTTCGTGTACGGGAACGCGGCGGAGATGAGTTTCGAGATCTCCGGACGCAGGATGAAGTCCATGAAGCGGTGGGCGGATTCCTTGTTCTTCGCGTTGGCGGGGATGGCGAGGACGTCGAGGAACTGATGCGCGCCTTCCGACGGGATGACGTACTGGAACTTCTTGTCCTGCTTCCAAAGCAGCGCGGCCTCGCCGCTCCACACGATCCCGAGGTCGACGTCGCCGTTGAGCAGCGGGGTCTTGGGGCTGTCGGAGTCGAAGACCTTCACGCGTTTCACCCACTCGGCGATGACGGGGCGGGCCTTGGCGAGGGCGGCGGCGTCGATCCGGTTGATCGGCAGGCCGAGGGAGTAGAGCGCCCAGGTGACGATCTCGCGGCTGTCGTTGAGGACGACAATGCGGTTGGCGAAGCGGGCGTCGAAGACGTCGCGGTAGCTGCGCACGGGGGTCTTCACTTTGTCGGTGTTGATGACGATGCCGACGGTGCCCGACATGTACGGCACGGTGAAGCGGTCCTCCGGGTCATGCGGACGACGGCGGAACTCCGGCAGCAGGTTGCCGCGGTTGGCGAGTTTCGCGCCTTCGAGGGGCGCGAGAAGCTTCTGGCGGATCATCACCTCGGCGGCGTAGTCGGAAGGCTGCACGAGGTCGTACTTGCCGCCGCCGGCCACGAGCTTGGCGATGAGTTCCTCGTTGGAGGCGTAGGTCTCGAAGTTGACCTTCACGCCGGTCTCCTTGGTGAACGCGTCGATGACGCCCTGGGGCACGTATTCCGACCAGCCGAAGAGGTTGAGTTCGGCGGCCCCGGCGGGAAGGAGGCCGGCGAGGAGGCCGGCCGCGAGGGTGAGCAATCGGGTGGTTTTCATGGTGAGAGTGGGTCGCGCGCGGAGTCGCGTCGGAGGCGTGCGGAAAACAGGACGAACGCCACGGTGGCCGCGACGAACAAGGCGGAGAGCGCGTTGATCATCGGATTGAGACCAACCTTCGCGAGGCCGAAGATGCGCAGTGGCAGCGTGGCGGAGGCTGCGTCGGCGGTGAAGAACGTCACGATGAGTTCATCCCACGACAGCGTGAATGCCATCAACCCTCCGGCGGTGATCGCGGGGCGCAGGTACGGCAGGATGACATCGCGGAACGCCCGCCAGGGAGTGGCACCCAGATCGAGCGCCGCCTCCTCGAGGGCGGGATCCATGCCGCGCAGCCGCGCCTGCACCGCAACGAGCACGAACGGGAAGCTGAAGGTCACGTGGCCGATGATCACGGTGGCGAAACCGAGTTGCACCCCGGCGGTCGCGAACAGGACGAGCAGGCTGATGCCGAGGAGGATTTCCGGCATCACCATCGGCACGGCGACGAGCGTCTGGATCAGACGTGCGCCCGGGAACTTGTGCCGGTGCAGCAGCCACGCGCCTCCGGTGCCGATCACGATGGAGAGCGCGGTGGTGACGAGCGCCACGATCAGGCTGTTGAGGGCCGCCTGCTTGAGCGGGGCGTTGAGCGCCAGCTGGCGATACCAGTCGAGCGTGAATCCCTGCCACGTGACATTGAGTCGCGACGCGTTGAAGGAATACGCCACCAGCACCGCGATCGGCAGGTAGAGAAAAACCAACACGCCGTAAGTCCACAGCCGCAGGAGCCGGTCAACGATCACGACCCCGGAAACGGGTTGGCGGGTCGGCGCGGCGGCGGGGGGCATGATGGTTCCAGAGCAGGTCTTGTGCTCAGCTCTCGCCGCTTCGCAAGGTCGTCGTATCGGGCGCCCCGGCCCTTCGCTCGAAACACCCGCGCGGCGGCCGGCCGGTTTCAACCCGGGGTGAGCACGCTCAGGCTCGACGGCCGCACGGTGAACTCAATCCGGGCCCCCGCGAGATGCACCTCGCCGTCGGTGTGCAATGGTCCCGGTGCGGCGCGCTCCACGATGATGCGCTCGCCCGCGGCCATGAAGACGTCGCGTCGCGCGGCGAGCGTGCCGCGGAACAGCGCCGTGATGAGGGGTGGCGCGTTCAGGAACGTGAGGCGCGGCACCACCGTGAGATCCAGCCGGCCGTCGTCGAGGAGTGCCCGCGGCGCGATCCGCGCGTTGCTGCCGTATTGCGGACCGTTGGCGACGGCGATCGTGGCCGCGGTCAGCTCGCGGCGTTCCGCGCCGACCGTGACCGCGAACGGCGCCGGACGCAGCAGGTCGAGGCTGGCCGCGGCGACGCGCAGGTAGCCGGCCAATCCGCGGCGGGCGGCCCGGTTGAAACGGTTCGCGAGTTCGGCCTCCAGACCGAGCCCGGCCACGTTGAAGAAAGGCCGGCCGTCGGCCAGTCCGGTGTCGATGCGGCGCGGGCGTCCGTGCTCGAGCACGGCCAGGGCCGCGGCCGGCGGCAGGTGCAGGCCGAGCGTTCGCCCGAGGCCGTTGCCGGAGCCTGCCGGCACGATACCGAGCACGATTTGGGTCCCGGTGAGCGCCGCAGCCACCTCGTTGACGGTGCCGTCGCCGCCCACCGCGACCACCAGGCCGCAGCCGGCCGCCACCGCCTCGCGCGCCAGATCGCCGGCGTGTCCGGGCCGCTCCGTCAACCGCAGCTCCGCACTCTCGCGGACCGCGAAGTCCCGTACGGGATCCAGCACGCGGCGGGCGCCGCCGGAGCGCGGGTTGACGATGAGGCGGGTTTTCACCGGGGGTTACGTTTTGACCACGCAGCGGGCGGATGCCACCGATGAAAAGCCCAAACCGTGACCGCCGCCGCGACTCTTCATCTGCTGACCGGGCCCACCGCGGTGGGAAAAACCGAGTGGGCTTTGCGCTGGGCCGAGCGTCACGGGGCGGAGATCGTTTCCTGCGACTCCCTGCTCTTTTACCGCGGCATGGACATCGGCACGGCCAAACCGACCCGGGAGGAACTGCGACGGGTGCCGCACCATCTCATCGATTGCCGGGAGATCACCGACCCGATGGATGTGGTGCGTTACGTCACGGAGGCGCGCCGGGTGGTGGATGAGATCCTCGCGCGAGGGCACCGCGTGCTGGTCACGGGCGGCAGCGGTTTCTACCTGGGCGCGTTCCTCGCGCCGGTGTCGGACGACGTCGCCATCGACCCCGCGGTGCGCACGGAGGTGACGCGACTCCCGCTCGCGGAGGCGCTGGAGCGGCTCCGGTCGTTGAACCCTGACGGGTTGGGCGCGCTGGACACCGCCAATCCCCGGCGGGTGGCGCGGGCGCTGGAACGCTGTGTCGTTTCGGGGCGCACGCTGCGGGAGCTCACGGAGGAGTTTTCACGACGTCCCGGGGCGTTCGACGACTTCCGGCTCGAAGTCACGCGCTTGGACCGTGAGCCCGTTGAGCTGGCGGGACGAATCGAGCGACGGGTGGACGCGATGCTGGCCGCGGGCCTCGTGGACGAAGTGAAGAGACTGCTGCCGACCGGACTTGCGGCGAATCCCAGTGCGTCGCGGGCGATCGGATACCGGGAGGTGATCGCGATGCTGGCGGGTGAGGTTCGGGAGGAAGACCTGCGGAACGAGATCATCGCGAACACCCGCGCGCTGGTGAAGAAGCAGCGCACGTGGTTCCGCACGCAGTTGCCGCCGCACCGGGTGGTGCCGGCCGCGGAACTGGGCGATGTCGACGCGCTGTTTCCGGCTTCTCCGGCAAGACCGGTTTAGGCTCCGGGCTGGTCTCCGCGGCGCATCATGCGGCCGAGGAGCACGGCCTGGGCGGCGAGCAGGAGCGGCAGCAGGAAAGTCGGGTAAAGGCTGAGCGGCAGAACCGCGAAGGGTAGCAAGCGGAGCGGCTCGGCGACGCCGAGGCGCAGCAGTTCCCCGGTGGATGCGAGCAACGAGAGCAGACTGACGACACTCCAGATGCGGATCGCGCGCCCGCGGGCCTCTTCGCCGATCGGCGCGAGCGCGACGGGCAGGGCCATGACCGCGACGACCAGGTCGCCTGCGCCCGCGATCAACGCGAGACCCCGGGGCAATTCCGAGGCGCTATCGCCGATCAGGAAGTACAGTCCGGAAGCACGCACGGCCTGGAGCAGGACCAGCGCCCGGGGATCGAGGGCGTCGCACCCATCACGCAGCGCCGGAACGCGGCGCGTGAGCATCCAGAGCAGGGCGGCGAGGGCGGGCGCGAGACCGGCTACGGCCGGTGGCGGCAGGTGGCGTAGCGCGAGCCAGTGCCCGGCGGCGACGGCCGCGGCGAACCAGCCCCAGAGGAGAACGCGAAGCAGCAGCGCGACGGACACGCTCCCGTTACTCGGCCGGGAGACGGAAGCGCTGCAGCGAGGTGCCCTCGAGGCGGCGCAGTTCGGCGACGGCGCGGCGCAGGGCCAGCTTGGCCTGCAGTTCGGAGATGCGCGCGTTCTCGAGGTCGTCCTGGAACTGCAGCACCACGCGGCTCGTCGACAGCCCCGCGTCGAAACGGGCCTTCTGCTGGTCGTACTGGCGGGAGGCGAGTTCGGTCGCCTTGCCGGCAATCTCCACGGAAACGAGGTTGGTCTCGACCGCGCGGACGGCCAGACGCACGTCGAGCATCAGCTGGGCCTCGAGCTGCTCAAGGCGGAGCTTGGCGGACGCGATGCTATTGGCGGCCTGGCGCTCGCGGGCCTTGTCGGCGTGCTGACCCCACGGCATCGAGTAATTGAGGGCGAGGGACCAGTTGTTGCCATGGTCGTTGGGCAGGTTGGCGATGGCCTGCTGGTAGTTGGCGTTGGTCGTGCGGGCCGAGTAACCGAGGCTGGCGACGAGATCGAGGTTGGGCTTCAGGTTGCGGCGGGCGGTATCGAGGCTGATCTCCAGCTGCTTGATCGTCTGCTCCTGCGAGAGGGTATCGGGGTAGAAGTCGCGCGCCAGCTTGTACGACGTGGCGAAGCTGGGGGAACCCTCCGCGTACGGCGAGAAGGCGACGGGTCCGATGCGGGTGTCGAGACCGGTGGCGTTGATCTGGTTGAGGAGGCGCTCCTCGGCGTCGCGCACGGACTGTTCGCGTTGCACCAGGGTGTTGCGGGCGCGGGCCACGCCGACTTCCGCGCTGAGCACGTCGAGGTCGGTCATGACGCCTGTCGACCGGCGGGCCTTGTTCTCGTCGAAGAGCCGCTGGCTGCTCTCGAGGGTGAGCTGGGCGATGCGTAGCGCCTCGCGGGAAGCGACGAGATTGTAGTAGAGATTCTCGGTGGTGCTGACGGTGTTCAGCACGGTCCCCTTGTAATTGATGTTGGCGATCGAGAAGCTAAGGCGGGCGCTGTCCAGCGCGGCGAACGCGGCCTTACGGCCGAAGTCGCGGAACAGCGGCTGGTTCAACGTGGCGGAAACGCCGTTGTTGTAGGCGGGGTTGAAGAGCGAGTTGACCGAATTCGTCGCCGCCTTCGAGACATTGGTCGAGAGGCCGAGGGTGGCGTTGGTCGCCGAAATTTTCGGCAGGCTCACGCCGGCGCGCATCACGGTGTTGTCGTTGCGGGGGCCTTGTGCCGCCGTGCCGTCCAAGCGGCTGGTAGTGGAGGCGGATTGATTGACCGAGCGCGTTACGTTGGCGGTGAGGGTCGGGTCGAAACCGGCCTCCTGGATCTCAACGTTGGCCTTCGCGTTGTCGCGGGTGACCGCCTGGATGCGCAGGCCGAAATTTTTCTGAAGGGAGAGGGCCACCGCCTCCTCGAGCGTGAATTCCCGGTCGGATGCGATCACGATCTGGGCCCCACTGGGCGCCATCGGTTGGGCGGAGGCCGCCGAAGAGAGGGCAACGAAAAGGGTGAGTGCGGAGGCGGGGAAACGGCGCATGACGTGAAATTCAGTTAAAGAGACGGTTGCGGCCCAGCCAAAAAACACCGGGTCGGGAAAAAAGTTACTGTAATTCGAACTCCCCGCCCGAGGTGCGTTTGAAGACCTTGAAGCCGGCCTGTCGGGCGCGCGAGACGGAGAGGGGGGCGGAAAGTTGCGGGGAATTCACACTCTGCGCATCGACGCGCCGCACCTCCTGGCCGCAGCGCAGGCACGCGGTTAGGTCGGTCGCGGATGCCGGCTGCATGTGGTCGAATCCTTCCCCGCAAAGCCGGCAAGGCGCCTTGAGGGGGGCGTAGTGGCGGAGCGGCATGAACGGATCGGTGGCTCCGGCCTGGGGATCTGCCCGCAGCAACCGGGCGGCCCACACTCAGCGCGCGACCGGGGTGGTCTTCTTCAGCTCCTGCTCCACCAACTCGGAAAGCACGGCGGAGGCGCCGATCCGGGCGGTGAACGACGCGATCTGGTCGCGGGACTCGGTGAAGCGCGGGTTCTTGTCGGTGAGATCCGGAGCCTGCTTGTCCACCGCGAGGACAAAGATGCCCTTGTCGCCGGTGACGACCATGTCGGAAAGCTTGCCCTTCTCGAGACGCTCGAGGGCGCCGAGGATGCTGAAGTCCAGGTCCTGCGGGCGGTTCCGGAGCGTGAACGCCGGCACGGCTTTGGCCTCAAGTTTCAGTCCGGTCGCGGTGGCAACCGCCGCCGCCGTCTGCTCGAGGGTTTCGCCGGCCTTGAGCTTCCCCTCGAACGCGGTCTTGGCGGCCTTACCCTGCTCGATGAACTTCTTCCGGCGCTCGCCCTCGGCGTGATCGGCGGTGACCTTCTCCTTCACCTCGGTGAAGAGCGGCTTGCGGCTGGCGCGCGTTTCCTTCCAGACGAGGATCAACGAGCCGGTCGGGGTGATGATGGCATCCGAGGCCGGACGATCCTTCCCGAGGCGGAAAGCCTCGGCGACCGCCTCGCTGGAACCGCCGAGCTCGGCCGGGGAGCCATCGCGGGCGAAGGCCGGGACCGGCTTCGACGTGAGTTTCCGGGAGGCGATGAAGGCTGCGACGGCCTCGGGGGTGCGGGCCTTGGCCTCGAAGAGCGCCAAGGAGAGGTCACTGGCGGCCTTGGCGGCGAGTTTCTGCGCCCGCTCGAAACGCAAGGCGGACTCAACCTGCGGCTTGACCGCGGCAAAATCAGCCGCGGGGTCGGCGGGAGGAGTGACCTGCGGCTTGGTCGCGTCCGTCTTGGCCGGGTCCGCCGGTTTCGGGAAGCGGGACGGGTTCGCGTCGTAGAATGCCCGCACGTCAACGTCGGTCAGCGTGACCTTGGCTAGGAGGTCGAGCGCGGGGAAATCGAGAATCTCCACCACGGCCTGCGGCGGGATGTCGTAACGGCTGCCGGCCTGCTCGAAGTAGTCGGCCAGGTCCTTGTCCGAGGCGGCGATCGCGGGCTTGAAGGCGTTGTAGTCCGCCGAGGCCGTCGCTAGCGTCCAGGAGGTGTAGCTGCGGCCGAGCTGGCTGCGGATGTCGGCCGGCAGGACGTAACCGGGGCCGGAGAGGAGGGCCTGCACCTTGTCGGCGCGCACGTCGTCGGCGACGACGCGGAGGATATCGGCCTCGCGGATGCCGCGGGGGTTGGTCTTCAGATTGTCGCGGAAGGTCTGGTAGGCCTTGGCGTCAAACTGGCCGTCCTGGCCGGCGAACATCCGCAGCGCCTTGATCTGGTCGGTGATCTCAGCCGTGGTCGGCGCGGGAATGTGCCACGCGTCGGCGAGGTGCAGGGTGGCGGCACGCTGGAACGCGTAGTTCTGGATCTGCTCGCCATCGAGCTGCCCGAAGGCCCCGACGCGGAGGTTGGCGCTCAGGCCGGCGTCGCCCATGAGGCGTTCCTGGTCGGACTGCAGGCTCAGATTGTAGCTGAAGAACGGGCGGTCGGCGGCGGCGCGGCGATCGGCGCTCCCGATACCCGGGGCGGCGCCGATCGTGAAGACGAAGGCGATGATCGTCACTGCCAGCAGCACCGCAAAGACCGTCTTAAAGTGATGTTGGAAGTACTTTTGAATCCAAGTGATCATGGGCGGGAACGGGCGAAGCTAGGACGGGACCCCCTTGTGGCAAGGGTGAATTCCCGAGTGGCGCGCCTCGGATCGCACCGCACGCGGCGTCGCTCGCGGGGAAGCGTCGAGGGCGTCTTCCGCCGGACCTCAGCCGGTCCGCTCGCCCATCGCGAAGGGCGGTCGCGACTCGTCGAACGGGTGCTCGGCGAAGAGTTCATCGAGCGATTTGCGGAAGAATTCCTGTTCGCCCAGCTGGGAGAGGGCGCGCTCGTATTCCATCAGGATGGGGTCGATGCGCTCCAGGCTTTGGCCGACGGGGTCGTCGCCGAGGTTGTCGTCCAGATTCTTGAATTCCAGCAACGTGACGCGGTTCAAGGGTCGGGCGGGCTGGTATCGGTGCTCGGTGGCGGGGGTGTGGGCGGCCGGGCGGAGCGTGGTGACGAGCTGCATGTGGACGAGGCGGTTGATGCACTCGTTGAGGATCTGGGTCGGCACCTGCAGGAGGTCGCTCAACTCCGATGCGGTCACGGGCGGCAGGCAGGCCTGGAAGCGCCGTCCGATCGTGAGGAGGACGACCAGCGACAGCCGTTCGCGCATCGACTCGGTGAGCTGGCCCCACGCGGCCAGGCTGTTGCGGAAGTGCACGTTCTGGACCGCGTAGCTGATGATCCCGCCGATCAGCACGTAGAGCCAGAAGATGTACAGCCCCAGCATCAGCACGAGCGGCACCGCGAGCTGCCCGTAGAGGCTCTGGGTCAGGATCACCCGCCGCACGTAAAAGAAGGCGACGAGGTTGTTCAGCATGAGCAGCAACGCGACGACCACGCCGCCGACGATCGCGGCCCGCCAGAACACGTGCGTGTTGGGCACGACGCGGTAGACCAGCGCGAGCATCAGCGCCAGGGTCACCAGCGAGATGATCGGCAGCGACCAACGCAGCACGGCGACCAGGTTGGCGCCGCCCGGGAGGCGCGAGAGCGATTCGGCGAAGACGTTGACCGCGGCGCCGGCGCCCAGCATCGCCACGGACGCGAAAAACAGCACCGCGCCCAGCGTGAGGATCGTCCAATAAAACACGATTCGCATGAGGAGCGAGCGGCCCAGCCGGATGCCCCAGATGTCGTTGAACGCGTCCTCCACCGCCTTGAAGAGTAGCAGTACGATGAAGATCAGCGTCAGCGCGCCGAAAACGCCGCCGTAGCCCGAGCGCGCGCTCTGGATGAAGCCGTGCACCAGGTTCACGAGCTCCGGGTTCACCGCGATCGTTGATTCCCCCGGGCCGGTTTGCAGCGACTTGAGCTGCGGCGCCGCCTGCTGCAGCAGACCCCCGATCTGGGCGGCGATCACCTGCGGATCGGCGTCCTTTCCCAGCACAAAACCGCCGACCAGCACGCCGATCGCGATCAGCGGTCCAAGGCTGAGCAGTGAACTGAAGCTCAACGCGGCCGCCCGGCTCGGGGCCTTGGTCTCGACAAAGACGGTGATGGAAATCGAGAGCACCCGCAGGCACGCGTAGAGCCAGCCGCGCGGGGAGGTGTCCTTCAGGTTCGCCGGCAGCCAGATGTCGCGCCGCCAGATTTCCGCGAGGCGATTACGCCGGACGGGTTTCCCCGCCGGCTGCGGTCCGGGAGCTGAATCCCCGCTGGTCACGGCCTCAGGCGCTCCAGACGAGCCACGCCAGCAGGCCCATGCCGCCGATCCCGGCGATCGCTGCGATCACCGCCGGCAGCACGGAGAGCGCGATCGTCGAGAAGAACAAGCCGGCCGAGCCGGCCGCGACCGCCGCCAGTTGCGCGGACGCGCCTTGCGCGTGGGCGATGAAGCCGAGGATGCCGAGGCCGAGCGCGGCCCGGAAACGCACGAGCGGATAAAGCGAGGTGAGCCCGAGCCACAGCAGCAGCGCGAGAACCACGTCGGCCACGGCGAGAAAAACGACAGGGCGGGCGAGGATTTTCACCGCATCCAGCGCCATCAGTGCGGGCAAACTCGGAATCGCCTCGGCCGCCGCGGCGACAAGCAGGGTGATCGGGGCCGCGATGCCGCCGATTTTCACGGCGAGTTCCATGCCCTTCTGGCGGGCCACCTTGTCCTTGGTCTCCTCCGTCTTCCCCTGCGCGGCGTCCAGCATCTCGTTCACGTCGATCGGCTTCGCCGTATCCTCGAGCCGGTTGAGCGTCTTCACTTCCTTCGGCCTGAGTGTGAGCTTCTTCTTCTCCGGAAAAACCACCTGCGACAACTCCGGCCACGTGCCGATCGACTTCCAATCCCCGGCCGCGGGGTCGTGCACCAGGGTCTCGTGGTTCACTTGTCCGGCCTCCGCGAGGTCGGTCACCTGCTGGAGCGTGAAAGGTCCGCGGGCCTCCGCGTCGGTGGGGTTGCGGATGTAAAGTTCCGTCGGAGCCAGAGGTTCAGGGTGGTTTTGGCCGCGGGGCCCGGCAAGGGCGATTTCCGACGCGAGCCGCGGCGGCGCGCCACCCGTCTCCCGATCGACGCGTAGGCGCCCGGGGGTTGGTGGTGATGCGGAACGGAATCGCCGAGCCATTTCACCACGGGGACACCGAGGAACCGAGGACGGGTGAATCTGGAAATCAGGGACGCGGGGCGTCGGCGTCAGGCGGCTCGAAAAACGACGGCCGGGGCCGCCGGAACTCACGGAAAACATGGAATGATCCTGGGGTTTCCGCTCTTGTCGGTGGCTCCGGTTCGTGGCGTCGAAAAGCAGGAGACAAAAAGTTGGCCGTGATGCGGAACGGCGTGGACCGGGGCGCAGGAGCAAACGGAGGGAACGGGGAGAGCCCGGAAGTCGGGAAACGATTTTTCGGTGCAAGACCCCGTCGTGGCGGCGCCGCACCAAGGGGGGCGTGCGGCTGCGCCGAGGTCGCCGCCGGTTTCCGGTGTTTGCGACTCGTGCGCTTCTTCGCGGCCATCTGCCGCGTGGGCGGCGAAGCTTGAACAACCCTTCGGTTGCAGCCGCTCCGCGCTGGGTCACATGCGCGTGAGCGTCCGCAGGCCGAGCAGGCCGAGGCCGGTCTCGAGGACGAGCAGCGTGCGGGCGCACAGCAACAGGCGGCGGGCGCGCACGGCCGGTTCGTCGACGAGGACCTTCTCGGCGTTGTTGAACGAGCTGTAATCCCCCGCAAGCTCGAAGAGGTAGAGCCCGAGGTAATGCGGCCGCAGTCCGTCGACCGCCTGGCGCACCGCGTCGGGGAATTTCACAAGTTTCCGTGCCAGCGCGATCTCGGTCGGCTCCACCGGGGCGTCGGCCGCGGCGAGTGCGGCGGCATCGCCCGGAGCCACGCCGGCCTTGCGGAAGATCGAGTGGATGCGCGCCACCGCATAGAGCAGGTAGGGCGCGGTGTTGCCCTCCAGGGACAGCATCTTGTCCCACGAGAAGACATAATTGCTGCTCCGGTTCTGCGAAAGGTCCGCGTACTGCACGGCGCCGATGCCCACGATCCGCGCGATCTCCCGGCGCTCGGCCTCGGGAAGGTCGGGGTTCTTCTCGGTGACGATCGCCAGCGCGCGCTCCTCCGCCTCGTCCAGCAGGGCTTTCAGCCTGATGGTGCCGCCGCTGCGGGTCTTGAGCGCCTTGCCGTCCTCACCGGTCACGGCGCCGAGACTCACATGGTGCAGCGCGGGCAGCCGGTGTGCCTTGGCGGCGAACCACCGGCGCACCGTGAGGAACAATTGCTCGAAGTGGTCCGACTGGCGGAAGTCCGTCACGATCACGATCCCGTCGGCCTGGAAGTGCTCCGAGCGGTGCAGCGCGGTGGCCAGATCGGTGGAGGCGTAGCCGCTCGCGCCGTCGGCCTTGCGCACCATGAACGGGTTCGGACGTTCCGCGTGGCGGCTGAAGCGCGGGTGATCGTCGTGGAAGACGACGAGCGCCCCCGCGCTGTCCTCGGCGATGCCGGTCTCGGTGAGCTCGCGGTAAACGCGCTCGACCTTGTCGTTGTAGAAGCTCTCACCGAGGTGGTGGTCGAAGCGGATGCCGAGCCGCTCGTAGATCTGCTGGAAGGCCGCGAGGCTCACCTCGGAGAATTTGCGCCACAGGGCCACGTTCTCCGCGTCGCCCTGCTGGAGCTTCACCAGTTCGCGGCGCGCCTCGTCGAGCTCCGGCGAGCCTTCCGGGGTGGCGTCGTTGCCGACCCGGTAAAGCCGCTCCAACTCCTCGATCGCGTCCTCCGCGAGGGCCTTCGGATCCGCCCAGCGTTTGTAGCCGTAGATCAGTTTCCCGAACTGCGTGCCCCAGTCTCCGAGGTGGTTGTCGCGGATCACCCGCGCGCCGGTGAACTCGAGCAGGCGGCAGATCGCCTCGCCGATCACGGCCGAGCGCAGGTGGCCGACGTGCATCTGCTTCGCCGTGTTGGGCCCGGAATAGTCCACGACCCACGTCCGGCCCGCATGGTCGCGCCCGAGGCCGGCCGCGCCGGCGCGCAGCGCGGTGGCGGTGGAAAACGCGCCCTGCCAGGCCTGCAGCGCGGCGGGCCGCAGGGTGAAATTGATGACGCCGGGGCCGGCGATCGCGACGTCGAACGACTCGCGGATACCGGCGGGCAGCGCCGCGACCAGCTGCTCGGCCACCGCGCGCGGATTGAGTTTCCGCGCCTTTGCGTGGCCGAGGACGCCGTTGGCCTGGAAGTCGCCGTGACGCGGATCGGCCGTGCGCATTTCGGGCCGGAACTCGGCGGCATCCGGCAGGCCCGCGGCGACCGCGGCGGAGCGCAGGACCTCGTCGAGGCCGGCGGCGGGATCGAACGGCACGTGCATCCGGCGAGAGAACCGGAACGCTCGCGCGGCCCGCAAGCGCGGAGTTGGCGCGCGCTCCGGCCGAAACCGGGCTGGCGTTCCGCGCGCCTCGCGCGAAGCTACGCCGGTTACCCCACCATGATGACTTCAGTCCTTCGCCGCCTCGCCGGCATTGTTGTTCTCGTCTCCACCGTCCAAGCCGCCGCGCCCGTGGCCGCGGGTCCCTTCGCCGGCCGTTGGGCGCTCACGTTGCCCAACGGCGCCGCCGGCTGGCTCGAGGTCGCCGACCGTGGTGGCTGGCTCGATGGTGCCCTCCTTTGGGGCGGAGGCAGCGTGCTGCCCGCCGCCCATGTTCACGTCGCCGACGGTGTGCTGACGCTCACACAGGTGCGCCAGATCGAGCGCAAGGACGCCGCCGGCGCCCTTGTGCGCCGCCAGCAGCTCACGGAGACAATCACTGCGCGGTTGGAAGGAGATCTGCTCCGTGGCACGCGCGTGGTGCCGCGCCCCGCCGGCAACGGCGTCGATCGAGCCGATTTCTCCGGCCGTCGCATCCCGCCGCTGCCGCCGCGGCCCGACCTCGCCAAGGTGAAGTTCGGTGAGCCGGTGGCGCTCTTCAACGGCCGCGACCTCGCCGGCTGGCGCGCGAAGGAGGAAAATCTCAAGAGCGCGTGGTCGGTGGAGCAGGGCAACCTGGTCAACCGGCCGCCGGATCATCCCCCCGGCAAGCCGGGGCCGCGCACCGCGAATCTCCGCACGGATCGCGAGTTCGAGGACTTCCACCTCAAGCTCGAGGTGAATGTGCCCAAGGGCAGCAACAGCGGCGTCTACCTGCGTGGCATCTATGAGATCCAGGTCATGGACTCGTTCGGGAAGGCCCTCGACTCGCACAACATGGGCGCCGTCTACAGCCGCATCACGCCGTCGGTCGCCGCCGAGAAGCCGGCCGGCGAATGGCAGACCCTCGACATCACTCTCGTCGACCGCCACGCGACGGTCGTCCTCAACGGTCGCGTCATCATCGTCAACCAGCCCCTGCTTGGCTGCACCGGCGGCGCGATGTGGTCCGACGAGCTGCGTCCGGGCCCCATCTATCTGCAGGGCGACCACGGCGCGGTCTCGTACCGCAACCTGGTGCTGCGCCCGGTCGTGAAGTGACGCGACCCTTCGGCCCGTCGCGCGCGTTCAGCGCGCGGCGCGCAGGGTGGCAATCAGGTAGGCGGTGACGTCCGCGTGGCTGACCTCCGGTGCTGCGGGATAGACCAGCTCGCAGGACACGCCCGCGGCGCGGAGGCGCTCCTGCAGTTTCACGCCGAAGTTGGCGGTGTGCGTGGGGTCCTTCTGGTCCTGGCCCAAGGCGGGCGCCGCGCTGTAATGGAGATAGATCGGCGGATCGCCGGCGCCGGCGTGTTCAAACGGTGAATACTTCCGGATCCAGGGCAGGAGTCGCTCGCGGGCGGCGAGGAAGGGCGCGAACTGGGTGTCGCGGCTGCGCAGGTCGCCCGGGTCGGGCATGAAGCCGAACGCGTGGCCGCCGTAGCGGCTGTTGGGTGTCCACTCCTTCATCTGCGCCGGATCGAGCGTGGTCTGCGCCCCGGTGACGGCCGCGCACCAGAGCCGCGTGGATTGCCGCGCGACCGGATCGGAGCTCGCGGGATCCGCGAGGTCGTCGTGGAACGCGAGCCACAGGCTGGAGCAGGCGCCCGCCGATCCGCCGGTGGCGCCGACGCGCGCGGCGTCAAGGTTCCACTCGGCGGCGCGGCGGCGGACAAATTGCAGGGCGCGGGCGGCGTCCTCCAGCGGCCAGCGCACCGGCGGTTCCACGCCGGCGCGGATCGCCTGCGTGACGAAACGGTAGTTGATGGAGACGACCGAGATTCCGGCGGCGAGGTATCGCTCGAGGCCGGAGACGCGCGCCTTGTCGCCGTTCACCCAACCGCCGCCGTGGATGTGGAAGACCAGCGGAGTGGGTCGCGCCGATTCCGCGCGCCAGAAGTCGAGCACCTGGCGCTCGTGGGTTCCGTAGGTGACATTGGCGAGGGTCGGAGCGCGCTGCGGCGTCTCGGCCTTGGCGGTCTTGGTCGGCTCGCCGGCGCCCAGCGGCGCGGCGAGGAGCCCGAGCAGGAGGAGCGAACGGGCGAGCAAGGTGCGCATGACCGGGGCGGGTTCGTCAGTTCTTTCCCGCCTCGGTCGCCGGCTTCACCAAGCGGAGCGGCAGCGGGGCGGGGCCGGGTTCCTTCGAGCGGGAACGCAGCTCCTCCCGCTTCTTCAGGTCCGCCTCCGCCTTCGCGATGACGGCCGGGTCAACCTTGACGCCGGCCTTGGCCAGAGCGCCGTCGAGGATCTTCTCGCCCGGCATGAAGCCCACGACCGAGTCCACGATGCGGCCCTCGCGATCGATGATGTACTGCGTCGGGATGCCGCGCACGCCGTAGAGCGCGAGGGAGGCCCGGCCCGGCGCCCGCTCGGCGGCGTCGTGGCTCCACTTGATGTCGGGGTACTTGGCCGCGTTGGCCTTCACCCAGCGCTCGAAGGACGCGCGGGTGTCGCTGGTGCATGAGCCGAGCACGACGACGCCCTGGTCCTTGTATTGCGCGGCGACTTCCTGCGTGTGCGGCATCGCGGCGATGCACGGTCCGCACCACGGCGCCCAGAAATCGAGCACGACCACTTTGCCGCGGAAATCGGACAAGCGCACGGTCTTGCCCGCGGGATCCTGGGTCGCGAAATCCGGCGCGACGACGCCGGCGCCGAGCGGGGCCGCGGGCGCGGGGTTCGTTTCCGCCCCGAGGGCGGAGCGATCCAGCGAAGCCGATGCCAACGCGACGAGGGGGAGTAACATGATGAACCGTCGGGGGAGTTTCATGCGGGTACATTGTCCGAGCGCCGCCCCACGGACAACGCGTTTCCTCATGGGCCATGAGCCCGGTCCGGCGCGCGGGATTGACCGGGTGACTGCCGCGGCCGAGCGTGCGGGCGCCTCGCGCTTTCCTCCCGCCGTTTCCCGCTGGATTCGACGCGTGCCGTGAGCCGGGGTCACCCCATGCGAACCCCTTTGGTTTATCCCCTGTGCCTACTCCTCACCGTCGCGACGGCATGGGCCGCCCCGCGCACCAACTTCGTGTTGTGCATGACCGACGACCAGGGGTGGGGCGACACCGGCTACAACGGGAACCCCGTCCTGCGCACACCGCACCTCGACGCCATGGCGGCGGCCGGCGTGCGGTTCGACCGCTTCTACGCCGCGTATCCGGTGTGCTCCCCGACGCGCGGCAGCCTGCTCAGTGGCCGCAACCCGAGCCGTTACCGCAGCCGCAGCTGGGGCTACGACCTGCCGCTGCGTGAGGTCACGGTCGCCGAGATTCTGCGCGGCGCCGGCTACGCCACGGGACACTTCGGCAAATGGCATCTGGGCGGTGTGCCCAATGCCGACGGTATCACGGGCCGCGGCGTGCCCGAAGCGTTCGACTCCGGTCCGCGCCATCCGGGAAACCAGGGTTTCGAAGTGTGGTTCACGGCGGGCAACTGGTTCGATGTCGATCCCCCGGCGGGAACATTCTGGCGCAACGGCGCGCCGGTGCCCGCGCTCAAGGGTGACACCTCCGACCTCGTGATGGCGGAGGCGCTCGAGTTCATCCGCGCGCAGGCGCGCGCCGGCCGGCCTTTCCTTTGCGTCGTCTGGTTTCCCTCGCCGCACGGTCCGTGGCGGGCGCTGTCCGCCGACCGCGCGCCGTACGCGGCGCAGGGCGCCGCGGCGGATTTCCTCGGGGAGATGGCGGCGGTCGACCGCGCGATGGGACGCCTCCGCGAGGAACTCGGACGGCTCGGCGTCCGTGATGACACGCTGGTCTGGTTCAACAGCGACAACGGCGCGGCGGGAGGATCCGCGGGGCCCCTGACGGGCGGCAAAGGATCGCTCTGGGAGGGCGGCATCCGCGTGCCCGGCATCATCGAGTGGCCCGCGCGGGTTTCCCGGCCGCTGCGCACCGCGGTGCCCGCGGGCACCGTCGATATTCTGCCCACCGTCTGCGACATCGCGGGCGTGCCGGTGCCGGCGGAGGCCGGACCGCTGGATGGCGAGAGCCTGCGGGCCGTGATCGAGGGCCGGGCGTCGGCGCGGCGGGCGCCTCTGACCTTCGAGATGACCCGTCCGGCGGACGGAAGGCCGTCAGTCGCCGCCGCGATCGACCAGCAATGGAAATTGTTGCGCGTGGTGAACCAGCTGCGCCGCGGGAAGGACGGTACCGGAGAGCCGCTGCCGGCGGGTGACCACCTCTTCGACGTCGACGCCGATCCCGCCGAGACGCGAGACCTCGCCCAGGAGCATCCGGAAATCCTCGCGCGCCTTCGGGGGCGACTGGACGCGGCGCAACGCTCGTTTCTCGAGAGCGCCGCGGTTTACCCGGAGGCTCCGCCGGTGACGCGCCTGGAACCCCGCCTGCTGGTGCGCGCGGCCGGCATCGCACAGCCGCTGGTGGACCGGTTGGCGTTTCCCATGGCGGCGTGGACCGAGATCGGCTCGGGAACGCGGCGCCATGCCGATGGTGCCCTGCAACTCGGCGGCGACGTCGCGGCGAGGCCGGGCGTGCATCACGCGATGGATCTCGCGAACACCTTCCTGCAATTCTCGGTGCGCGTTGGCGCGGGGGGACGCGCCGCGCTGGAGCTGGGGCCGGTTGGGGCGCCGGTGGCGGAAATCATGCTCGACGCTTCCGGTGTGGCCGTGAGGTCCCGTGGCGGTGAACCCGCGGCCATCGCGGAAGTGCGCACGGAAGGGAAAGCTGATCTGTGGCGCAACGTGCTCGTGGAATTCCTGCCGGGGGAAATCGGCGTCGCGGTCGCCGGCTTGCCGTTCCTCCGCGCGTCGATGGCCGCGATTCCCGTGCGAAGGCACGAGGGTTTCGCGCTGACGCGGCACGCGGGCGACGTGGCGTTTCGCGACGTCTGGGCGACGACCGGTGAACCTGCCCCGGACGGAGCCGCCGGGCGCGGACGCGGACGCCGCGGGAAGGCGGCCAAGGGCGCCGGCGGCGAACCCTGAGTATTTTGGCGCCGCTTTCCGCCGGGTTTTCGCTGGCGAGGCGCGCGGGGCGGGCTTAGGTCGGGCCGATGTTGAACGGCCTCTGGCTCGGGATGGTGGTGGTCGCGGTGCTCGTCGGCGCGGCGGCGGGTCGCCTGCGCGAGGTGACGGATGGCGCGTTCGCGATGGCCGACCTCGCGGTGATGAAGATCGCGCTCCCGCTGGCCGGCGTGATGGCCCTCTGGCTCGGGCTCATGCGCTTGGCGGAGCGCAGCGGGCTGGTGCAGGTCATCGCGGGCGGGCTGCGCCCGGTACTGCGCCGGCTTTTCCCCGAGGTGCCGGAGAATCATCCCGCGATGGGCGCGATGGTGATGAATCTCGCCGCCAACATGCTCGGCCTCGCCAACGCCGCCACGCCCCTCGGGCTGCGCGCGATGCGTCATCTCGAGGCGCTCAATCCGCGCCCGGGCACGGCGACGAACGCGATGTGCACCTTCCTCGCGATCAACACCAGCAGCATCCAGCTGATCCCCGCGACGACGATCGCGATCCTCGCGGCGCAGAAGTCGCAGGACCCTACCGCGATCGTCGGCACGGCGCTGATCGCCACCTTCTTTTCCACGCTGGCGGGCATCTCGGCGGTGAAATGGATGCAGAACTGGCGGATGTTCCGCGCGGAGCCGGCGGGTCCTGGTGAAACGGCGGTGGCCGCCACCGCCACCGCCGGTGTTCCAGAGCCGGAGTTGCCGCCGGAACCCGCGCCGCTTTCCGCGCGCGGTCGCGCGTTGATCGCGCTGCTGTTGGCCGGTGCGTGCGGGCTTTGGCTCTGGATCACGGTCGCGCCGGAAAGCCAGCGGGCTTTCACGGCCGCGGTGCACGGCGCGCTCTTCGACGGCAAGGCGCCCGCGGCGGCGGCCGACGCCGCGACGCAGGGGATGGTGCTGCGGGGCATCGGCACGCTCTCGCTCCTGGCGGTGCCGTTCCTCATCGCGTTCTTCCCCGTCTACGCGTCGCTGCGCGGCGTGAAGGTGTACGAGGAGTTCGTCGAGGGGGCGAAGGAAGGCTTCTCGGTCTCGTTGCGCATCATCCCGTTCCTCGTCGCGATCCTCGTCGCGGTGGGGATGTTTCGCGGTGCGGGCGGCATCGAGTTCATGCAACGTCTGCTCTCGCCGTTGCTCACCCCGCTCGGGTTCCCGCCCGACCTGCTTCCGATCACGCTCGTGCGGCCGCTCAGCGGCGGCGCGACGACCGCCCTGTTCGCCGAGCTCGTGCAACGCGTCGGCCCGGATTCCCTGACCGCGCGCATGGCCGGAACGATCATGGGCAGCACCGAGACGACGTTCTACGTCATCGCGGTCTACTTCGGTTCCGTGGCGGTGCGCCGCACGCGGCACGCCGTGGCGGCGGGACTCACCGCGGACTTCGCGGGCGTCGTCGCCTCGGTTATCGTCTGCCGGCTGATGTTCGCCTGAGGGCCGGCGCGCCCGTTCAGGGCAGCTCGTAGACCTCGACCAGCGCCACGCCGGTGCCGCGGTTGGCGCCGCTCACCTTGGCGGTGTACGCGCCCGGCGGCAGCGTGACCACCACGGCGGCGTCGGCGCTGCCCGGGTTGAGCGCGAAGGCGCCCACGGACGAGAAGACGGAGGTGAGATCGGTCGTCCAATTGTCGTTGGCGGCGGCGATGGCGCCGGTCGCCTGGTTGATGACCTCGAGCCGCGGATCGGCCAGCACGCCGGTGACGCCCAGCGCGCCCAGGGTGGGGCCGACGCCGCGGATGAGCACGCGCTTCGGCGCGGAACCGGAGATCGCGAAGCCGGCGATGAGGATGTTGTCGTCGACGCCGACGTTCGCGCGGCAGGAGAGGTTCACGAGCGTGCTCGGATTGGCGTCGGCCTCGTACACCTCGACGATGGCGACGCCTTGCGCGGCGGCGCCGGTGCCCGCACCCGCGACCTGCACGGTGTAGCCGCCGGGCGGAAGGGTGACGAGCATGGCGGCGTCGCGGCCGCCCTCCGGCAGCGTGAAGGCGCCCTGGGCGGCGGTGGCGGCGCGGAGTTCCGCGAGGTTCGGCACCTCGGACCAATTGTCGTTGGCGAGCACGCGGTCGCCGGCGGCGTCGAATACGCCGAGCACGGGATTGGCGAGCGTGCCGCCGACGCCGAAGGCGGCGAGGGCGGGGCCGGCGGCGCGGATCAGCAGGGTCTTCGGCTTGGTGCCGCGCACCGTGATGCCCGGGATGACGACGTTCGCGCCGGTGCCGACGCTCGCGCGGGCGGAAAGATTGACCAGCCCGCTGAACTCAAGGGACAGGCTCGCGGGTTCGCTGCGGGTGGAGCCGGCGGCGTTGGTGGCGACGCAGACCCAGTCGCCGGCGTGGGCCGCGGTGACGTTGGCGAGCGTGAGCACCGGGCCCTCGGTGTTGCAGAACTCGCCGCCGCGCACGAACCAAGTGTAGGTGGTGGCCGGGGACGCGGCGACCGCGGCGGTGAAGGTGACGGTGGCGCCGAGGCGCGCGCGCACGCCGCGCGGTTGGGCGGTGAACTCCGGGGCGCCGGTGGCGGAGGCAACCGTGAGGTCGAGCAGCGAGGCGGCGGAGCCGACGGCGTTCGCGGCGGTGACGCGCACGGCCGAGCGGCCGGCGGCCTTCGGCGTGCCGGAGATCACGTTGCCGGAGAGGCTCAGCCCATCGGGGAGGCCCGCGGCGGTGACCGACGTCGCCGTGCCGGCGTCGAGCGTCATCCGGAACGCCTCGCCGACGCGCGCTCGGGCGGAGAAGTTGGCGGCGAACGACGGTGCGCGGGCCGGGACTTTTTCGCCGAGTTCGGCGTAGTTGATGTAGCCGATGAACATCTCGTCGTCGGTCTGGTCGCCGCCGCGGACGACGACGTTGGGGTTCGGGTTGAACGGATTCTGGGGCGAGTTGTCGAAGGCCCCGCGGACGCGGATCTGGGTCCCGGCGGGGAGTCGCTTGGCCTCGGTGAGCCGGTAGCCGGACTGCCAGTTGAAGTCGTACTGCGGCACGTTGAGCAGGGTCTCGCTCGTGCCGTCCGGATAGAGCGCGTCGTAGCGGAACCATTTTCCGCGGTAGTGCATGTGCGGGCTGAGCTCGTAGAGCATCACGTCGCGCGTTGCGGACGGCGTGAATGACGCCTCGCGCTGGTACTCGCGCGCGCGGGCGGGGATGGAGATGGTGTTGACCGGGATGATCGGGGAGTAGGCGGAGCGGGTCTGCAGCTCCCGGGCTGGTGCGGTGTCGGTGAAATAGAGCCCGATCTGCGTCTCATCGGTCTCGGGCGTTCCCGTGGTCGTGTAATGCATCTGGAACGTCAGCGCGGAGTCCTTGCGCACGCGTTTGCCGCTGCCGGCGGGGTACCACGTTTGGGCGAGCCCCGGCACATAACCCGCGAAGAAACCGCCTTGGCCGCCGGCGGCGGCGAGCACGTCGAAGAGCGTGCCCTCGAAGACGAGAGCGTGGTGGACAATCTTCGGGTTTCCGGGCCGCACCACCGCGGCCTTCAACCACCGCTCGCGGTCCACGGGGACGGCGACGGTGAGATACGCGTAGTCGATCTTGCCGGTGGCGGGGATGGATTGCCGCGGAATGGTGAGGACGAGATCGGGCTGGCCGAGCGGCCAGGCGGCCGCCGCGGCGGGGGAGACGGCCGCGATGGGGTCCGCGCCGGAGCCGCGCGGGGCGCCGGCCTTCACCCAGGCGTGCAGCGTGGCGCTTTCGAGCGGGGTGAGCGCGACGCCGTTGGACCATGCGCCGTACTCGGCGTCGGCGTGCCAGGGCGCCATGCGGCGGGTGAGAACGGCGGCGCGGATCGAGTTCGCGCGGGAGGCCAGATCCTCGAATCGCGTGTAGGAATGCGGCGCGATGTTGCCCGGTGAGTGGCAGGAAATGCAGCGCCGTTGGACAACCGGCGCGACGTCGGTCGCGTAGTTGATCGACGGCGCCGGCGGCAGGTCGATGCGTGGAGCCGGGGCGGGCATCGCGAGCCGGGCGCGGGCGGGAGTGCGGCCGGCGAGCGCGGCGTCGAGGGCGGCCGCGACATGGTTCTCCGTGGCGGCGGCGAACGACGCCGGATCGGCGTTGTCGAGCGGACCGCGGTAAAGGATCACCGAGCCCGGGCCCGGCGAGAGCACGAACGCCTCGGTCTGGCGCGTCACCGCGAGCTCCGAGGCGACGAGCTGGGCCTCGTCACGCAGCACCGGCAGGTCGTTGTTGAACAAGGCCTGCTCCGCCGACAACGCGGCGGCGGTGACGGCCGCGGAGGAGTCGATCTGCCAGATGATCACGTCCGCCGCCGCGTATCGGGCGCGGAGGGCGCGCAGCGAGGCCGCGGTCTGCATCGCGCGCGGCGAGCCGGTGCCGGTGAACACCAGAACGACCGCGCGGACGGTGGACTCGTAGTAGAGTTCGCGCGTCGTGCCACGGTGGTCGGTGAGACGGAAGTTGGGCACGAGGTCGCCCGGACCGGGACCACCGGGAGTTTCGGCGGCGGCGAACGGCCGCAGATCCTCGGGACGGCCGGCGTGGTTCATGGCGAGCAACGGTGCCGCCAGGATGAGGGCGAGCGCGAGTGACGTGGGGCGCAGCATGGCCGGAAGAAAGGTGAGGTTTCGCGGAGGCGCAAGCGCACGGCGGCAAAGAGGCTTGCGGCTCCGTTGGCGCAGCTTACGCCGCACCCATGAAAACGACTCCGGGAGGTTCCTGGCTGGCGGCGGCGGTGGTGGTGATGGTCGTCGGTCCGGTTTCGGTCCCCGGTGCCGAGGCGGTGCTGACACGTCCCGGTCAGCTGACGGTCACGGCCGTCACCGGCGAGCTGACCATCCGCGCCGGAGACGTCGTGAGACCCGCGAAGGCCGAGGAGCGGGTGCGGGTTGATACGCGGCTGAGCAGCGGACGCCGTTCGCTCGCCACGCTGACGTTTTCGAACGGAGCCACGCTCGAGCTTGGCACGCAATCCGAGGTTGATGTTGAGGAACTGATGCAGGCTACCTACTCGACGGCGATCAAGCCAACCGATTGGAAGGCGGAGACAAGTGAGACACCAACGAGCCAGCGTCTTAACCGCGGCGAG
>JBJTCH010000054.1:0-8141 GCA_046091745.1 Opitutaceae bacterium
GCCAAGGCAGCGCCCCAATCTGGCCGGCGTGCGGCGATCCATCCGGCCGTGCGTTGGACCAACGGGGACGGCGAGGCCAGGAACGGTTGAACTTTGGCGGCGTCGAGTCCGGGCGCGGCGCGTTGATCCAGTGCGACGAGGGCGGCGCGGATCTTGGACGGCGCCTGATCGCCGACCAGGGCTTCGAACAACGGCGGCGTGGCGCCGATCTCGATGAGCGCATGGATCAGGGCGTGCTCGGTCGCGCGGACGACCGGGTCCTCGGGGGTGCCGTTGCTGCTGATCGCGCCACCGACCTTAACGCGGGCCGCGGCGGTGAGCAGCGCGGGAACCGCCTCCTTCGCGCGCATGCGCCCGAGAGCCTCGGCGGCGAGCCGGGTCGTCGCGACGTCCGTGGAGGAGAGCAGGGGTGCAACTGCCGCTGCGGCCTCCGCGTCGCGCCAGAGGCTGATGCCGTTTACCGCCGCGCGCAGCACCTTCGGGCTCCGGTCGTTCAATGCGGATCGTGCCGCGGAGCGCGCCTCCGGCCCGGCGATACGGGCGAGCGCCCAGACCGCCGTCGCGCGGGTTTCCTCCGAGGCGGCAGGAGTGAGCAGGCTCTTCAACGCCGGCACGGCGGCCGCTCCCTTTTGCCCGAGCCGGAACATGGCGCGTTCACGCACATCCGGCCGCGGGTCCGACAGCAGGCGGGAGAGTCCGGCGGCGTCGAGCGCGGTCCAGTTGACCTTCAGTCCGCGGGGGTCTTCGACGCGCGACGCGCCCGTGCGGCGGATGCGGTAGATGCCGCCGAGCACGTCGGGCTTGGCCAATTGCGAGGTGGGGCAACAGATCTTGTACCAGCCGCCGGTGTCGACGATCAGCAGGCTGCCATCCGCGTCTTCCAGTACATCCGTCGGGCGGAAGTCCGGATGGTCGGACGTGACGAAATCACTGTCGCGCGTGCGGAACGTGGCGCCATCGGGGATCAGTTCGTGGCGCGAGATCTTCCGCAGGTTGAAGTAGCAGACGAAGAGGTTGTCGGTGAACTCCGGACCGAAGACGGCGGAGCGGTAGGCTGTCGTGCCACTGGGCGCCGCCGCGCCCATGTGCGTCATGATCGGCATGAGGTCGCCGGTGCGCGGATGACCGTCGGAGGCCGCGTTCTCCTTGCCGTACACGCCGCCGTACAGCGAGTGGATGATGCCGTCGCGGCGGCCCGCGGCCGGGATCTGGAAGAAGGTGCCGACGAGAAACCGCTCGCCCGCCGATGTGAACGCCACCCCGACGGGGTTATCCATGCCCCCGGTCAGAACCGGCTCGAAGCCGGTGCCGTCGGGCCGGGAGCGGAAAATGTGGGCGGCACGCGTCACGAAGTCGCGGCCGTCACCCAGCGTGTGGCGCTGTTCGGCGAACGCGCCCTTTGTCCAGTAGAACCAGCCATCGGGCCCGAGCTGCGGACCGTGCACGTCGTTGGCGCATCCGGTGAGGGTTTTGCCGTCCCACCAGATCTCGCGCTTCTCCGCGATGCCGTCGCCGTCGGCGTCGGTGAGTTTCCAGATATGGGGTGGTGCGGCGACGAAGAGCGAGCCGTCGTGGAACATCGCGCCCTGAGGAAACATCATGCGGTCGGCGAACTCCGTCGCGCGCTCGAAGCGACCGTCGCCGTCGGCGTCCTCCAGCCGCACGACGCGGTGCGGCTTCTCCTCGAATTGCTTCTGCGCCCGCTCGCTGAGGCCCGAGGAGTCCGTGGCGTAGAGCCGGCCCGCCTCGTCGAAGGCGATGGAGATCGGGCGGTTGACGAGCGGCGGCCCGGCGACGAGCTCGACCGTGAAGCCCTCGGGCACGGTGAGTGTTTGCTGCTCGAACTTGAAGGACGCGCCGTGGGAACAAACGGCGAGCAGCGCGGCAACAGTCGCCGCAAGCCACCGGGATTTCAGCTGATGCCGGGGATACGCAGGGGGGATGGGCACGACGCCGTTAGCGCAAGAGGAGCCGCGCGGAGTGGCAACGCCGAATCGGGCGCCGTCCGCGGGCTCAGTCCCGCTGCGCGCACGCCGCGGTGAAAAGTTCCGCCTGCCGGGCTGTGAGGCTCGCCGCGAGAAAGTTGCGGGCGAAGTGCTCCTCGCGGCGGGGCTCGATCAGCTCGACGGCGCGACCGTCGACCGCCGCCTCGAGAAAACGCCCGATCGACGCATGCGCGTCGTCCTTGGAGCCCTGTTCCGTGAAGCTCACCACGTGAGCGCCGCCCAGTTCGCCGAGGAGTCCCTCCAGCACGCTGCCGGCGAAGACCAGGCCGAGCACCGGACGTCCGGTGATGAAATAAGGATAAGTCTTGGATGGCGAATAGGCCGGGTCGCTGGAGCCGGGTAGCAGCAGGACATCGGCCTGTTCCTGCAGCCGCAGGCATTCCAGGTGCCCAAGCCGGTGCGGGATTTCCGAGACGAGATCCGCGACGCCGAGCCGCTCCGCGAGCGGTACCACGGACGGACGGCCTTCCCCGGGGGCGACATAGCTGGTGCCGAGAAAGTGAAAACGGAGACGGACGGCGCGTTCCGGCTGACGCGCGCGAAACAGCCGCACGGCATCGAACAGAACGGTCAAGGCGTGCGGGGTGACCGGACCCGAGGCGCCGGTGTAGACGAAGTGAACCTCGCCCGCTGCACGGTTGAAGGCAGGCGCCGGCGAGGAGATACGACGCGCCGCCACCAGGTCTTCCACACTGGCGCCGAAACGTATCGTCTCCGCCGGCACATCGGTAAGCCGCGGATAGCGGGTGCGCAGATCCTGAATGTAGGCGGGCGATACGCTCATGACCCCCGAGACGCGCCGGAACGACCACCCTTCGAGCGTCCAGGCCACCAGCCGCGCGACCCGGTATTTCCAGCCGCCGGGCGGACGACGAGACCCCGGGCGTTCGTAGTAGTCCGTCCGCCAGGGATCCTGCATGTCGAACACGTACGGCACGCCGCGCAGTCGTCGCCAGATCCGTCCGAGCGTGAACGTGAAAAACTGCGTGGTGGAGAAGAACACCAGGTCGAACCTCTCCGCGCGCAACAGGCGCAGCCCGGCGAACAGCATCGGCAACCAGCAGCGCAGGCCTGAATTTCCGACGCCGATCAGACGCGTCCAGCGCGGTGAAAACGCCGGCACGGCGATCACCCGCACGTCGGGAGGAACCGTGGCGGACAACTCCTCCTCGAACACCCCGCTCTGCCGGTCACGCGCGATGCACAACACGACGGGCTCCCAGCCGCAGGCGGCGTAATGCGGCAGGCTCATGCGCACCCGCTGGTGATCGGGCGCGTTGAGCGGCGGGAAGTGCGGGCTGACGATCAGCAGCCGGCGGGTTGGAACCGGCCGGCTCATCCTTTCATGGCGCGGGGTAGTCCCGCGCCTGATTCATTCAGTCGAGGTAGACCTCGCATACGCTCCACGAGGAGTCCTTCCGCTCGGCGAGATTGCGAATGATGACGTAGCGCCCGGCGGGAGCCGCGGGCAAGTCGATCACCGTCCGGTTGCGCTGACCCGTGCCTTCCGCGACGGCGGGGCCGGGGTTCTTCGGATCGTCGGTCACGTGCACGCTGTACTTCTCCGGGAACTCCGCGGCACGCGCGGTTTGGTCGAGGGTGATGCGGCGAAACGGACGGCTCACGTGGTAATCGAGTTCCAGCCATTCCTCGCCGAGGGTGGGCACGGTCCAGCGTGAGGAGGTCTTGCCGTCGACCGCGTTGCCGGCGCTCGACGCGGGTTTCCCGCGGGCCTTGGGGGCTCCGCGACGGTTGGCGGCGATGGCGCCGGCGGCGTAACGGGCGTCTGCGCCTAGCGCGGCGTCAGACTGCAACGCGGCCGCTAGCCCCGCCGCCTTCTCATCGTTGGCGCGCGCGAGCAGGGCGACGAGCGACTTGCGTGCGGCGGCGTCCTGGGACGCGTCGAGCAATTGATTAAGCGCGTCGCTGCGCGCGGGAGTCCAGGCGTCGTGGGCTTTTTCCAGCATTTGGGAGGCGGCGGTGAGCGCCGCCTCGCGGGCCGCGGGGACGCCGGCCGATTTCGCGAGACTCGCGAGCGCGGGAAGCGCGGCGGCATCCGGCCAACGGGCGAGGGTGGCGACAGCGGCGGCGGACAGCTTGGCGTCGGTCCTGGCCGCCAGCCGCGCGGCACAGGCTACGCCTTCCTCGCCGCCGAGGCGCGGCAGGGCGCCGAGCAGTCGTTCGGCGGACTCGGTTGGCGCGGACTCGATTGCCGCGAACAACGGCTTGGCGCGGGCCGCGGCGTCGGTGCCGCGTTGGGTGACCGCGACGACCGCGCGGAGCGCGCGGGTGCGCTCGGTGTCGTCCGAAGCGGCGACCGCCCAGGCGATGACCGCGGCTTGGGAAGAGTAGGGCCCGATCTCGGCCAGCGCGGAGAGGGCGGCGTTGCGGATCGCGGTCTCGGAAGCTTCGCGCGCGCGGAGCAACAGCGGGATTCCCTCGGTGAGATTGCGCGCGGCGATGGATTCCAAGGCCGACGCTCGGGACGCGTTGTAGCCTTTTTCCGCGGCCGCGAGAATCGCCTCCGATACGCCCGGGCCTTTCAGGCGCGCGAGGCTCCGGCGGGCGGCCTTGGCGGCGTCCTCGGTGCCGGTGGCGGCTCCGAGCAGCAACGAAGTCGTGTCCTTGGAGCCCGGCAGCGAGCCGAGTGCCTCGAGCGCGGCTTCGCGGATCTCCGGACTCGCCCCGCGCGCGGCGGCGGAAACCGCCGGGACCGCCGCGACGGCGCCGGTGCGGGCAAGGATCCCGATCACGGCCACCTGCGTGGGTGCGTCCCAGCTGTTGAGCCCGGCGACGAGCAGGTTGATCCGCTCGGGTGAGGGCGACGTGCTGATCGCCTCCAAGGCGACTTCCTTTCGATCCCAATCGGAACCTTGCAGCGCCTCCTTCAGTCGCGGGAGCGAGGCGGTCGCATCGCGGTCGAGCTGTTGCCGGAAGGCGGCGCGGCGCGAGGCGGCGGGTAGGGTGGTGTCGCGCTCGATCTCGGCCAGCGAGGCGAGGGCGGCTTCGTCGGAAAGACCGGGGATGACTTTCAACCGCGCCGCGGCCCGGGCGGCGGGAGTGGCGCCGGTCGCCGTCTTCAGCGCGGCGTCGGCCGCGGCGCCACCGATGGACGTCAGCGCGCGGATCGCGGCAAGGGCGGTCGTGGCGTCGGTGTCGCTCGCGAGGCGCGTGAGCGCCGGCACGGCGGAAGCCACGCGGCGGGAGCCGAGCGAGGTGAGCAATGACACGCGATGAGCACCGGACACCTTGTCCAACGCGGCCGTGAACATCTGGTCCACCACCGCGCCCGGAGCCGGATCGAGCGCGAGCCGGGCCACGTCGCAGTTGAGCGGATCCTCCAGCAACGCGGACAGCGGGCGGTAATCGGCGGCGCGTTCAGCCGGTGGCAACGCGGCGAGCACGAGCCCCAGCCGCTGGGCGGCGGCCTGTTTGCCCGCGTAACTGGCGTCGCGATGGCGCAAAACGGCCAGCAGGGAGCCGCGGAGGGCGGTGAGCTTGGCGGTATCCTTGCCCGCGGCGACAAGCTCGCGGTCGAGTGCTTCGAGCGCGGACTGATCGCCGGAGTAGGTGAGCGACGCGAGCGCGGGGGCGCGCTCGGCGGCGCGGAGCGCGGGAAGCGCCGGGACGGCGAGCGCGGCGAAGAGACGCAGGGCGAGGGAAGAGAGGTTATTCATGGTGGTTCCTTTCGCCTCAGAGGAGCGCGTAGCCGGCGCGACGCGGACGATCGAGCAGACTGGCGGCGAGCGGGTCGCCGATGATCTCCTCCTTGGCGGGATCCCAGCGGACCGCCCGACCCACCTTGGCGGCGATCACGTTGAGGTGGCAGATCGTCGCGGTGCGATGGCCGACCTCGACATCGGCGATCGGATGGCGGCGGGTGCGCACGCAGTTGAAGAAGTCGAGGTGATGATGGTCGCTCGCGTAGAGGTGGATGTCCTCGCCGCGCAGCGGGCGGGCCGCCAGCTCCGGCGGATCGGTCTCGAGGAAATCGTCGCGGGAGACCCAGACCGTGCCCTTGGTGCCGCGGAACTCGATCATCGACTTCGCGAGGTCGTCATCGCGTTCAACGCGAATGCCATTCGCGTAGACGTGCGTCTGGAACTCGCAGCCCTCGTAGCCCTTGGGAATGAACTCGACCGGGCCACCGCCGTCCATGCCGAGGGCGTTCTGGATGATGTCGAAATGATGGGCGCCCCAGTCGCCGTTCTTGCGGCCGCCATATTCGAAGAAGCAGCGCCAGCCGCCGCCGTAGTCGCCCTTGACGCGCTTCTCGTTGTAGGGGCGCCACGGCGTCGGTCCGAGCCAGCGATCGTAATCAAAGCCGGCCGGCACGGGCTCCTCGGGCAGCGGGAGCGCCTCGGGGAATTTTCCGAGACGCGTGCGGATGACCTTGATGTCGCCGATCCAGCCGTTGCGCACGATCTCGGCGGCTTTCCGGAAGGACTTGTTCGAGCGCTGCTGGGTGCCGGTCTGCAAGATGCGGCCGTGCGAGCGGGCGATGTTCACCAGCGTGCGGCCCTCGCGGACGGTGAGCGTGAGGGGCTTCTCGCAATAGACGTCCTTCCCGGCGCGCATCGCGGCCGCGGATACCGCGGCGTGCCAGTGGTCCGGGGTGCAGGCGAAGACGATGTCGATGTCGTCGCGCGCCACGAGTTCCTCGTGGGTGGCGAAGATGCGGACGTCGCCGGAACGGCCGCCGGCGTCCTTGGATTTCCCGTAGCTGGTCTCGATGCGGTCGCGCATCTTCTCGGCCTTGGCGCGCACGACGTCGCAGGTGGCGATGACGCGGCAGTCGTCGGTCAGTCCAAGGAGCGTGCCGGCGTGGGCGTTGCAGATGAGGCCGTTGCCGACGAGCCCGATCGTGAGGCGGTTGCTCGGCGCGGATTTTCCGAACAGACGGGCGGAAACGACCTGGGGCGCGAGGCCGGCGGCGATGATGCCGGGGATGCCGCGGCGCAGAAGCGCGCGACGGGTAAGGGGATTGCTCATAGGGTGCCGCGAGCATTCGCGTCGCGCGCGACCGCGGCAAGCCCCGAGCCCTCGCTCAACGCGCCGCCATCGCGCGGGACACTTCGGAGGCGACGTGGCGCAGGATCTCCCGGTTGGAGGCGTGGCCGACGGTGAAGGTCACGAGGATGAAGCGCGCGCCGCCGGGCAACTCGACGTGGATCGCGTCGTGCCGGGTCTGGCTTGTCCAGCCGGCCTTGGACCAGAGGCGCGTGCCGGCGGGCAGTCCCGGGCCGGAGAATTTCGCCTGGTCGTCGGGATCGGAGGTCGGGGCCGAGGGATCGCGCTTCATCAGTTCCAGCATCTCGCGGCTGCGGGCGGGCGTGACGCACTGACCGTTGACGATCTCGACGAGCAGCCGCGCGGTGTCGTCGGTGGTGAGCATGTTGCGCTTCGGCTCGAAGAGCTTGATCGCCTGCGTCTCGCGACCATACGGCCCTTCGCACCAGGGCTTCTTGTTCGCGTTCACGCCCGTGTAACCGAGCGAGGTGAAGTGGCGGTTCACGGCGTTGCGCTTATCGAACCACTCCTTGATGTCCGCGTCAGACAGTTCCGGCCCGCTGGTCGTGCCGGTGAGCAGGTCAATGACGTAGTGCGTCGCCTCGTTGTAGCTGTGGACAATCATGTCGCTCATCGCGCGGCTCATGACCGAGATCGTCACGAGCAAATGTGTCTCGACCAAGCGCAGCGGCGAGATGATGGCGCTGCTCAAGCGCGACCCGTTCAGCAAGGAGAAGGACGCCGATAGCCAGAGCAAGTTCACCGGCTCCGCGCTGCCCGAGGGCGCGAAGCTGTGGTCGAAGGCCGGCTGGACCAGCCAGACGCGGCACGACTGCGCGTATGTGGAACTCGCCGATGGCCGGAAGTTCGTCCTCGTGACCTTCACCGTGGACCACGCCGGCGAGCGCGGCATCATCCACGCCGTCGCGCGCAAGGTGGTGGAGGAGATGAAGTAGGACAGGCGTCCCGCCTGTCATCCATCTAACACTGCGGCGGGCTTGTTGCCAACAGGCCACGAATCACGGCGACCGGCTTCCTGCTTTCGCAGTCGGGAATTCCAGGCACCGAACGAACCGCTGACGCGGGAAATGGGCTGCTTGAACTCATGGCCACATCTGCGAAGGC